>NZ_PDJO01000001.1:3711815-4019144 GCF_002563775.1 Thioclava sp. ES.031 | reverse complement strand
AAGCGTTGCTCGGTCGGGTGGATGTCGAGAACCTGTTGGACGAAATTTTCTCGAGCTTCTGCATCGGAAAGTAAGGAGTGTTTCACGTGAAACATTACGACGTCATCGTGATCGGAGGCGGGCACGCCGGAACCGAGGCAGCCCATGCGGCGGCCCGGATGGGTGCGCAGGTGGCTTTGGTGACGCTTCGCGCCGATGCGATCGGGGTGATGTCGTGCAATCCGGCGATCGGTGGGCTCGGTAAGGGCCATCTGGTGCGTGAGATCGATGCGCTGGATGGGGTGATGGGGCGGTTTGCCGACGCCGCGGGTATCCAGTTTCGCCTTCTTAACCGACGTAAAGGCCCCGCCGTGCAAGGCCCGCGCGCTCAGGCGGATCGCAAACTCTACCGCGAGGCTGCCCAACGTATGACCGCAGCGCAGCCCAACCTCGAGGTGATCGAGGGTGAGGTGACCGATCTACGCGTCGAAGGCGGTCGGGTCACCGGCGTGGTGCTGGCCGATGGTCTGACGTTGAACTGTCAGTCGGCGATCCTGACGTCTGGGACGTTCCTGAATGGCGTGATCCATATTGGTGACCAGCAGCGTCCGGGTGGTCGCATCGGGGATCGGCCCTCGCGCGCGCTGGCGGAACGGCTTTACGCGATGGATCTGCCGATGGGGCGCCTTAAAACGGGCACGCCGCCGCGGCTGGATGGGAAGACGATTGCCTGGGATAAGCTGGAGAGCCAGCCCGGCGATGATGATCCAGTGATGTTTTCTTTCCTGAACCGGACCCCCGAGGTCGGGCAGATCTCGTGCGGGATCACCCATACGAACGCGCGGACGCATGACATCATCCGGGGCAACCTTGACCGCTCGGCGATGTATGGCGGTCATATTTCCGGGGTGGGGCCCCGCTATTGCCCGTCGATCGAAGATAAGGTCGTGCGCTTCGCGGATAAGGACTCGCATCAGATTTTCCTCGAGCCGGAAGGCCTGGACGACGACACGGTCTATCCGAACGGGATTTCCACCTCGCTGCCGGTCGATGTTCAGGAAGATTACGTCCATTCGATCTTCGGGTTGGAGGAGGCGAAGATCCTGCAGCCCGGTTACGCGATCGAATATGACTATGTCGATCCGCGCGCGCTGGACGCGACGCTGCAGTTGCGTGCCGTCCCTGGCCTATATCTTGCGGGTCAGATCAACGGGACCACAGGATATGAGGAGGCCGCAGCTCAGGGCCTCGTCGCTGGCTTGAATGCAGCATCCTCTGCGAAGGCGGGCGCGCCGGTGCATTTCAGCCGGACGTCGAGCTATATCGGCGTGATGATCGACGATCTGACCTCGCGCGGGGTAACCGAACCTTACCGCATGTTTACCTCGCGGGCCGAGTTCCGTCTGTCGTTGCGGGCCGACAATGCCGACCAGCGCTTGACGGGGATGGGGATCGAGATCGGCTGTGTCGGCGAGACGCGCCGGGCTCTCTTTGAAGAGAAATCCGCCGATCTAACGGCAGGGCGGGAGCTGCTGCAGTCGATTTCGCTGACGCCCAAAGAGGCCAAGGCGAAGGGCTTCAAGGTGAACGAGGACGGGACGCGGCGGACGGCTTTCGATCTGCTGTCTTTCCCCGATATCACGATGCCCGCGCTGCAAGAGGCGCTGCCGGAATTGCAGAATCTCTCAGATGAGACGGCGCGGCAGCTGTCGATCGATGCGCTCTATGCGAATTACGTTGCGCGTCAGGAGGTCGACGCGGCTTCCCTTAAGCGCGATGAGGGATGGGAAATTCCCGAAGATTTCGATTTCGATTCCCTGCAGGGGCTCTCGAACGAGTTGAAGGGCAAACTCAAGCGCGCGATGCCGAAAACTTTGGGGCAGGCGGGACGTTTCGACGGCGTAACTCCCGCGGCGCTGACTTTGATCTTGGCGCGCCTGCGGCAGTCGAAGCGGGAACGCTCTGCATGACGACGCCTGAGGCCGAAGAGTTCGCCACGCGATTCGATGTTTCACGTGAAACATTGGATAAGCTGTTTGCCTATGAGGCGCTGCTCAAGAAGTGGAATCCCGCGATTAACCTCGTCGCGAAGTCGACTTTGGAGGATATGTGGTCGCGCCACTTTCTCGATTCGGCCCAGATTTTCGCGATGGCACCGGAAAATGCACGGATTTGGGCAGATTTCGGGGCAGGGGGCGGCTTTCCGGGTTTGGTGATCGCGATTCTGTCGGCGGAAAAGGCGCCGGAACGCCAGGTCATTTTGGTCGAATCGGATCTCCGAAAATCGGCCTTTCTCTCGACGGTCACTCGGGAGCTGTCGCTCAATATCCGCGTTTTCGCGCAACGAATCGAAGAGATTGCGCCGCTGAAGGCCGATGTCGTCTCGGCCCGAGCCCTCGCGAATCTGCCGAAACTACTGGAATTCAGCGCCCGGCATCTGAAGCCCTCCGGCATCGCTATCTTCCCGAAGGGCGCGCGCTGGCAGGAAGAACTTGCGCAGGCGCAGGAAAGCTGGTCCTTTGACTACGAGGCGATCGAAAGCCTCAGCGATCCAAACAGTGTTGTCCTGAAAATCCACGGAGCCGAGCGTGTCTGATCCAATTCGCGCAAATGAACCGAAAATCATTGCGATTGCGAACCAGAAAGGCGGCGTGGGGAAGACGACGACGGCGATCAACCTCGCTGCAGGGCTGGTTGAAGCCGGGCGGAAGGTTCTTCTGATCGATCTCGATCCGCAGGGGAATGCGTCGACGGGCCTGGGTATCGAGCCCGATGATCGCGAGCTGACGACCTACGATCTGCTGATCGAAGACGCGCCGGTTTCCTCGGTTCTGCATAAGACCGAGATCGACGGTCTTTACCTCTGCCCGGCCACGACGGACCTGTCTTCGGCGGATATGGAGCTTGTCTCGACCGAAAAGCGCAGCTTCCTTCTGCATGACGCGCTACGACATCCAGATGTTGATAGCTATGGCTTCGACTATATCTTGATCGATTGCCCGCCATCGTTGAGCCTTCTGACGATCAACGCGATGGTTGCGTCGCATTCGGTTCTGGTGCCGCTGCAGGCGGAGTTCTTCGCGCTCGAAGGGCTTTCGCAGCTGATGCTGACGATCCGGGAGATCCGCCTGAGCGCGAATCGTAACCTGCGAATCGAGGGGGTCGTTCTCACGATGTATGACGTGCGGAACAATCTCTCGCAGCAGGTGGAGGCGGATGCGCGTGCGACGTTGGGCGAGTTGGTGTTCCGGACGATGATCCCGAGGAATGTGCGGGTCTCCGAGGCGCCATCCTACGCGATGCCGGTGCTCAGCTACGACAGCAGTTCGCGCGGGGCATTGGCCTATCGGAATCTCGCCAGCGAATTGATGTCGCGGCATGAACTGGCAAAGGCGGTGTGAGAATGGCAAAGGAACGCGAAAAGCGTGGATTGGGGCGTGGTTTGTCGGCTTTGATGGCGGATGTTGATTTGAATCCGGCCGAGACGACGACGTCTCCGCGTCGCCCGGAGCAATATGTCCCGGTCGAGAAGATCGAGCCGAACCCCGATCAGCCGCGTCGCGATTTCGAGCCGGCCGCTTTGGAAGAACTGGCGTCTTCGATCCGCGAAAAGGGCGTGATTCAGCCGCTTATCGTGCGCAAACACCCGACGAAGCCCGATCATTACGAGATCGTGGCCGGTGAACGCCGGTGGCGCGCGTCGCAGATGGCCAAGCTGCACCAGCTTCCGGTCATCATTCGCGAATTCAACGACACGGAAGTGCTGGAAGTCGCGATTATCGAGAATATTCAGCGCGCCGACCTCAATGCGCTCGAAGAGGCGCTTGCCTATAAGCAGTTGATGAGCCGCTTTGGGCATACGCAGGAGAAACTGGCCGAAGCGCTGTCGAAAAGCCGTAGCCACATCGCGAATCTGATGCGTCTGCTGCAGCTGCCCGAAGAAGTGCAGGTCTATCTGCGCGAGGGGAAGCTGTCCGCCGGTCATGCGCGGGCGATGATCACCGCGGAAGATCCGGTCAGCCTCGCGAAACAGGCCGTTGCGAAGACGCTTTCGGTGCGCGATGTCGAGAAGCTTGCGAAGAAGCAGCAGGGCGGGGAAGAGCGCAAAGCGCGTCCGAAGCCCCAGAAAGACGCTGACACGCGGGCGCTCGAGGGCGATCTGTCCGCGACCATCGGGATGAAGGTCGCGATCGATCATACCAGCAGCGGTGGCGGCAAGATTACGATTGCTTACGACGATCTGGAGGAGCTCGACAAGCTTTGCCAGATGCTCAGCAACGGCTGATCAGCTATTCGGGCGCGTCCAGATGAAAATCAGGACGCCGAGCAGGGTGATCCCCTGAATCGTCAGAATTTCGACCGGTAACCGGAAGGCCAAAGACAGGCCGAAAGCCGCGAAAACAGACACTGTTGCGGCGATTTTCGCACGTTTTGCGATGGCGCGCCGTTCCTGCCAGTCGATAACCTGCGGCCCGAAGCGCGGATGGGTGATGATCCAGTTGTGCAGACGATCAGAGGAGCGCGCGAAGCAAAAGGTCGCCAGAAGCATCAACGGTACGGTCGGGACGAGTGGCAGAAACAGCCCGATGATCCCGATCCCAGCCGAGATGATGCCAAGCGTGAGCCAGAGGATGCGCATCAGGGGATAAGATCGCGAATAATGGCGTTCAAAACCGGGCGGCCTTGATCCGTTGCGCGCAGAAATCCGTTCTCTCTTTTGACCATGCCAATATCCTCAAGATGGCGCATTGTCGCCTCATCGAGCGGAGAACGCGAGATTTTGTTGAACCGTTCCATCTCGAGCCCTTCGGACAGGCGCAGCGCGAACAAAAGATATTCGATTGCCTGTTCTTCGCGGGGCAGGGCGGCGCGTTCGTTCTCTCCGGCACCGGTTTTTTCCACCTGCGCAAGCCAGGCGCCGGGCTGTTTGAGCGTATCGGTGGCGTGGCGGACACCATTTTCGGTCAGGCGCCCATGTGCGCCGGGGCCGATGCCGATATAGTCGCCATAACGCCAGTAAATCAGGTTATGGCGGCTCTCGGCACCCGGGCGCGCGTGGTTCGAGATCTCATAGGCGGGCAGGCCGTGCTTCTCGCAGATTTCCTGCGTCGCGAAGTACATCTCGGCGGAGATATCGTCCTCCGGAATACCGCGCAGCTTGCCCGCGTCCTGCCGCGCGCCGAAAACCGTGCCCGGTTCGATGGTCAGCTGATAGAGCGAGAGATGATCGACCGCCATTTCCAGCGCCTCGTCCAGCTCTGCTTTCCACTCCTCGATCGTCTGGTGCTGGCGCGCGTAGATCAGATCAAAGCTCACGCGATCGAACTGCTTGCGCGCGATGTCGAAAGCTTTTTGGCCTTCTGCGACCGAGTGCATCCGGCCCAAGCGACGGAGATCTTCGTCATTCAGGGCTTGCATTCCCATCGAGACGCGGTTCACGCCAGCCTTGGAAAAGGCTCTAAACCGCCCGGATTCGACACTTGTGGGGTTCGCTTCGAGGGTAATCTCGAAATCGTTGCTGGTTTGCCAGTTTCTACGGATGCGTTCGATGATCGCGGCGACGATCTCGGGATCCATCAGCGAGGGTGTGCCGCCGCCGAAGAAAACCGTGTTCAAAATCCGGCCTTCCGTCTGCGCCGCATAACGGTCGAGTTCGCTGAGATAGGCAGAGAGCCATCGTTTCTGGTCGATGGCGGTCGCGACATGCGAATTGAAGTCGCAATAGGGGCATTTGGCGGCACAGAACGGCCAGTGAAGGTAGAGGCCGAACCCTCCGTGCCGCCAATCCTCGGTCATTGCGCTTCGAAAATCGTCACGAACTTGCGGAAAGCATCCGCACGGTGCGAAATCTCGTTCTTTTGCGCGGGATCCATCTCCGCGAAGGTCAGCTCAAAGCCATCGGGCTGGAACATCGGGTCATAGCCATGCCCCAAAGCGCCGCGCATCGGCCAAACCAGCTGGCCTTCGACACGGCCGTCGAACACCTCGTCATGCCCGTCGGGCCAGGCCAGAACCAGGGTCGAGCGGAAGCGCGCGGTCCGCGGCAGGTCCGCTTCAATCTCGTCGCAGGCCTTCCAGGTCTTTTCCATCGCCATGGTGAAGTCGCGGCCGTTCGGGGTGGTCGCCCAATCGGCCGTGTAAACGCCCGGCGCACCGTCGAGACAGTCGACTTCAATGCCGGAATCGTCCGCCAAGGCGGGCAGGCCGGTCGCTTTCGCCGCGGCATGGGCCTTGATCCGCGCATTGCCGACGAAGGTGCTCTCGGTTTCTTCCGGCTCGGGGAGGTTCATTTCCTTCGCGCCGACGACCTCGACGCCGAAAGGCGCGAGGATAGCTTTGATCTCCTCGAGCTTTCCGGCGTTATGGGTCGCAACCAGCAGCTTCTTTTCGGTGAAGCTCCTCATCCGATGGCCGCTTTCTGCATTTCGACGAGCTTCGCCGCGCCTTCTTCGGCCAGATCGAGAAGCCGATCCATCTGTTCGCGCGAGAAGGTCGCGCCTTCCGCCGACATCTGCACTTCGATCAGCTTGCCAGCGCCAGTCATGATGAAATTCCCGTCGGTGCCCGCTTCGCTATCCTCGGCATAGTCGAGATCGGCGACCGGCTGGCCCGCATAAATGCCGCAGGACAGGGCCGCGACATGGTCGAGAAGCGGATCGGAAGTGCAGGCGCCCGATTTCATCAGCTTGTTCGCAGCCAGACGCAGCGCGACCCAACCGCCGGTGATCGAGGCGCAGCGCGTGCCGCCATCGGCCTGGATCACATCGCAATCGACGACGATTTGACGTTCGCCAAGCGCGGAGCGATCGACGCCAGCGCGCAGTGCGCGACCGATAAGTCGTTGAATTTCAACGGTTCTTCCGCCTTGCTTGCCTGCCGCGGCCTCGCGACGGTTACGCGTGTTGGTCGCGCGCGGCAGCATGCCGTATTCCGCCGTCACCCAGCCAAGGCCAGAGCCTTTGAGGAAAGACGGCGCGCGGTCTTCGATCGTGGCGGTGCACAGCACATGGGTGTCGCCCATTTTGATCAGGCAAGACCCTTCTGCGTGTTTCGTAACCCCGGTCTCGATTGAAATCGGGCGAAGTTCACTTAACTCTCTGCCGGATGGGCGCATCGTGGGGTCCTTTCTAATGAATTCACCCCATTTGATCGCCCATGCGCAGCGATGCAACCCCCGTGCCGTGATTGACCTTCGGCTTCGCGCGGCTTTAAGTCAGCAGGGATGAAGCGCGATGAGTGAACAGAACGATATTCTTTCCGAACTGAACGACCGCTCCCGCGAAGTGTTTCGCCGGGTGGTCGAAGGCTATCTGACGACCGGCGGTCCCGTGGGCTCGCGGAGCCTGACCCGAGAGATGAACGAGAAGCTCTCGGCGGCGACGATCCGCAACGTGATGCAGGACCTCGAATATCTCGGGCTTCTGGACAGCCCCCATGTCTCTGCCGGACGTGTTCCGACGCAGACGGGCCTGCGGCTGTTCGTCGATGGGGTGATGGAAGTTAACCATCTCGGCGAAGAGGACCGCGCCGCGCTCGATGCCACGATGGGGGCGAATTCAGGCGATGTAGGGTCTTTGTTGGATCGGGTTTCGAATGCGCTTTCGGGGATGACGCAGGGCGCGAGCCTCGTTCTGACGCCGAAACACGAAGCCCCGATCCGGCATATCGAATTCGTCTCGCTCTCGCCCGACCGGGCGCTGGTGGTGCTCGTCTTCGCGGACGGGCAGGTGGAAAACCGGGTCTTCACGCCGCCGCTGGGTCAGACGCCGTCCTCGATGCGGGAAGCCGCGAATTTCCTCAACGCGATGGCGGAGGGGAAAACCCTGTCGGAGCTGCGTGGTCACATCGCCCGCGAGATCGCAAATCACCGCACCGAAATCGATTCGCTCGCGACCGAGCTGATCGACAGCGGATTGGCGGCTTGGGAGAACAAGGGCGAGCGCTACGAGCGGCTGATCGTGCGCGGTCGTGCCAATCTTTTGGGCTCCGAAGACGACCTCGACCGGATCCGCTCGCTCTTCGACGATCTCGAGCGGAAGCGGGACATCGCCGAATTCCTCGATCTGGCCGAGGATGGCGAAGGCGTGCGTATTTTTATTGGCTCAGAGAACAAACTTTTCTCTCTTTCGGGTTCCTCTTTGGTCGTCTCTCCATATATGAACGCTGACCGAAAGATCATTGGTGCGGTGGGCGTGATTGGGCCGACCCGGCTCAACTACGGGCGCATCGTGCCGATCGTGGACTACACAGCGCAACTGGTCGGGCGGATGATCTCCGGCCAGGGCAAAGGATGAATGGCATGAGCGAGAAAAAAGACGAGATTGCCGAGGATCAGGCGCATATCGACGAGAGTTTCGAAGATGTGATGGCCGAAGAGGCCGACGAGCTCGAGGCATTGCGTGCGGAGCGCGACGATTATCGCGACCGATTCATGCGCGCGCTGGCAGATGCCGAGAACGCGCGCAAACGTGCCGACAAGGAACGTCAGGAAGCCTCGAATTATGGCGGCACGCGCCTTGCGCGCGACATGCTGCCCGTGTTCGACGCGCTCTCGCGTGCGCTCGAAGCCGCGAATGAGGACGTTCGTTCGCAGGCCGGGCCGTTCCTCGAAGGCGTCGAACTGACCCAGCGCGAATTGCTCAACGTGTTCGCCCGTCACGGCATCACCACGGTGGCGCCCGAGGTCGGTGAGAAATTCGACCCGCAGATGCATGAGGCGATGTTCGAAGCGCCCGCGCCCGGCACCAAGGCCGGCGACATCATTCAGGTCATGGAGAACGGCTTCATGATCCACGACCGGCTGCTGCGACCGGCGAAAGTGGGCGTCAGCTCCACTCCGAAATCCTGATCGGCAAGGCTGGGGGCGCTGCCCCCAGACCCCCGAGATATTTTCTCCAAAACGAAGATCACTCCTTGAGAAGCGCGCGAAGCTCGTAGAGAGCGTCGAGCGCGTCTTTCGGTGTCATGTCGTCCGGAATGAGAGCTTTCAGCCGCTCTTCCAGCTCCGACGGACCAGTAGGCGCGGCGGCCGGTTGTGGTGTGTTAGACACTGAAAACAGGGGCAGATCGTCGATCACCGCCTGTTTCTTGCCGCCACCTTCGCGCTCGCCTTTCTCCAGCGCATCGAGCACGATCCGGGCGCGTTCCACGACGGAATGCGGAAGCCCGGCGAGGCGCGCGACCTGAACGCCGTAGGAGCGGTCGGCGGCGCCTTTGCGAACCTCGTGCAGGAAGATCACCTCGCCTTCCCATTCCTTCACCGCGACGGTCGCATTCTCGACGCCGTCCAGCTTGGCCGAAAGCGCGGTCATCTCGTGGTAGTGGGTCGCGAAGAGCGCGCGGCAACGGTTGGACGCGTGCAGATGTTCCATGACGGCCCAAGCGATCGAGAGCCCGTCATAGGTCGCGGTGCCGCGGCCGATCTCGTCGAGAATGACCAGAGCGCGGTCGTCAGCCTGATTGAGGATCGCGGCGGTTTCGACCATCTCCACCATGAAGGTCGACCGGCCCCGCGCCAGATCGTCCGCCGCACCGACGCGGCTGAAGAGTTGAGACACAAGGCCGATATGGGCGGATTTCGCCGGAACGAAGCTGCCCGCCTGTGCGAGAAGCGCGATCAGGGCGTTCTGCCGCAGGAAGGTCGATTTACCGGCCATGTTCGGACCGGTGAGCAGCCAGATCGCGGGCGTCGCGCCCTCGGTCAGTTCGCAGTCATTCGCGATGAAAGGCTCGCCGGATTTTTTCAGCGAGGCTTCGACGACCGGATGCCGCCCACCCTCGATCTCGAACGCGTGGCTGTCATCGACGGTGGGTTCTGCCCAGTCTTCGTTGCGGGCGAGCGTCGCGAAAGCGCTGGCGAGGTCGATTTCGGCAAGTGCGCGCGAGGCTTCGTTGATCGGGCCCGCGCGGTCGAGAATGGCCTGTCTTAGGCTGGAATAGAGCCTTTTTTCGATCTCCAGCGCATGGTTTCCGGCATTGAGAATCCGGGTTTCGATCTCGCTCAGTTCGACGGTCGTGAAGCGCACCTGGTTCGCGGTGGTCTGACGATGGATGAAGCGTTCCGACAGCGGCGGGGCGAGCATCTTCTCGGCATGGGTGGCCGTGGTTTCGATGAAATAGCCCAGCACGTTGTTGTGCTTGATCTTCAGCGAATTGATCCCGGTGGCCTCGATATATTCGGCCTGCATCTTCGCGATCACGCCGCGGCCTTCGTCGCGCAGTTGGCGCGTCTGGTCGAGATCTTCGTCATAGCCCGTCGCAATGAAGCCGCCATCGCGCGCGAGAAGCGGCGGTTCCGCGATGAGCGCCGCATCCAGAAGGGCGGTGAGATCGTCATGGCCCATGAGGGCTTTCGCAGCCTCGGCGAGCAGCGGTGGGGCCTCGACGGCGGCCACGGCTTCGGCGATCCGCTCGGCCTGCTCCAACCCGTTGCGGATCGCGGCCATGTCGCGCGGGCCGCCACGGTCGAGGGCGAGACGTGACAGCGCGCGATCCATATCGGGGCAGCGCTTCAGATCGGCGCGGATATCTTCGGCAAATCGACCCTGCTCCAGCAGAAAACGCACGGAATCGTGCCGCGCGTGGATTTCGGTCAGGTTCCGAGAGGGGGCGGAGATCCGGCGTTCCAGAAGCCGCGCGCCACCTGCCGTCACCGTGCGGTCGATGGCGTTGAGGAGCGAGCCTTCGCGTCCGCCTGACAGAGCCTGCGTCAATTCCAGATTACGCCGCGTGGCGGCGTCGATCTGCATCGCCGCGCCGCTGTCTTCATGCACGGGACGGCGCAGCAGGGGCAGTTTGCCCTTCTGCGTGATCTCGAGGTAATCGACGATCGCTCCCATCGCGGCCATCTCGGCGCGGGTGAAGCTGCCGAAAGCATCGAGAGACCCGATCGAATAGAGCGACAGAAGCCGCGTCTCGGCGGCCTGACTGTCGAAGCTCGCGCGGGACAAGGGCGTCATCGCGGCCCGCATATCAGAGACTATTTCGGCGCAATCGCCCTCTTTTACCTCGCTGACCAGAACTTCACGCGGCGCAAGCCGGGCTAGTTCCGGCCCCAGCCGCGACAGTGGGCAGGGCGTCACACGGAACTCGCCGGTGGAGATATCGACCCAGGCGATCGCGGCCTCGTCGCGCACTTCCGCCCAGGCGGCGAGGAAGTTGTGGCGGCGAGCCTCCAGCAGGCTTTCCTCGGTCAGCGTGCCGGGCGTGACCAGCCGCACCACATCGCGTTTCACGACGGATTTCGAGCCGCGCTTCTTCGCCTCGGCCGGGTCCTCCATCTGCTCGGCGATCGCCACGCGGAAGCCTTTGCGGATCAGCGTCAGCAGGTAGCCCTCGGCCGCGTGCACGGGAACGCCGCACATCGCGATATCCTCGCCCATGTGCTGACCGCGCTTGGTCAGCGCGATGTCGAGCGCGGATGCGGCATCGACCGCGTCCTGAAAGAACATCTCGTAGAAATCACCCATCCGATAGAACAGGAGCGCGCCCGGATTGGCCTCCTTGATCCCCAGATACTGTTCCATCATCGGTGTGACGGTCGGCTTGGCCATGTGCCCCCCATTTGCTGGTCGTGCGACCCTACAAAACCCCGGATTCGGGCGCAATTCCGTTGAGTGACGGATCACGGGACGTTAAACGGGTTCGGACCTGCAGGAGGAGCACCGGCCCAATGCCCAGCAAGAACCGTATCACGCCCGAAGAGGCGTTGGCCTATCACCTCGACCCACATCCGGGCAAATATGACATCACGGCGTCGAAGCCGATGACGTCGCAGCGCGATCTGTCGCTGGCCTACAGTCCCGGCGTCGCGGTTCCGGTGGAGGCGATCGCCGAGAACCCCGAACTGGCCTACGATTACACCGTGAAGGGCAACATGGTCGCCGTGATCTCGAACGGTTCGGCCATTCTAGGGCTCGGCAATCTCGGGGCGCTGGCGTCGAAACCGGTGATGGAGGGCAAGGCGGTTCTCTTCAAGCGCTTCGCTGACGTGAACGCGATCGATATCGAGCTCGATACCGAGGATGCCGACGAGATCATCAACGCGGTGAAGCTGATGGGGCCGACCTTCGGGGGGATCAACCTCGAGGATATCAAGGCGCCGGAATGTTTCATCATCGAGCAGCGGCTCAAGGAGCTGATGGACATCCCGGTGTTCCACGACGATCAGCACGGCACGGCGGTGATCTGTGCGGCGGGGCTGATCAACGCGCTGGAGCTGTCGGGCAAGAAGATCGAGGACTGCAAGATCGTGCTGAACGGCGCGGGCGCTGCGGGCATCGCCTGTCTGGAGCTTGTGAAGGCGATGGGTGCGAAGCACGACAACTGCATCATGTGCGACACCAAGGGCGTGATCTATCAGGGTCGCACCGAGGGTATGAACCAGTGGAAATCGGCCCATGCGGCGGTGACCGATGCGCGCTCGCTCGAAGAGGCGATGGAAGGCGCGGATGTGTTCCTTGGCGTGTCGGCCAAGGGCGCGGTGACGCCCGAGATGGTGCAGTCGATGGCCGACAATCCGGTGATCTTCGCGATGGCGAACCCGGATCCGGAGATCACGCCGGAAGAGGCGCAATCGGTGCGTCCCGATGCGATCGTGGCGACGGGGCGGTCGGATTACCCGAACCAGGTGAACAACGTCCTCGGCTTCCCCTATCTGTTCCGCGGCGCGCTCGACATCCACGCCCGCGCGATCAATGACGAGATGAAGATCGCCTGCGCCAACGCTCTGGCGGAGCTTGCCCGCGAGGATGTGCCCGACGAGGTCGCGATGGCCTATGGGCGCAAACTCAGCTTCGGGCGCGATTACATCATTCCGACGCCGTTCGACCCGCGGCTGATCCACGTGATCCCGCCGGCGGTTGCGAAAGCCGGGATGGATACCGGTGTCGCGCGGCGTCCGATCATCGACATGGAGGGGTATGCCCAAAGCCTGAAAGCCCGGATGGACCCGACCGCCTCGATCCTGCAGGGCATCCAGAGCCGTGCGCGTCAGGCTCAGGCGAAGATGATCTTTGCCGAGGGCGATGACGAGCGGGTGCTGCGCGCCGCCGTGGCCTATCAGCGCTCCGGCATGGGCGAGGCTCTGGTCGTGGGCCGCGAGCAGGACGTGAAGGAAAAGCTCGAAGCGGCTGGCTTGGGCGATGCCTATCGCGAGCTGCGCGTGGTGAATGCGGCCAATTCCAAGAATACCGAGAGCTACAAGGATTTCCTGTATAAGCGCCTGCAACGGCAGGGTGTGGACCGCGAGGATGCGCATAAGCTGGCGACGCGCGACCGGCATGTCTTCGCGGCGCTGATGCTGGTCCATGGGCATGGCGACGCGATGGTCACGGGCGCGACCCGGAAATCGGCCCATGTGCTGGAATTGATCAACAAGGTCATCGATGCGAAGCCTTCGGATGGGGCGGTCGGAATCACCGCCCTGCTGAACAAAGGCCGGGTCGTGCTGATCGGCGATACGCTGGTGCATGAATGGCCCGACGAGAACGATCTGGCCGATATCGCGACGGCGGGCGCGCATGTGGCGCGGGGTCTGGGCCTCGAGCCGCGTGTGGCCTTCTGCTCCTTCTCGACCTTCGGCTATCCGGTCTCGGAACGGGCCACGAAGATGCATGTCGCGCCGAAAGTGCTCGACGCGCGCGGGGCGGATTTCGAGTATGATGGCGAGATGACCGTCGATGTGGCGCTCAACATGGATCAGATGAAGAACTACCCGTTCTGCCGTCTGACCGGCCCCGCCAACATTCTCGTCGTGCCGGCACGCCATTCGGCGTCGATCTCTGTGAAACTGATGCAGGAGATGGCGGGCGCCACCGTGATCGGCCCGATCCTGACCGGGACGAGCCACGCGGTGCAGCTGTGCTCGACCACGTCCACGGTGAACGACATCCTCAATATGGCGGCGCTTGCCTCGTGCAAGCTGTGCCTGAAGGACTGAATTGAAAAGGCGCGCGGTGATCCGCGCGCCTGTTTCGCTTTATCCCAGCGCGTAGCCCGTGCCGCGCACCGTGCGCACCGGATCATCTCCGCCATTGGCCATCAGCGCCTTGCGCAGCCGCCCGACATGGACGTCGATGGTGCGGGTGTCGACATAGATGTCGCGCCCCCAGACCCGGTCGAGCAGTTGATCGCGGGTCCAGACGCGGCCCGGTTTTTCCATCATCGTCGAGAGCAGCCGGAACTCGGTCGGCCCGAGTTTCAGCGGTTGGCCGTTGCGGAAGACGCGATGTTCCTCGGCATCGAGGATAATGTCCTCGAAGCTCAGCCGCTCGCCCATCGTCGCGGGCCGCGTGCGGCGCAGCTGGGTGCGGACGCGGGCCATCAGCTCGACGACCGAATAGGGTTTCACGACGTAGTCATCCGCGCCGGTCTCGAGGCCCCGCACCCGATCCACCTCTTCGGAGCGTGCCGAGAGCATGATGACAGGGATGTTGCGGGTCTCGGAATTGGCCTTCACCCGGCGACAAATCTCGATGCCGGAGACATTGGGCAGCATCCAGTCCAGCACGATCAGATCGGGCTTCTCTTCCTTCAGGAACAAGAGGCCCTCGTCTCCGTTCTCCGCCATCACGACGCGAAACCCTTCGGCTTCGAGATTGTAGCTGAGAACTTCGCGCTGGGCGTTTTCGTCTTCGACCACGAGGACACAGGGTTGTTGGGCTGGCGACATCTCTGAGGTCTCCGTCAAACCACGCTAGAGCTTTTCGGGCGCGCGTCTTCCGGCATTTCGCCGGTCACGAGGTAGATCACCTGCTCGGCGATCGTCGTCGCATGGTCGCCCATCCGCTCGATGTTCTTGGCGATGAAATGCAGGTGCATGCAGGGCGTGATGTTGCGCGGGTCTTCCATCATGTAGGTCAGGAATTCGCGGAACAGCGCGTTATACATCTGGTCCACTTCGAGATCGCGCTCGCGCACATCGGCGGCCAGTTTCGGGTCGCGCTGGATATAGGCGTCGAGCGCGTCTTTCAGCATCGCTTCGGTCGTGCCCGCCATACGGCGGATCGCGGTCGCGGTGCCACTGATCTGCGGCCCGTCGGAGAGAACCTGCGTGCGCTTGGCGATGTTCTTCGCGTAATCGCCGACCCGCTCAAGGCTCGCCGAAATCTTGATGACCGAGAGCGCCATGCGCAGGTCGCGCGCGGCGGGGGCGCGCAGGGCGATCAGGCGCGCGGCCTCTTCGTTGATCTTCTCTTCCAGCTCGTCGACGGCGCGGTCGCGGCCGCGGATTTCCTCGGCCAGTTCGAGATCGCGCACTTCGAGCGCGCGGGCGCTTTCGAGGATCTGCTCCTCGACGAGGCCGCCCATTTTGACGACCAATGCCTGCACCGCCTCAAGGTCGCGGTCGAAGGCGGAAAGAATGTGCTCGCTCATGATTATTTGCCTCCTCAGCCGATCCGGCCGGTAATGTAGCTTTCCGTCCGGCTGTCGGACGGGTTGGTGAAAATCTTGTCCGTGTCGTCGTATTCGACGAGGTTTCCGAGGTGGAAGAACGCGGTCTTCTGACTGACGCGCGCGGCCTGTTGCATCGAGTGCGTTACGATCACCACCGAGAAATTCGCCCGAAGTTCGTCGATCAGTTCCTCGACCTGCGCGGTCGCGATCGGATCGAGCGCCGAGCAGGGCTCGTCCATCAGCAGCACTTCCGGCGAGGTCGCCACGGCGCGCGCGATGCACAGGCGCTGTTGCTGACCGCCCGAAAGCCCGGTGCCGGGCGCGTGCAGGCGATCTTTCACCTCGTTCCACAGCGCGGCCTTGCGCAGCGAGTCCTCGACCACCTGATCCAGCTCGGCCTTGTTCTTCGTCAGGCCGTGGATTTTCGGCCCATAGGCCACGTTGTCGTAGATCGACTTCGGGAAGGGGTTCGGTTTCTGGAACACCATGCCGACCTTGGCGCGCAACTGCACCGGATCCACGCGCTTGTCGTAGATGTCTTCGCCGTCGAGTTTGATGTCGCCCTCGACGCGGCAGATATCGATCGTGTCGTTCATCCGGTTCAGGCAGCGCAGGAAGGTCGACTTCCCGCAGCCCGACGGGCCGATGAACGCGGTGACGGTCTTGTCGAGAATGTCGACATCGACGTCCTTGATCGCGTGGGTGTCGCCGTAATGGACCTGCACGTTGCGTGCGGTGATCTTGATGTCGTCAGTGGTCACGGCTCTCTCCGTCAGGCTCATGTCTTCCATTTGTCTCGCGCTCCCTTACCAACGACGCTCGAATTTGCGGCGCAGGATGATGGCGATGATGTTCATGCCCAGAAGGAAGATCAGCAGAATGATGATACCTCCCCAGGCGCGTTCGTAAAATGCCGGGTCGGCGCGCTTGGCCCACTCGTAGATCTGCGCGGGCATGGCCGAGTTGGGCGAGACGAACCCGTCGAGGAACCCGTCCGGCGAGTTGGTCGCGATATAGCCCACCATCCCGATCAGCAGGAGCGGCGCGGTTTCGCCCAGAGCCTGCGCCAGACCGATGATCGTGCCGGTCAGGATGCCGGGCATGGCCAGCGGCAGAACGTGGTGGAAGACCGATTGCATCTTCGATGCGCCAACGCCGAGGGCGGCGTCGCGGATCGAAGGCGGCACGGCTTTCAGCGCGGCGCGGGTCGAGATGATGATCGTCGGCAGGGTCATCAGCGTCAGCACGAGGCCACCGACCAGCGGGGCCGATTGCGGCAGATGCGCGAACTGGATGAAGACCGCGAGGCCGAGGATACCGAAGACGATCGACGGCACGGCTGCGAGGTTCGAGATATTCACCTCGATCAGGTCGGTGAAGCGGTTCTTCGGCGCGAATTCTTCCAGATAGATCGAGGCGGCGACCCCGATCGGCAGGGCCAGCACTAGCACCACCAGCATCATGTAGAACGAGCCCAGCATCGAGATCCCGATCCCGGCCTGCTCGGCGCGGCTGTCGGAGGCGTCGGCGCCGAAGATGAAGGCCCAGTTGAAACCTTTATGGATGATGCCCGCGTCGCGAAGCTGATCGACGAGGTCGAGCTGCGCCACGGAGATGTTCTTGTCCTTGGCGATCTCGTCGCGATGCACGCGGCCCTTGAGGTAGCTGTCCACCCGCGACGAGGCGAGGATCTTGAAATCCACCGTCGTGCCGATGATCGACGGGTCGGCGAGCACCGTGTCGCGCACCTGGCTCGCAGCCGAGGCCGAGATCAGGTTCTTCATGTCCTTGGCTTTGCCCAGCTCGGTCGTCGCGCCGGATTTCTGCACGGCGTCGAGCAGAGCTTTCTCGATCAGCGGCTTATAGGTGAAGGTCGTCGCCTTCTTCAGATCCTCCGGATCGCGGTTGCCCTTCTTGTCGAGCTTCGCGGCGTCCAGATGGACCGGCACTTCGATGAAAGTCTGCTGAAACGCGGTCGCGCCGTTGGAGACGATCGTCACCAGCAGGATCACGAGGAAAGCGAGGCCGATGCCGATCGCCCCGATGCCGAGCGCCTTGAAGCGCTTCTCGGAGGCGTTGCGGCGTTTCGTGCGGGCATCGACATGATGCAGCGAACGCGTCGCGGGCTGGCTTGCGCCGTGTTGGGTCGCATCACTCATTCGTATTGCTCCCGGTATTTGCGCACGATGTAGAGCGCGAAGATGTTGAGCCCGAGCGTCAGGACGAACAGCGTCATGCCGAGCGCGAAGGCGACCAGCGCCTCGGGGGAGGCGAAATCGGCGTCACCGGTCAGCTGAGAGACGATCTTGGCGGTGACGGTGGTCATCGCGTCGAACGGGTTCATGCTGAGCCGCGCGGCGGCGCCTGCCCCCAGAACCACGATCATCGTCTCGCCAATGGCGCGCGAGGTTGCGAGAAGCACGGCGCCGACGATGCCGGGCAATGCTGCGGGCAGGATCACCTGCTTGATCGTTTCGGATTTCGTCGCGCCGAGGCCATAGGAGCCGTCGCGCAAGCTTTGCGGCACCGCGTTGATGATGTCGTCGGACAGCGAGGAGACGAAGGGGATCAGCATGATGCCCATTACCAGACCCGCGGTCATCACGGCCGTACCCGCATGCATCCAGCCACCATCGGCCATCGCAGCGGTCGGACCATTCGCGCCGAAGATCGACAGCAGGAACGGGCCCACGGTCAGTAGGGCGAAAAGGCCGTAAACGATGGTCGGGATGCCGGCGAGGACTTCGAGCAGCGGTTTCACGACGCCGCGCACTGATTTCGTCGCGTATTCCGACAGGTAGACGGCGGCGAACAGGCCGATCGGCACCGCCACGAGAAGCGCCACCAGCGAGATATAGAGCGTGCCCCACAGAAGCGGCAGAATGCCCAGCTCCGACCCGCCCCCGAAGCTCGGCGACCAAGTCGTGCCGAAGAAGAAGTCGGAGATCGGATAGAGGCGGAAGAACTCGACCGTGTTGAAGACCAGCGACAGAACGATGCCGATCGTCGTCAGGATCGCGATGGAGGCCGCAGCGATCAGCAGAACGCGCACGCCTTTCTCCACCGTGTTGCGGGCGCGGAAATCCTTGTTCGTGCGCAGGTAGGCGAAGGCAAAGCCCGCGATGGCTGCCAGCAGAACCAGTACCGTCATCGCGAGATCGGCCACCGAGGTCATGTCGCGATAGGTCTGCGCCGCGTTCAGCGTCGCCGGATCGACACTGGAGCCGAGCGCGACCCCGACCGAGCCGAGAATTTCGCGCAGGTCCATGGTTTGCAGATCGATATTCGCGGCTTGCCGTGCGCTCAGCGCGCCTTGGGCGATCGCGGTGTCGAGCCCGTCGGCGACGCGCCGGACATCGGACATCACGAGGCTCATGTTCGAGCCGTCGAGCAGCGCATCGGGGATCTCGGCGGAGACGCGGGCATTCACGATCAGCGGCTGCGCCACCATCCAGACCAGCAGCAGAAGAAGCGCCGGGACGGCGGTGAACATCGCGACGTTGAAGCCGTAGTAATTCGGCAGGCTGTGCAGAGACCGTCGGTCTTCGCCCGCTGAATTCAGCGCGCGCATACGGCCCATCACGAAGCCGATTGCCGCCAGCACGACCACGATCACAACGATCCACAAAACAGGCATTTCAGCCCCACCAGTTGAAAATAACCAAAAAGGAAAAAGGGGGCAGCGAAATAAGCCGCCCCCTGAAGATAGCGGTCTCGATTACGAGCCCGAACCCAAGGTCACTTCGTTCGCCACGGCGTCCTGGGTCTTGGCCAGTTCCGGGTCGGCAACGAGGCCGTACTGAGCGAGCGGGCCGTCGGGGCCAGCGATCTCGTCGGAGACGAAGAACTCAGCGTATTCCTTCAGGCCGGGGATCACGCCGATATGCGCTTTCTTGACGTAGAAGTAGAGCGGACGCGACACCGGGTACTCGCCCGAAGCGATGGTCTCGGTCGAGGGCTCGACGCCCGACATGGTCGCGACTTTCAGCTTGTCGGTGTTGTTCTCGTAGAACGCCAGACCGAAGACGCCGATGCCGTTCGGGTTCGAGCCGATGCGGGCGAGGGTCTCGGTGTAGTCGCCGTCGATGTCGACAGCCTTGCCGTCGGTGCGGACCGCCATGCAGGCGTCCTCGGCGTCGTCTTCCGACATGCCGCCGTCGACCATGGCCTGCATCGCGCCGGTGTCTTCGCAGCCCTGCAGCAGGACTTTCTCTTCGAAGACTTCACGGGTGCCGTGCTTGGTGCCCGGGATGAAGGCGATGATGTCGGCATCCGGCAGGTCCGAGTTGAACTCGTTCCACTTGCCGTAGGTGTTCTCGACGATCGAACCGTCCTTCAGGACCTTCGCGCCGAGCGCGTTGAAGATGTCCGAGGGGGTGAAAGCGTTGAAGGCCGGGCCGTCTTTTTGCGACGCAAAGACGATGCCGTCATAGCCGATGCGGACTTCCATGATGTCGGTGACGCCGTTGTCGGCGCAGGTCGCGACTTCTTTGTCCTTGATCTTGCGCGAAGCGTTCGCGACGTCGATCGTGTTTTCGCCAACGCCTTCGCAGAAGCGCTTCAGGCCAGCCGAGGAGCCGCCCGATTCCACGACCGGGGTCGGGTAATCGAAGTTTTCGCCGAAGGCTTCGGCGACGATGGAGGCGTAGGGCAGCACGGTCGAGGAACCGGCGACCTGGATGTTGTCACGCGCGAAAGCGGCGGTGCCCGAAGCGGCAACGATCGCGATCGCGGAGGCGGCGAGGTTGAACGATTTCATAGATCACTCCCAGTGTTCTGAAATTTGGGCCGTCGAGTGGCCTCAGCGCGGTCCTAGGGGTCTTCGATGACGCTTATGCAAACATTATGTAACAGCTATGTGACAATCTACGAGTCCGTGAAGGTTCGTGATCAGACCCGCGAAATCGCCTGTGCAATCAGGACGGGAACCTCACGATGGGCCCCGATCTCGGGTAAAAGGCGCCCCCGATAGCTAGCTGCTTGCAAGGCCTCAGGAATATCGCCTGTCACATGTCCTGCCCGCAGCGCGAAGAAGGGCAGACACACGCCATCCGGGTGCGCGCGGGCCACATCTTCGAGGAACGGAGGCTCTTCGATCAGGGCCACATGAATTTCCGGCATCGCTGGATTGCGGCCCAAGGTTTCGGCCATGTCGTAAACCGAATTGCGCGATTTCCGCGATATTTTCGACCCGTGCGCCACGAGAATCAGGGGCGAGTCGGTGGGGATGTCCTCCGAGGCGCGCGCTTCGAAGATCACTCTGGTCAGCAGATCGGGCAGCGCAGGATCGACGCCGAACGGCTCCAGCTGGCGCGCGTGCGAGCCCGCCGCTTCCAGCCGTCGGGGAAGTTCGGTCTTGGTAAACCAGCCCTGCGCCATGAAATAGGGATAGATCACCGGATCTTCGTGCCGCGCCAAGGCGGCCTCCAACGATCCCGGCTTTGCAAGGGTCGCGGCGTCTATCTTGCGGCCCGGCATCTCCTCCGAGACCTTATTGGCCAAGGAAAACAGAGCCTTCTCCTGAATTTCAGGCTCTGACGGGGATCCATGGGCGACGAGAATGACCGGCTGCATGCCCCTAGATTAGTGCGGCGGCGCCCTATGGCAATCACGCGTTTTCGGCGTGAGTTTCCCGTTAACGCCCTGAATTTTAGGAATATTGTCCGTAGATGCCATTTGCGCGACCGCATCTTTGCATATACGGATAAGACAGAGGCCAGGATGGCCAGACCCGAGATTTAGTTTCACGTGTGGTGCGTAGGGGTGCACGTGGGTGAAGGAGGGTTCTGGCTGGGGTGCCGGAACCCTCCTGTTTTATCTGGCTCAGGTCGGATCGGTCTCGCCCATCTCGCAGACGATCTTCCATTCCTCTTCGGTGACCGGCTGAACCGACAGCCGCATCGAGGTTACAAGCGACATCTCCGACAGGCGCGGCTCGCCTTTCACATCGGCCAGCGTCACCGGCTTGGTGAAGGGCCGCACTGCCTTGAGGTCCACGCAATCCCAGCGCGGATCGTCGGTGGTCGAATCCGGATGGCTCTCGGCCACGACCTCGCAGATCCCGACGACTTCCTTGCCGATATTCGAATGGTAGAACAGGCCGCGATCGCCGATCTTCATCTCGCGCATGTTGTTACGCGCGAGATAGTTGCGGATGCCGTCCCATTCCTCGCCCGCATCGCCCTTGGCGACCAGATCGTCCCAGGAAAACTTGTTGGGTTCCGATTTGAACAGCCAGTACCGCATCAGCCGATCACCTTTTTCCACGCTTTGACCTGCACATCCTCGAACAGCCCCGCCTTGGCATAGGGATCGTTCGCGGCCCAGTCCTGCGCGGCCTCGAGGCTGTCGACCTCCACGATCACGAGCGAGCCGACCATCTGGTCATTCTCGAGAAACGGGCCCGCCATGAATACCGCGCCGGTCTCCTCGATATAGGCGAGGTGCTTCTCGCGGTTGTCCATCCGGGTTTGCAGAGCGCCGGGCTTGTCGCGGCAGATCACGGCAAAATACATCTCATTCCTCCTTCAAGGGGCGGGCGAGCAGAGCCTGCATCGCCTCATCCACGCTGATTGACTGTTCGGTAAGCGCAAGAACCATCGCGGCGACCGGAATTTCCAACCCGCGCGCATGGGCCAGCTTGTTCAGGGCCTGCGCGGTCGCGGCGCCCTCGACGGTGATCGAGGGATCGAAGGCTTCGCCCGCGCCGATCGCGTGGCCCAGCCGGAAATTGCGCGATTGCGCCGAGGTGCAGGTCAGCACCAGATCGCCGAAGCCCGACAGGCCCGACAGCGTCTCGGGCCGGGCGCCCAATTCCATCGCGATCCGCAACATCTCTGCGAAACCGCGGGTCATCAGCGCGGCGCGCGCGGAATCGCCAAGCCCCGCGCCGATCACGGTGCCTGCGGCGATCGCGTAGACATTCTTCAGCGCGCCGCCGAGTTCCGCCCCGGTCGTGTCGGTCGTGCGATACAGCCGCAGCGTCGGTGTCGACAGCTCGGCCTGCAGCTCCTCGGAATGATCGGCGCAGGCAAGCGTCAGCGCGGTCGGAAGGCCGCGCGCGATATCGCCGGCAAAGCTCGGTCCGGTCAGCACGGCAGCCCGCGCGCCCGGCACTTTCGCGCGGATCAGGGCTGTCGGCCCCTGGCCGGTGGAGAGGTCGATCCCCTTGGAGCAGGAGACGAGGGTCTTGCCCGCAAGCGTGTCGGAATGCGTGTCGAGAAACCCGGCCATCTTCTGCATCGGCATCGCGAGAAGCAGCGTCTCAGCCTGAAGCGCATCTGCGATTTCCGCCGAAATAGTGACGTTTTCGGGCAGTTTGACACCCGGAAGGCGGCGTGCGTTCTCGCCGCTCCCGCGCATGGCCTGCACATGCTCGGCATCGCGCGCCCAAAGGGTCACCGGCCCGTTTTGCGACAGCGTCACCGCCATCGCCGTGCCGAAAGCGCCCGCGCCCAGGACCGAAATACTCATGCCTTGGCCCCCTTCTTTCCCGATCCAAGAAGCGGTGCGGCACTGCGATCCAGCGGCCAGCGGGGGCGGGCGGTCAGGTCCATCCCGTCTTGCGCGCCACTGCGGAACCGCTCGATCCCGGCCCACGCGATCATCGCTGCGTTATCGGTGCAAAGCTTCAAGGGCGGGGCCACGAATTCAGCGCCCATTTCCCGTGAAACAGTCTCTAATCCAGCCCGAATGGCCTGATTTGCCGCGACACCGCCTGCGACCGCGAAGCCGGGGTTGGCGGGTGCGAGTTTCAGGTACTCCGCCAAGGCGCGCCGCGACTTCTCGATCAGGACATCCGCAATCGCTTGCTGGAAACCCGCGCAAAGGTCGGCGCGGATCTGGCGCGGCAGCCCGCCATGCTCCGCCACCACCTGATCGCGGGCGCGCAGCAGCGCGGTCTTCAGCCCAGAGAAGGACATATCGCAGCCGGGCCGATCCAGCAGGGGACGCGGGAAAGCGAAAGCTTTGGGGTCGCCCTTGCGCGCCTCGGCCTCGACGGAGGGTCCGCCGGGTTGGGGCAGGGCCATCAGCTTCGCCGCCTTGTCGAAGGCCTCGCCCGGCGCGTCGTCGATCGTGCCGCCGAGCCGCGAGAAATCTTCCGGCCCTTTCGCGATCAGAAACTGGCAATGCCCGCCCGAGACCAGCAGCATCAGATAGGGAAATGTCAGCCCGTCGGTCAGGCGCGGGGTCAGCGCATGGCCCGCCAAGTGGTTAACGCCAACCAACGGCAAACCCGCCCCGGCGGCGAGACCCTTGGCGCACATCACGCCCGACATCACCCCGCCGATCAGCCCCGGACCCGCCGTCACCGCGATGCCATCCAGCGCGTCGAGCCCAAGCCCGGCCTCTTCCAGCGCCTCTTCGACGCAGAGATCGAGCTTCTCGGCATGCGCGCGCGCGGCGATTTCGGGGACCACGCCACCGAAGGCCGCATGCAGATCGGTCTGCCCGGCGACGACACTCGAGAGGATCTCCGGCTGGCCATCCGTCAGGCGCACGATCGCCGCTGCCGTATCGTCGCAGCTCGATTCCAGCCCGAGAAAGGTCAGCTTATCGGTCATCGGGGCGCCTGTTGCGTGGGTTATCCAACGCAGGTAACACCGGGGAAGCGTTCGCACAATCCCGGGGCGGTGGATGGACAGCCAGCCTGAGAGACCGATTCTCCTCGTCACGCGACCCGCCGTCGCGGCAGAAGGATTCGTCGAGGCATTTCGCAACAGGTTTGGGCATGATTGGCCCGTCGTGGTCTCTCCGCTCACGGAGATCGAGCCTCTAGACACGCCGATCCCCGAGTTTCAGACCGCAATCTTCACCTCGCAAAATGCCGTGGCCGCGTTCCGACGACTGGCTCAGGGACAGGGTCGCCGCGCCTATTGCGTGGGACAGCGCACGGCGCAGGCGGCACGCGAGGCCGGGTTCGATGCGATCGCCGGGCCGGGCGATGCGGAGACGTTGAGCGAAATGATCGCGCAGCGGGAGCTCGGCGGAAAACTGCTGTTTCTTAGGGGCGAGCAGGTCGCCTTCGATCTCGAAAATCGGCTGAATTCCGCCGGAATAGAGACTGAATCCGCGATCATTTACCGCCAAGTCTCACGCCCGTTGAGCGATGGGGCGCAGGCGGTTCTGCGCGCATCGCGCCCTGTGTTAGTGCCGATTTTCTCGCCAAACGCGGCGGATCGCTTCCTAAATTCTATGCCCGATGCGCCTAAGCCGCCGCTCTTTGTCGCAGCCATGAGCGAGGCAGTGGCGTCTCGCCTCAAAAGCGCTAGCTTGTGCCATCTGGAAGTTGCCTCGCATCCCGATGCGCAAGGGATGCTCGATGCGCTTGCCGTCTTGCTGCAAAGGCAAAAGGCGGGTTGAGCAGTCGCGGACTGACTTCTAAGTTGATGTGAACGCGCAATTTGGTGCGGCAGTGGAGGGCTTAGACGATGGCGAAACGGACAACCGGGAAATCTTCCGATACGAGCAAGCCGGAAGACGCGAAATCGACGACCGAGTCCGAGACCAAATCCGACGCAACCTCTTCGCAAACCCCGAAGGATAGCAAGGCCGCCACGACTCCCGAGGCGGCGGACAAGTCGAGCGAGGCCGCGTCCAGCAAGCCGGCTACGGCATCGAAATCTAGCACGCCCGCGAAGTCGTCCTCCACGTCTACGCCAGCGACCAAAGCGGATACCTCCAAGAGCGCGAGCGGGACCGCCAAGCCGACCTCCACGCCGGCAACCAAAGCGCAGACCCCTGCGAAGTCCGATGCGGCACCGAAGTCCGGTTCTGCGACTGCGAAGGCCGAGACGACCTCGACCCCGGCCACGACCAGTGCAAAACCGGAGGCCGAGCCGAAGAAAACGGCCGCAAGCGGCGCATCGGAAGATAAAGCGCAGGCCGCGAAGTCCGCGAGCGCCACGACCACCGACAAGACTCCGCCGAAAAGCGATACGACAAAGGCGAGCACCTCGCCCCAGCCGGTGATCGAAAAGCGCGGCGGGTTCGGGTCCGCTTTCCTGGGCGGTGTGATTGCTGCTTTGATCGGAGCGGGTGTCGCGATCTGGGCGATCCCGAATCTGCCGCCGCAGCTTGCGGGATTGCTGCCGACCGCGCCGGCCCCGGTGGACGAGGCGGCTATTCAAGCCAAACTCGATGACCAATCGAAGCAAATCGGCCAACTCTCCGAAGAGATCGCGACCCTGAAGTCGTCGCAGCCGCCTGCGCCGGACCTGTCTGGCGTGCAAAGCGCGCTCGATCAGGTCAATGCGGAGATCCGGGCGAATAAATCTGCGCTGGAAGATCTGAAAACGCAGATCGCGTCGCTGCAGACCGACACTGGCGGCAGCGCGGCGCAAGCCGAGATCGAAGCGGCCGCGAAAGCCGCCGAAGCCCGGATCAAAGAAGCCGAAGCGCAGGCGCAGAGCCTGAAATCGCAAAGCGAAGCTGCCGCCAAGGCGGCAATGACGCAGGCTGCGGCCGCGCGCGTGAAAGCGGCGCTGGATGCGGGCACTTCGCTCGATGCACCGCTGGCCGATCTGCGTGACGCGGGTGTCGAAATACCGGCGGCGCTCAGTGGCGACATTCCGAGCCTGCAGTCGCTGCAATCGAGCTTCCCGGATGCCGCGCGGGCAGCGCTTCAGGCGGCGCGCCGCACCGAGACGGGTGGCTCGATCAGCGATCGCGTCGGCGCCTTCCTTCTGGCTCAGACCGGGGCACGCTCGGTCGCGCCGAAAGAGGGCGATAGCGCGGATGCGGTTCTGTCGCGCGCGCAGGCCGGTGTCGACCGGGGGGCCTTGTCCGAGGCGCTCGACGAGATCGCGAAACTGCCCGACCCCGCGCAGGAGGCGATGTCCGACTGGGTGAACCAGGCGAAAGCAAGGGTGGCTGCGCTCGACGCGGCCAACCAGCTTGGCGCGACGCAATAAGGAGACAGACATGATCTGGTCATTCATCAAAATCGCGCTGTTTCTGATTGTCGTCGCCGCGGCGACCCTGGGCCTCGCGCATCTCGCCGAGATGACGGGCGGTCTGCGGATCACGACGCTCGGTATGGAATTCACCTTGGGGCCGCTGCAGGCGGTGATCGCGGCGATCATCCTCTTCATCGCGGTCTGGATCGTGATCCGGGTCGTCGGTCTGGTGGTCGCCTTCCTGCGCTTCCTCGCGGGCGACGAAACCGCGATTACCCGCTATTTCGACCGGCATCGTGAACGCAAAGGCTATCAGGCTCTGTCCGAAGGGCTGCTCGCAGCCGCATCCGGCGAGGGCAAGCTCGCCATGTCGAAAGCGGCGAAGGCCGAGCGCTATCTGCAACGCCCGGAGCTGACCAACCTTCTCACCGCGCAGGCGGCGGAAGCCTCGGGCGACTCGAAGAAAGCGACCGAAGTTTACAAACGGCTCCTTGCCGATGACCGCACGCGGTTCGTGGGGATTCGCGGGCTGCTGCGCCAGAAGCTCGAAGAGGGCGATACCGAAACGGCGCTGAAGCTCGCGCAGAAAGCCTATGCGATCAAGCCGCGTCACCGTGAAGTTCAGGATACGCTTCTGGGTCTGCAGACCGAAACGGGCGACTGGAAAGGCGCGCGGGAGATTTTGCAGGCGAAGATGCGTCAGGGCGAATTGCCGCGTGACGTCCATAAGCGCCGCGATGCTGTCCTCGCGCTGCAAGAGGCCAAGGGCGTCTGGCAGGAAGGCGCGAGCGTCGAGGCGCGCGAAGCCGCGATTTCGGCTGCCAAAGCGTCGCCCGATCTGGTGCCTGCCGTCGTGATGGCGGCGCGCGCCTATATCGACAAGGGCAAGAAAGGCGCGGCGGAACGCATCCTGCGCAAGGCTTGGGAAGTGCGGCCGCATCCGGATCTTGCGACCGCTTTCGCGGAGATTACCCCGGATGAGACGCCGGAAGCACGGCTGAAGCGATTCTCGAAGCTGCTTTCGAGCCGTCCCGATCATGAGGAAACCCGCCTTCTGAAAGCGGAACTGAACATCGCGGCCGAAGACTTCCCGGCGGCGCGCCGGGCGCTGGGCGATCTCGTCGAAACCCATCCGACGGCCCGGTCGCTGACGATCATGGCGGCGGTCGAGCGTGGCGAAGGGGCGGAGGATGTCGTCGTGCGCGGGTGGTTGGCCCGAGCCCTGACTGCGCCGCGCGGTCCGCAATGGTGCTGCGATAAATGTCAGAATATTCAGTCCGAATGGACGCCTATCTGCGACAATTGCGGTGGCTTCGACACGCTCAGCTGGCGCGAACCGCAACAGGCGCAGTCGCCGCTGCCGCATGGGGCGGAGATGCTGCCCTTGATCGTGGGCAAGCCGAGTGCCGAACCCTCGCCCAAGAAAGAGGATGAAGCCGAAGACGCCCCCATTCAGGACGCGGAAATCGTCGATCCGCCGAAGGAGGAAGGCGAGGCTGCAAGCGCATCGAAGGAGACGCAAAGCGGAACTGCGACAGCTTGATCATTTTGGGGCTACACATCCCCGAAAGAGCATGGTAATCGCCCGCCACAGTGCCGGTGTAGCTCAGCTGGTAGAGCACGTCATTCGTAATGATGGGGTCGTAGGTTCGAGTCCTATCACCGGCACCACTTCCTGAAAGTTCAGGCGCAGAGGCGGAACCGCAAGGTTCCGCTTCGCTTGTTTCAGGGCAGTCGTTCTCGAGGCTTCAGGTCAATTCACGACAAATTCGGCATGCAACGCGCCCGCAGCATTGATGCTCTTGAGGATGTCGATCATGTCGCGCGGGCTAACGCCGAGCGCGTTGAGCCCCGCGACCAATTCCGATAGCGAGCTGCCCTGTGGAACTTCGGCCATGCGAATGCCTGGCTCTTCTGTGAGAGTCGCCTGCGATCTGGGGACGACGACCGTATCTCCTTGCGAAAACGGGTTGGGTTGCACCACGAGGGGGCTTTCCTCGACTTTGAGGGTCAGGTTCCCCTGGCTGACGGCAACGCGCGAAATCCGCACGTCGCGCCCCATAACGATCGTGCCCGAACGCTGGTCGACCACGACCCGGGCACGTTGTTCCGGTTCGACACTGAGATTCTCCACCCGGCCGATCGCATGCGCGACCGAGCGCGCGCGGGTCTCGCGAATGTTCAAAGCGACAGTGCCGCCATCGAGCATTTCCGCGACGCGGCGCCCGTATTCGCGGTTAATGGCGGTTTCAATTCGGCTTGCAGTGGTGAAGTCGGGCGTGCGCAGCGCGAGGCGCACCGTATTGAGATCATTTATCTCGAATGCGATTTCGCGCTCGACGCGCGCGCCGGATGGAATATTTCCTGAGGTCGGCACGCCTTGAGTCACCGAAGCGGCGTTACCTTGTGCGACGGCGCCGCCAGCAATGATCGCGCCTTGCGCGACCGCATAGATCTCGCCATCTGCCGCTTTCAAAGGGGTCATTACGAGGGTGCCGCCAAGAAGGCTTTTGGCGTCACCAATCGCTGAGACTGTGATGTCGATCTGGCTTCCGGCGCGTGCGAAGGGTGGCAAGCTCGCCGTGATCATAACGGCGGCGACGTTCTTCGGTCGAAACTGTTCCCCGGTAACGTTAACGCCGAGCCGTTCGAGCATGTTCGACATGATCTCTTCGGTAAAGGGAGCGTTGCGCAACCCGTCGCCCGTGCCGTTCAATCCAACGACCAGACCATAGCCGACGAGATCATTCCCGCGCACTCCGTCGAATTCGACCAGATCCTTAATGCGGATCGGGGCGCAAAGAGCGATCTGCGGAAGTAAAACGAGGGCAACGAGTAACCAGCGCCACATCACATGTAATCCGTCATCGAGAGGTTCGAGAGCCGACTTGTCAGAAGATAGAGCGTCTCGATCTGGGAGCGTACGGCTTCAAGCGCGGTTGCCGAGTCGTACGGGTCGACGCCGATGAGTTTCGTCCGTGCAATTTCAAGGCTGGCGCGTTCGCTATCGTTCCGTGTCGCTGCCGAGGCGACTTTGCCTTCGAACGAACCGACTTCGGCAGCGAGTTCGACAGTTGCGAGAGATCCCGAGTGAATTCTCTCACCCGCTTCCTTCGCAAGCGCACTTCGCTCGGCCAGGTCTCCGTCAAACAAACCCCGGTGCAAAAGCGTGCCTATGGCGTAGCCCTTGATCGCATCTTTGACGCGTGGGTCATTTGCGGTGACATCGATCGCGGCGGTTTCGCCCTCTGCGATGTGGAATTTTCCCCTGGCTTCGCCACCTTGATAGGAGGTTGCGCTGAAACCGCTTGGGTCGGCGAACCACGTATCAAGGGTCGCGAGTACATCCGTCGCATTCGTGGCCCCTGAAATCTCCGCAGACAGGGACGTGATAATCGTTTCGGCATCGGACAGCGGGGTCGTATCTCCTTGATCGCCCGCAAATATGTAGCGTCCGACAGAATTCGTGTTGAGCGTCGCGATCAGCGCGTCGAACTTTTCGGCTGCCGACGCGACGGTCGCGTCGATCATGATCTTGCTGGAGGTGGTTGCGGCGGACATGAGGGCCGTACTGATGCCGTCGTCGAGGTTGCCGATCCGCTCGAGGCTGTGTTGCATCGCGTCTGCATATTGGCTCGCCTCGGTAGTGGCGAGGTCGAATGCGTCGAACAATCTCAGGCTCCGATCGATCGCGGAGAGCGCGCCGAAGTCGCCGGATACGGCGGCGCCGAGATCGGATTTTATGCCAGACGTCACTTCCTGGGTAAGGGTCGCCAATTTCGTATCCAGCGCTGCATTGTGGCGTCGCATCTGGAAATTCAGCGCCATGTCTCCAACAGAGAGATAGTTCATCTCAAATCTCCAGAAGCTGTTTGATCAGTGCGTCAACGGTTTGAATGACGCGTGCATTGGCGCTGTAAAGTTCTTCAATTTGCAGAAGTTTCTGCATTTCATGATCAGTATCGACGCCCTCAGCGAGGGACTGCTCTTTCAATGTGTCGTAGCGGGTCGTTGCATAGGTTTGAGTCGCCTCGTTGCTTTGGCGATCGCTCGTGACTTGGGACAAGAAGCTTGCGAAAAGCTCTGCACTTGAATGAAGCGACGGGCCGAAATTCCCGGACGCAGGTGCGGACGCGGTCGTTAACGCTGTGGCGAGTGCGAAAAGGTTATCTGCATTGCTCACGGGGCCAGGGGTAGATGCGCCGAACCCGTCACGCAGCAGCGAGAGCGAGCCGCCTTGTTCAGGGTCCGCGAGCGGGTTGATGACGATCCGACCGGCGAGGCCTGTTTCGTTGAGCGGATCGAGCGGGCCTCCGCCATCCGTAAAGAGACCGGCTGCGCCGCCACTGAGTGTTGGGTCGACCGCCGGGTCGCTGACCCTCTCGATCAGGTTGCGGGAGAGTGCGTCGATCTGAACCTGCAGTTTTGGAGCGAGGGTATCACGGATGGCGAAGAGGGCGCCAAGCGTGCCGCCGCCGAAGAACCCGTCATCGTCACTTGAGACGGCGTTTCCGTTGAGCGTGAGGCCTGAGAGAACCCCTCCGTCATGGGTCATGTCTGGCGTTATGATTCCGCGCGCCGTGAACCCGATCTCCACTGGATTGCCTTCGAGAAGGACGGCACCGCCTGTGGTGAAGAGTGCGATCTGATCGTTTTCGCGCGGGACTTGGCGGGTGGGAACGATGCTGGAGATCCGGTCGACCAGCGTTTGACGTTGGTCCTTGAGGGCATTGGTGTCATGGCCCGCGGCCTTTCCGGCCAGGATCGTTGCGTTGAGTTCATCGACCTGCGCGAGTGCGCTGTTCAGGGCATCGACCTGCGTCGCGATTTTCCGGTCTGCGTCCATCCGGCTGTCCTGCAATTCTGCGGAGAGCGTATTCAGGTGTCCGGTAACCTCGCGGGCGGCGCTCAGCACTGTGGACAGGCGGGCTTCGCTTTCTGGGCGGCTGCCAGCTTCGACGAGCGAGGCTTCGAACTCTGCGAATTTGGAGGATAGGGAGCTCGCATCCTCCGGCGTGCCGATGCGAGCTTCAAAGGTTGAAAGAAAGTCGCCGCGCAGCGATGCGTTTTGGGCCGCAGCATCGGAGAGGCGGAGATCGCTGCGGAGGGTTTCGTTGACGATGCGGTCGATGCTGAGCACGCGAACACCGGCACCTTGCTGGCCGACGACCTGCGCGCCGAGTGAAATCTCGCGCCGGGCGTAGCCGTCGGTGAGCGCGTTGGCGGTATTGGAGGCCACGACCTCGGCCATGCGAGAGGCTGCGGTGAGGCCCGACAAGGCATTGGATAGCGTTTGCGAGATTCCCATTGCGACCTCCCGTCGCCGATCCGATCAGGATCAGCGTTTGATATTGGTGGTTTCCTGCAGCATCTCGTCGACCGTCTGGATCACCTTGGCGTTGGACGAGTAGGCGCGCTGCGTCTGGATGAGATTGGTCAGCTCCTCTGCAACATCGACCGTCGAGCCTTCGCGAGCGTAGCCTTCGATCGACCCGGTCGGACCGTCACCGGCATTCCACAGGAAGAAAGAGCCGGAGTTCGAGGAGACTTCGAAAATCTGCTTGTCGAGCGCGATCAGACCGTTCTGATTGGGTACATCGACGAGGGGGATCTGATAGACGGTGCGGATGAACCCGGTGTCGTAGGTGGCTTTGATATAGCCATCCTCATCGATCTCGACGGCCGTGAGGTTGCCGACGGGTGAGCCATCCTTCGTGATCGAGGTCGGAGAGAAACTGTCGGAGAGCTGCGTCAACCCGTTGGTATCGCCAATCTTGCCGATGGTGACGCTTAGCGGACCGCCTGCGACGGAGAGATCGAGCGTTCCGGTCGAGGAATCATAGGTGCCGCCGGAGATGACACTGACCGAGGCGAGTGTGCCGCCGCTGCTACGGCTGTCGTCGAAGGTCAGGACGTAGCGCCCGATGACGCTTTCATCGGTCGCGGGGGTGCCCGGGTCATCGACCGTGGCACTGTCGCGAATGACCATGGACCACTCGTTCGAGGCGCCGCTGGCCGGAATCGTCGGTTCGAAGGTGATGTCCAGGGTTTCGGATGTTCCGAGATTTCCGAAATACTCGACAGAAAGCGGCAGCGTATCACCAGCCGAGCCGGCTTCGGTATCGGTCGCGGGCAGGTTGACCCCGAGATTGAGAGTCGTCGTGGGGTCGCCGGCTGTTTGGTTGGCGTTGATCACCACCGGTTCCATCCCCGACATCGTGTCGCGCGCGAAGGTCGGGATGGTGCCATCGGCGCTGGCGGGCCAGCCGAGCAGAACAAGCCCGGATTCGGTCATCAGGGTCCCGTCGACATCGGTGCGAAACGCACCCGTCGTAGTCATCTTCAAGGGCTCGTCGCCCGTGGAGTTATCGAGCGCCACGGCCGTCATGACGGGCAGCATGCCACGCCCGGAAACCGCGATGTCGAGCGCGTTCGAGGTGGAGACCAGCGAGCCTCTCTCTTCGATGAGGCGACTCGTGGAGGCACGGACGCCGCCAGCCGAATAGGAGCCGGTCTTCGCCGCCTGATTGATCACCATGCTTTCGAATTCGGTGACGGCGCGCTTGTAGCCGTATGTACCCGAATTCGCGATATTGTCCGAGATCGTGGCAAGACGTGTGGCATTCGCGGCCAAGCCGGCCACGCCCGCATTGAGCGAGGAAGAAATGGACATGGATGCGCCTTTCTGCTGCTGCGTCCGAAGTTCATTCCTACCTTTGCGCCCGGGTGTTTAAGATCGCCCTAACAGGTCCAGCTTTTTCGACCCGTGGTTACCGCTTCGCTAAGACGCGCCTTACCGGCCATTGCGCAGCACGATCACTTCGAGACGGTTGTTGCGCAGGTCCATCGCACGCTCGACCTTCGGTTTGCGATCGGCGAAGCCGCTGACGCGTTGCATCCGATCGGGGGGGAAGCCAGCCTCGTCCAGCAATGTCCGCATCGCTTGGGCGCGTGCGGCGGAGAGCTCCCAAACCGGGTCATGGGCCAGCATTTTCGGGTAGGATCTCGTGTAGCCGTTGATCGCGACGTTGTTCGAAACGATCGAGAAGACCCGCGTCAGGATTTTCGCCAGATCGGGGAGAACCGGCTGCGGCTTCGCGGTGTCGCCCACGAAAAGCGGGGCGTCGGGAAGGTCGGAGACCTCGATGATCAGACCCTCGTCGGTCACGCGGGTCACGATATGACGCGCGAGCTGCTCGCTCACCATCGACTCGCCGCCGACGCCCATCAGCGCTTGCTCGATCGCGCGGGCCATCTCGTTCAAACGGGCGGTATCGTTGTCTTGCTTGTCCTCGGCGGAGTTTTCGCCGCGGGCCTGACGCTCTTCGGTCGGGCGTTGCGAGACGGCACCGGTGCCGCTCTGTGCGATCTGGTCCTCGGAGAAGACGGAATCCCCGCCGAAAGCGCCTTCGCCGCCACCGGAGATGCGGTTGATCGGGATCGTCGGATTGAAGTAATCCGCGATGCCCTTGCGCTGTTTCTCGGTTGTCGCGTTCAGCAACCACATCAGCATGAAGAAGGCCATCATCGCAGTGACGAAATCGGCATAGGCCACTTTCCACGCCCCACCGTGGTGCCCGTCGCCCGCGACGACCTTCTTACGCTTGATGATGATTGGCGCCGCGTTTTCGCGGTTGCTCATTCCACCACCTCTTTTCACCCAGCTCCGGTATAGTGGGCGCGTGTTAACAGGCGATTGACGGATAAAATGCGCGCTACCCGCGTCTTCCCTTGTCGTGGCGCGGCCAATCGCTAGATTTGGCAGATGAATGGGCACCCGAACACAATGATAGCTGACCCGGCCGACCTGATTGCCTGTCCGCAATGCGACGCGCTCTATCGTGCGACGCATCTGCCCGATGGCAAGCGGGCGACCTGTGTTCGCTGTGGAACGGTGCTGATCTCGCCGCGCGAGAGGTCCTTTCTGCATGTCATCGCCTTCTCCTTCACCGGGATGATCCTGATGATCGGAGCGATCTTCTTTCCGTTCCTCGAGATTTCGACCCGCGGGCTGAGCCATGAGAGCTCTATCTTCGGGGTCGCGATGGCGTTTTCCGACGGCTGGATCGCGCCTCTGGCCTTCTTCGTGCTGTCGATGATCGTGGCGCTGCCGATCTTCCGCTTCGCTGCGCTGATCTACACGCTCTGGCCGCTCGCCAATGGCAAACCCGCCTGGAAACATGCCGCGACGATGTTCCGCCTCGCCGAGGAAAGCCAGCCCTGGGCGATGGCGGAGATCTTCATCATCGGCACGGCGGTGGCGCTGGTGAAACTTGGCGGTCTCGCCAAGGTGTCGCTCGGACCCGCCTTCTGGGCTTTCTGCGTTCTCATCATCGTGATCGCGCTCAAGAACTCCTTTGTCAGCAAATGGACGATATGGGACGCGATCGAACGAAAATGAATGTGCTGACCGCCACCGATGCCGGGTTGATCGGCTGCACCCGCTGCGGTCGGGTCTGGACCCCGGATCATGCGCATTGCGAACGCTGCGGCGCGACGCTGCACAAGGTCGACAAGAGCGGGCTGCAGCGCGTCTGGGCGTGGTGGATCGCGGGGCTGATCTTCTACATTCCCGCCAATCTCTACCCGATGCTGGTCACGGCGACGCTGGGCCATGAGCAGAAAAACACCATCGTCGGCGGCGCGATCGAACTGTGGCGGCATCACAATTACGGCGTGGCGCTGATCATCTTCGGCGCCTCGGTGATGATCCCGATCGGGAAATTCATCGCTATCGCCTATCTCGCCCTCGCGGTCGGAAACGAGCGCCGCAAAGGCGGCCATCCGCACCTGCATCTCTACGAGGTGGTGGAATTCATCGGCCGCTGGTCGATGATCGACGTCTTTGTAGTCGCGATCCTCTCCGCACTGGTGCAGCTTGGCTTCGTGGCCTCGATCCATCCCGGCCCTGCCGCCGCGTCTTTCGCCCTCTCGGTTGCATTCACGATGCTATCCGCCCAAAGCTTCGACCCGCGCCTGATCTGGCGCGGCCCTGACAGAGTGAGTTCATGAACGACACCCCCGAGACCGGCCCGGCCGAGCTGGAAACCTCCAACGCTCCGCGCCCGATCTGGACGCGGCTTTCCGTCGTCTGGATCGTGCCGCTGATTGCCTTGCTGATCACGCTCGGCGTCGCATGGAAGACGGTCTCGGATCGCGGGATGCTCATCCACATCAACTTCAAGGATGCGACCGGGGTCGAGATCGGCACGCCGCTCAAGTTCCGCGATGTCGATGTCGGCAAGGTCGAGAGCGTCTCTTTTACCCCCGATCTGGAGCAGGTGCAGCTCGGCGTGCGCATCGACAACGAGGTTGCGCCGTTCGTCGATCAGGATGCGAAATTCTGGCTGGTCCGCCCCGAAGTGTCGGCGCGTGGTATTCAGAACCTCGGGACGGTGCTGTCGGGCACCTATATCGAGGGCTTCTGGAACAATAAGCCCAACGGCGAGCAGAGCATGTTTCAGGGTCTCGACAAGCCGCCGATCTCCCCCGATCCGAGCAAGGGCACCATTATCGAGCTGAGCGCGAAAGATGCGGGCGGGATCGTCGATGGGGCGCCGGTGCTCTATCGCGGGCTGACGGTGGGCCATCTGCAGAACCTGCGGCTCGACGATGACGGGTCCGGCGTGATCGTGGATGCCTTCGTCGAAGCCCCGTATAACAAACAGCTGACGACGCAGACCCGGTTCTGGGACACGTCGGGCTTCTCCGTGAAATTCGACACCTCCGGTCTCAGCCTCGACGTGCGCTCGCTCGCGACGCTGGTGCAGGGCGGGGTGGAATTCGACACGTTCACCAGCGGCGGCGGGATCGTCGAGAATGAACACGCCTTCCGCCTCTACGACGGCAAGGACACGGCGGAAAACTCGGTCTTCCAGTCCGATGTGGTCGACCCGCCGAAATACACGCTGCTGTTCGATGATCCCGTGCAGGGGCTCGAAGTCGGCTCGAAAGTGCAGTTCCGGGGCGTCGAGGCGGGTGAGGTTACCGCGCTTGCGATCAAAATCCGCAAGGACAGCACCGGTCAGAGCTACGCGCAGCAACAGCTGACCATCGCGCTGTCGCCGGATCGGCTCGGCCTGTCCCGCGATGCCGGGGAAGAGGCCGTGACCCAGTTCCTGCAGGGCGAGATTCAAAGTGGGCTGAGAGCGCGGATCGCCAATATCGGGCTTCTGGGCGGAACGACGGTGATCGAACTGACCGATGTGCCCGATCTGCCGGACGCCGAGATGAATCTCGACGCCAAACCCTATCCGACGATTCCGACCGCGCCTGCGGCGGAGAACGATCTCTCGAAATCGGCGCAGGGCGTCTTCAAGCGGATCGAAGGGCTGCCGATCGAGGAGGTGATGAACTCCGCGATCCGCACGCTGGACTCGATCTCCGCCGTGGCCGAGAGCGAGGAGACGCGAAAAGTGCCGGGCGAGTTGTCCGGTCTGCTGGAGCAGCTCAAGACCTTCACGACCGAGCTGAACAACAAGGATGCCGCCGACAAGACGGTGTCTGCGCTCGACCGGGTGACGGAAGCGGCGTCCTCCGTGCTCGAGGAAATCTCGGGTCTCGACGAGACGCTCTCTTCCGCAGATCGCGCCGCGACGGCCATCGCAGATATGCCGCTCAAGGATGTGGGCGATAAACTCGACACGATCCTCGCCAGTATCGACCAGCTTCTGAACAAGCCCGGCACGCAGGACCTGCCGCAATCGCTCAACGACACGCTCGAGCAGACCGCGGCGATCCTGACCCAGCTGAAGGAGGCGAATGCTGCCGACAAGCTGAACCAGACGCTCGATGCGGCGCAGAGCGCGGCGGATTCGGTGTCGAAAGCCTCCGACCAGCTGCCGGAACTGACGCAGAAGCTGCAATCGCTCGTCGATCAGGCGCAGGCACTGGTGGCGACCTATGGGCGCGGTTCCAACTTCTCGAACGAAACCCTCAATACGCTACGCGAACTGCGTCGGGCGATCTCGAATATCGGCTCGCTCGCGCGTATGATCGAACGCAATCCGCAGTCCTTTATTCTGGGCCGCTGACAGGAGATGACGATGAAAGCTCTGAGCCTGATCCCGCTATGCCTCCTGGGCCTCGCCGCCTGTTCCGATCCCGAGAGTATCGCGCGCTACCCGATCGACCCGCCCACCGCCGAGAAGGCGCTGCCGAACCGGCTGGGCCGGGCGGAACTGCGCGAGGTGTCGCTGCCGCAATATGCGGGCGGGCAGGAGATCGCGTTCCAGACAGAGGACGGGGCGCTGCGGTCGAACCCGGACAATCTCTGGGCGGATGATCCGGCGCGGTCGGTGACGCTGGCGCTGGCGCGGCAAATCTCGTCCCTTTCCGGCGCGACGGTGATCTCCGAGCCGTGGCCGCTCGCCGATCCGCCCACGCGCAAGATCGAGGTGCGGATCGAGCAGATGCTGCCCGGCGCCGATGGGCAGCTGCATGTCGCGGGGGTCTATTTCGTGACGGCGAGTGGCTTTGAGAGCAGCGGCGACACAGTGCGGCGGTTCGATTTCACGGTGCCGATGGGCTCTCAGGATCCTCAAGCGCAAGCGATCGCCAAGGCGAATAGCACTGCGGTGACGATGCTCGCGCGGCAGATCGCTCAGCTGCGCTGATACGTCGAGAGTTCGATCAGCTGCGCTGATCGGGAACGAAGCGCCCGAACTGGCCGCCCGCGAAAAGCAGCGGATCGGTCCCGGCGCCTTTCACGAAGCGGGTGACGCGACCAATGATGATCGTGTGATCACCGCCGTCATGGCGCGCCTCGGTCGTGCATTCGAACCGGGCGAGCGTGTCGTCGATCAGCGGAACGCCCGCCGCGTTCAGCCGGTAGGATAGGCCGTCGAACCCATCGCCGCGCTTCGTGAACCGCTTTGCCAGCGCCTCCTGATCGTAGCGCAGCACATGCACCGCGAAGGCGGGCGTTGCCGTGAAATGCGCATGTCGGAACGAGGAGCGCGCCGCCGACCACAGGATCAGGGCCGGATCGAGCGAGACCGAGGCGAAGCTGTTCACCGTCATCCCGACAGACTCTGCCGCGTCTTCATGCGCGCAGGCGGTCACCACGGTCACGCCGGTCGCGAATTGCGCGAGCGCATCGCGCAAAAGCCGCGTATTCGCCGGGTCGGGCTGGTGGCCGTGGCCGTCGCTCTCGGCGCGGCCCATTGCGGCTTCGATATCGTCGCTTTCGCGCATCGGCTCTCCTTTGCGCTCACACATAATCGTGCAGGCGGGGAGAGCAAGGCTCAGCGTTCCAATCCGATGAGCTTATCGAGAGAAAGCCGCCCGGGGCCCTTCATCAGAACCGTCAGAAGCGCGATTGCCCAAAGCCCATGCGTGACCCATGCGCCGGGATAGACGAAGATCTGGATCACCAGTGTCATCGCCAGAAGCGCCAGTGCAGCAAAGCGGCTGCCAAGGCCGAAGATCAGCAGCAATGGGAAGAAATGCTCCGCGAAGGTTGCGAGCACCGCCGCCCACTCATGCGGAATGACGGGCAGGTCGTATTCGTATTGAAAGAGGGTGAAGGTGGAATCCTTGATCATGAACCCCTCCACCTTGGTCCGCCCGGACATCCAGAACACCATCGCCGGAAAGAGCCGCGCTCCGATCAGAACAATCTCCTCCGGGAAGCGCTGGGCTATATCGGAAAACCGATGATACAGCCGGAATAGACCCTGTTTTGGCGTTTTCACCTCGATCGTATCGGTCATGACTCGTCTCCTGTTTCGATGCCCGCGCCGACGATCAGCGCGTTTTCCACCAGCAGCAGAAGCGCTGCGTTGAGGTCAAAATCCGCTCCCGCCCGATCCTGTGCGCGGGCGACGGTTTCGCCTGCACAGAGGGCCGAGACGAAGCGGCCGGTCGAACTGCGAACGACGGACGTGATCACATGAGAAATCCCGCGCCGTGCAATCAGCAGCGTCTCCGGTCTCCACTCCTTCGCCCGCGGTGGAGCGGGGCCACCCGGTTGTTGCGAGGCCCAGATCGAACCGGCGGGCGTCAGCAGCTGAAGAACCTGCACCGACGGATGAAGATCGAGGCACAGGTGAGTACCCGCGCGCGTGGCGGTCTCTTGCAGGCATTCCGGCGCAATAGGCTCTGAATCCGCTGCGTGATACGCCCGGCTGCGCGCCCATTCGATGCGGGCGACATCTGGCAAATAGCTCAGCGATTGCAGTGAAGGTTCATCCGCCAGATTGGCCGGGAACGCGCCGCCCCATTCGGTCAGGACGGGCGTGCGCGGCGGGTGCTCGGCGATATAGGCCCGGGCGAGCCCCCGGAAGCAATCCGCGCCAAGAAGCCGTTCGATTGCCGGAAAATGCCGCGCGAGGGCCTGTGTCAGCCCATGCGCCACGTTGTTGCGGTAAACGTCGAAGCGGCGCTCAATCTCGGTCGGATCTTGGGCGGTAGCGTTCTGCGGCGCGGGCCCTCCGGCCAGGCCCTCGCGGAAACCGCGGGCGAAGTCACGATGCGAGGGCATGGTGGTCACCCGACAGGATCATCGACGCACGCTCGGCCTCGGCCATCAAGGTGGCGAAGTCCGGCACGTCGTTATCCCATTCGATAAGGCTCGGTAGCGGGCCGGTTTTAGAGACTGTTTCAGCGTAAAGCGCCCAAACCGGCTCCGCGACTTCGCGCCCGTGGCTGTCGATCAGCAGGGGCCCGGAGGGCAGCTCTTCCTCTTCATGGCCCGCCAGATGAATCTCGCCGACACGGTTCAGCGGGAACGCCTCCAGATAGGTGCGCGGATCCTGTCGGTGGTTCACGCAGGACACGAAGACATTGTTCACATCGAGCAGCAATCCGCAGCCGGTCCGCTGGCTGATCTCCGTCAGAAATTCGGTCTCGGGGATATCGGAATTGTCGAAGAGCACATAGGTCGCCGGATTCTCCAGCAGCATCCGGCGGCCGAGATGCTCCTGCACCTCATCGACGTGATCGCAGATCAGCGACAGTGTTTCCGCCGTGTAGGGCAGGGGCAGCAGATCGTGCATCCAGACGCCGCCATGGCTTGCCCAGGCGAGGTGTTCCGAGAAGCTCTCGGGGTCGTATCGGTCGCACAAGAGCTTGAGCCGCGCGAGGTGGTCGCGATCCAGCGGATCGGGCCCGCCGATCGAGAGGCCCACGCCATGCACCGAAAGCGCATAATCCGCGCGCAACCGTTCCAGCATCGCATGCGGCATCCCGCCCGCACCCATATAGTTTTCCGCGTGGATTTCGAAGAAACCGAGATCCGGTTTCGTCTCTGTTATGGCGGGAAAATGCTCTGGCTTGAAGCCGAGGCCCGCTTTGCGTGGCAGTGTCATGGCAGCCTCCATCGGTGAGGAAACGGGGCGCGCGCAGTCCGCACGCCCCGCTTGGGATCACATCTCCTTGGGTTCGAGCGAGCCCATGCCGTGCGGCGTCTCGATCTCGGTGCAGGTGCCCGCCGGGACGAGTTTCCAGGCGTTGCCCTGATAATCCATCGTCGCGGTGCCGGCGCAGGTGGTGCCGGGCCCGGCGGCGCAATCGTTCTGCCCGGCCATCGCGACGCCGTAGCATTTCTCCATCGCCTGATCTTCGGCATGGGCGGCGCTGGCCAGCCCCATCGCGCAGGTCAGAGCGGTTGCAAAGCCAAGGGTGGTTTCGGTCTTCATGGTAGTCTCCCTGATTGGTTGGGACCGTTGCGGTCCTGATCACCCTTCGCGTCAGGTCACGGCCGCGTTACGCCGATCACGCCAGCGTGAACGAAAAAAGTTTTTCGCTCCGGCTGTAACGAAGGCATATTCGCGAACGAAAGGATGGCGATGATGCATGATCGGCGGGCAGATTGGTCGCAGCTCCTGCGGGCTGCGAATGCGGGCGACAAGCGCGCCTACGGTCTGTTCCTGCAGGCCGTTACCCCGGTGTTGCGGTCTGTCGTGCGGGCACGCGGTGCAGGGCTGTCCGAAGCCGATTGCGAGGATGTCGTGCAGGAGGTGTTGCTCGCCATCCATCTGAAGCGTCACACGTGGCGCGAGGATGAGCCGGCGGCGCCGTGGTGCTACGCGATCGCCCGGCACAAGGTGGTCGATGCGTTTCGCAAGCGCGGGCGACGTATCCATCTTCCGGTGGAGGATTTCGCCGAAATGCTGCCCGCCGCTCCAGAGGCCGATCCCACGGAAAAGGCCGATATAGAGACGTTTTTGACCCATCTCGAGCCCCGCGCCGCGCAGCTGGTGCGCGCTATCGGGCTCGAAGGGAAAAGCATCGCGGAAACCGGCGATGCGTTAGATATGAGTGAGGGAGCGGTGCGCGTGATGCTGCATCGTTCGTTGAAAAAACTGGCCGCGCTTCGCGAGAGGCTGATCGAGATATGAAAACCGAAGACCTGATATCCGTACTGCAACAAGACACGTTGCCCGATCCGCGCCCGAAGCAGGTGCTTGGCCGCTGGCTTGTGCCGGCGCTTCTGCTGTCGGCACTGTTCGTGATTTCGGTCTATGGCCTGCGTTTTCCGCTGCAACAGACCCTTATGACGCCGGAAATCGCCCCGAAATTCTACCTGCCGCTAGTTTTGGCCGTGCTTGTGACCCCGATGGCGGTGCGTTTGGGGCGGCCCACGGTGAAGGTATCGACCGGGTGGCTCTGGATTTTCCCCGCGATCGGGGCAGCGCTTTTGGCCTATGCCTTCCTGACCACGCCCGACGGTCAGCGCATGGCGGATTTCGAGGGCGAGACGATCCTGCCCTGCCTGATCTCCGTGCCGATGCTGTCCCTCCCGGCGCTGGGCGCGCTCCTTATCAGCTTGCGCAAAGGGGCGGTGACGCGCCCGGCCCGGGCCGGGGCGCTGGCGGGGCTTGCCGCCGGAGGCATGGGCACCGCGATCTATGCCCTGCACTGCACCGAGGACAGCCCGCTTTTCTACGTCACGTGGTACGGGGCCGGGATCGTCGTGGTGATGCTTGCGGGCGCTTTGATCGGGACGCGCGTGCTGCGCTGGTAGACCCTAATCCGGCCAAAACGCCAGATTTTCGATGAATTTCTCATGCAGGGTCGGGTTGGCGACGACCAGTCCGCTCGATTGCGGCGGCGACCGGTTGAACCGCAGCGCGCGGCCGTTGCGGTCGGTGGCGAGCAGCCCGGCGCGTTGCGCGATCAGGCTCGCCGCGGCGATATCCCACTCCCATGCCGGACGCAGCGAAATCGTCGCATCGAACCGCCCCTCCGCCACCAGACAGAGCCGCCACGCCAGCGACGAGCGGAAATGGCGTTGGTAATCCGGCGGACCGTGACGCCAGAAGCTTGGATTGTCGGAGAGTTTCGAGGTCAGCACCGTCGCACCGGACAGCGCCTCTTGCGCGCCGGGGCGCAGGGGCTCGCCGTTCAGGCAGGCCGGACCGTCGATCGTCGCGGAATAGGTGAGATCGTGCACCGGCAGATGCACCACGCCCGCAATGACCGCGCCATCGCGCACCACGGCGAGCGCATGGGCGAAACCGCCGTCATGGGCGAGGAAGGCGCGCGTGCCGTCGATCGGATCGACGATGAAGGTCGAGCGCGCCTCGAGACGCGCCGGATCGTCGGTGCTTTCCTCCGACAGCCAGCCGTAATCGGGCCGGGCGCCGCGCAGGCGCTCTTCCAGCAGCGCGTTCACCGCCAGATCGGCCTCCGAGACCGGACCGGCCCCGTCGCCTTTGTCCCAGGCTTCGGGCGCCTTCTTCCAGTAAGTCAGGGCGAGCGCACCGGCCTCTTTCGCGGTCTCGATGAGCAGGGGAAGATCAGTCTCCGGCAAGCGTCATTCCTTCGAGAAGGAGCGAGGGCACGATATGGCTCAGATGCATCCGCGCGTCATTCGCGGGCCGGATGCTGCGGAGCATATCGCGCAGGTTGCCCGCGATTGTGCATTCATTGACCGGATAGACCGGCTGGCCGTTTTCCACCCAATAGCCCGAGGCCCCGCGCGAATAATCGCCCGTATTGGGGTTGATCGTGGCCCCGATGAAGGAGGTCACGAGAAGCCCAGTGCCCATCTCGGCCATCAGCTCTTCGCGCGTCTGGTCGCCTTGGGTCAGGGTCACGTTGCCGATGCCGGGCGAGGGCGGCGAAGAGGTGCCGCGGCTGGCATTCGCGGTCGACTGCAGCCCCAGCTTGCGCGCGCAGGCGAGGTCCAGCGTCCAGCTTTTCAGCACACCATTCTCGACGATGGCGCGGCGCGCGGTGGCCAGACCCTCGGCGTCGAAGGGGCGCGAGCCGGAGACGCGCTTGCGATGCGGCTCCTCGATCAGCGACAGGCCTTCGGGCAGGACCTGTTCGTCCAACGCGTCGCGCAGCCACGAGGCGCCGCGGCAGATCGCCTGCCCGTTCACCGCCGACAGAAGATGCCCGATCAGGCTGCCCGAGACGCGCTCGTCGATCAGCACCGGATAGGCGCCGGTTTTCGGGCGGCGCGGATTGGCGCGGGCGGCGGCGCGTTCGCCTGCCAGACGCCCGATTTCCTGCGCGCTGGGCAGATCTGACTGGAAGATGCGGCTCTCGGCGGCCCAGTCCCGCTCCATCCCCAGCCCCTCGCCGGAAATTGCGACGGCGGAGACGACGCGCGAGCTGCGATCGTAACCGCCCGCGAAACCGTTGGAGGCCGCGACATGGACGCGCCGATAGGAATAGGCGGCGGAGGCGGATTGCACCTTGGTGACGCCGTCGACGCCAAGCGCTGCGGCCTCGGCCTCGAGCGCATCGGTTTGCAGCGCCTCGGCGGAGGGCTCGGCGCTCGGATCGGCCAACTCCATGCCGTCCGCATCGCGGCGGTCGGTCAGCTGCGACGGATCGGCGAGCCCGATGAACGGATCTTCCGGCGCTTCGCGGGCCATCGCGATCGCGCGCTGCGCCATTTCCTCGAAGGTGCGGGCGGAAATATCGGAGGCGGACACGCAGGCCTGTTTGCCGCCGAGAAGGACACGCAGCCCGATCTCGACGCCCTCCGACCGCTCGGCCTGTTCGAGACGGCCTTCGCGGACATCGATCGCAACCGAGCGCCCATCGACCGCAATGGCATCGGCGGCAGGCGCACCTGCGCGCTTCGCAGCCTCGAGCAGCGACTGGGTCAGATCGGAGAGAGAGGGCTTGGTCATTTCCACCTCGTGAGAAAAACGAAAGCCGCCCGGAGACCCGGACGGCTTCTCGCCGTGGGTTTCAGTCTTTACTGGACGCGTTGGCCGTTGACGAGGATTTCCCCGCCATCCTTGAACTCGACCTGCGACTCGTAGGCATCGTCGCCCGTGGGCTTGGCGTAGAGGCCGAGCATCATCCGCCCGAACATGATCTGATCCTGCGGCACGAGCCCCATCGCGACCAGCTTGTCCATCAGCGCATTCGCCCCGGTCAGCGTCAGGTCGATCTTGCCCGTGGGCATCGGCATCGGCCCGCCATTTTTCAGCTCGAGCGCGCCGTTGCCGTTCAGATCGGCGCCGACCATCGACAGCTTGATGTTGTTGATATCGACGGTGTCGACCTGCATCGGCGGCGAGTCCATCGCGGCGGCGGCCGGGCTGAACAGGTCCTCGGAGAGCTTCATCTTGCCCGAGAGATCGACCTGCAGCGTCGCCGGGTCATGCGGCAGATCGCCATTCGGGTCGAACATGGCCCAGATATTGTCCGAGACCGTGACGCCGTTGAAGCCAAGCTTCGCCTTGTAATCCTGCGCCTCATCCGATTTCGCGACCGGCATCGCGAAGGTCATGTCCGCCGACTGGATATCCGCGGTGATCGGGAAGGGAAGTTCGGGCGTCGTCATCTCGATATGGCCGGTATTGCTCTGGCCACCGAAGGACAGGCCGTCCTTCGACATCGCGATATCGAGCTTGCCGCCCTCATCGCTGGATTTCTGATCGACCTTGCCGTCGGGACTGTCAGCGGTCGTCGTCCAGTTCGAGCTGGCATAGGTCATGCTCAGATCGAGGTTCGCCCCGGCATTGAGCGCCTCGTCGAGTTTCTCGGAGTCGATGCCTTTGGGCATCGCGAAACTTCCTTCATAGGCGAGGTCGTTCATCTGGCCGTTCATGTTGAACGTGCCGCTGCCCTCGGGATCGGCGCCCGACGCGGTCAGGTCGAGCGTGCCGATGGACATCTTGGAGTCGACCGAATGCATGTCGCCATCGACGACGTGGTAATTGCCCTTGGTGTTCTCCAGCGAGACGTACATTTTGACCGGTACATCCTGCCCCTCGGCGGTGACGGTCTGGTCGAGATCCATCGTCAGTTTCGGCGCGTCGATATCGTAGGTCAGGTCGCCCGGCGACCCGGAGACGATGACCTTGCTGTCCGTCTGGGTCATCGTCATCTTCATGGCGATGTCCGAGGCGTCGGTGCCCGGCTTGCCGGTCATGTCGCCGGTCATCGTCTCGGGGAAGGTCGTCTCCACCGTGCCGTCGCCGCGATCGCGCAGCTTGAGTTCCGGCACGTCGAGGGTGAGGCTCATATTGTCGACATTGCGCACCATCTTCACGTCGGAGACGGTGAGCGTGTCGCCCTCTCGGTTCTGACCGCCGACCATCACCTCGTAGCCGTAGGTCTGGTATTCGGATTGCCACGCCTGCCAGACCTGCTCTGCGGTGACATCCGCGAAAGAGGCCGTGGTGGACAGCAGCGAAACCACAACGGCGCCGGAACCGACGGTTTTGAGCCATGCCATGAGAGGGGTACCTTTCCACTGAGAACCAAGTCGCGGCCATCCTCCTTTGGGTCAGGCCGATGGTCAAGCCTTCCCGGGGCTGCTAGACGGGTTTCACGGGAGTTGTGAGGAGGTTGGGAATGATCCGCCACGAGATCGAAAACGGGCTGTGGCGCGTGACCATAGACCGGCCTGAAAAAGCCAATTCGCTGACCGGCGCGATGCTGGGTGAGATCGCCGATCTGGCCGAGCGCGCGGGGCGCGAAGAGGCGCGGGCTTTCGTGCTGAGCGGGAATGGCAAGGTCTTCTCCGCCGGCGCCGATCTGGACGAGGCGAAATCCGGCACGCTGGCGACCGATCCGGTCTGGGAGCGGCTTTCGGGCGCGATCGCGGCGCTGCCCTGCCTGACGATCGCGGCGCTCAACGGCACGCTGGCCGGGGGCGCGATGGGCATGGCGCTGGCCTGCGATCTGCGCATCGCCGTGCCGGGCGCGAAGTTCTTCTATCCGGTGATGAAGCTCGGTTTCCTGCCGCAGCCTTCGGACCCGGCGCGCATGGTCGCGCTGGTGGGGCCTGCGCGGGCGAAGATGATCCTGATGGCGGGACAGAAGATCGAGGCCGAAGAGGCGCTGAGCTGGGGGCTGATCGACCGGATCGTGCCGCACGAGGCGCTGGAAGAGACGGTCGAGATGCTGGCCGCCGATGCGCTGGGCGCGCGGGCCGCGCATGTCGCCGGGATCAAGGCGCTGATCCGCTAAAGCGAACGGCCCGGACAGGCCGGGCCGTGGGTCGTCGTCAGATGCGCGAGGTGCTCGCGATCAGGCGTAGACGCTTTCTTTGCCGAAATGCTTGGTAAGCATGTAATAAATCACGGCGCGATATTTGTTGCGCTCGGAATGGCCGTAGGTCTCGATGACGCTGTCGATCGCATCCATCAGCGCCGGGCTGTCCGAGAGGCCGAGTTTCTTGATGAGGAAATTGTTTTTCACGGTTTCAAGTTCGGCCTTGTCCGTCGCCGCCACGGTCGAGGCATCCGCATCGTAAATCGAGGGGCCGCAGCCGATCGTTACCTTGGTCAGAAGATCCATGTCCGGGGTCATGCCGCATTTGGATTTCAGATCCTCGGCGTATTTCTCAATCAGCTCGTCTCTTTTACCCATGTGTCCCACCTATCAGGTTGCTCTGCCCAGAAATGAAGGCAGCCGCAGGGTAAGCCGAGATGGTGAAATTACAAAGCGCAAATCCCGGAGCCTCTCGCGCCTCAACCGCCGCCGCGACAGGAGACGCATTGCGTGAAGGTCGGGTCGAGTTCGAGACGCTTCTCGGGGATCGGCTCCCCGCAGCTGTCACAATAGCCGAATTCGTCCTCCGCTATGCGCTGGAGCGCGGCCTCGATCGCCGTGATCCGGTGCTGACGGCGGCCATCGACCGCATTGGCCATCGCCTGGTTCTGCAGCGCATCCATGCGCGACAGCCGCCCGACGCTTTGCTGGTCCAGCTCGACGGGTTTGCGGGTCTGCGCGGTGTCCTGCGACGCGCTGCGCAGCTCGGCCAGCTCCGCCTCCAATTGCGGTTTGAACCGCGCGGCAAGGTCTTCGGGTGTCATCGCTCTCCTCCTGTCCCGAGGAAAACCGATCATGGCCTGCGTTGCACGTAAAAAGGCCGCACCCGAAGGCGCGGCCTTTGAAATCGCGATGCGATCCGGTCAGTAGCGGTAATGCTCGGGCTTGAAGGGCCCTTCGACCGTGACACCGATATACTCCGCCTGATCGGGCTTGAGCTGGGTCAGCTTCACGCCAATCCGCTCCAGATGCAGACGGGCGACCTTTTCGTCGAGATGTTTGGGCAGGATGTAGACGCCCGGCGCATAGTCTTCGCCCTTGGTCCACAGCTCGATCTGCGCCAGTACCTGATTGGTGAACGACGCCGACATCACGAAGCTCGGGTGGCCGGTCGCGTTGCCGAGGTTCAGCAGGCGGCCTTCCGACAGCAGGATGATGCGCGAGCCCGAGGGCATCTCGATCATGTCCACCTGGTCCTTGATGTTGGTCCATTTGTGGTTCTTCAGGTTCGCGACCTGAATTTCATTGTCGAAATGGCCGATATTGCCGACGATCGCCATGTCCTTCATCTCGCGCATATGCTCGATCCGGATGACGTCCTTGTTGCCGGTGGTGGTGATGAAGATGTCGGCGCTGTCGACGACGTCTTCCAGCACGACGACTTCGAACCCGTCCATCGCGGCTTGCAGCGCGCAGATCGGATCGACTTCGGTGACCTTCACGCGAGCGCCCGCGCCACGCAGCGACGCGGCGGAGCCTTTGCCCACATCGCCATAACCGCAGACCACAGCGACCTTGCCGGCCATCATCGTGTCGGTGGCGCGGCGGATGCCGTCCACGAGGCTCTCTTTACAGCCGTATTTATTGTCGAATTTCGACTTGGTGACGGAGTCGTTCACGTTGATCGCCGGGAAGGGCAGCAGGCCCTTCTTGTGCAGATCGTAAAGGCGATGCACGCCGGTGGTGGTCTCTTCGGAGACGCCCTTGATCGCGTCGCGCTGCTTGGTGAACCAGCCGGGGCTTTCCTTCATGCGCTTCTTGATCTGGGCGAACAGCGCCTCTTCCTCTTCCGAGGTGGGCACTTCGATCAGGTCGGGCTCGCCATTTTCGACGCGCGCGCCGAGCAGGATGTAGAGCGTCGCATCCCCGCCATCGTCGAGGATCATGTTGCAGGTGCCTTCCTCGAACTGGAAGATCTGGTCGGTATAGGACCAGTATTCCGTGAGCGTCTCGCCCTTGATCGCGAAGACGGGCGTGCCGCCAGCGGCGATCGCCGCGGCCGCGTGATCCTGCGTCGAGAAGATGTTGCACGAGGCCCAACGCACATCGGCGCCAAGCGCCTTGAGCGTTTCAATCAACACGGCGGTCTGCACGGTCATGTGCAGCGACCCCGCGATGCGCGCGCCTTTCAGCGGCTTGCTTTCACCGAATTCCGTGCGGCAGGCCATCAGGCCCGGCATTTCGGTTTCGGCGATGTCGAGCTCTTTGCGGCCATAGTCGGCCAGAGCGATATCCTTGATGACGTAATCGGCCATGCGCGGCTCCCAATCTGAATTTGGAAGCTATGTAGCACCGGGACCGTAAAGCGGCAATGAACGCCGATCACGATCAGGTTGCGGGAAGAATCCCTTCACGATGCAGGAGCGCAACCGGGTTGTTGCCACGCTTCCAATCGGTACCCGAGGACACGATGCAGGAGACGTTGTCGGCACGGGTATAGACCGCGGTCCAGGTGCCCATGATGCTCGAGGCGTACAGCTCGACCTTCCGGTGATCGCCAAGCTGCTTCGTCATCGCGGGCTTCTCCGCGAAGTCGTGATTGAGCGAGTCCACGAGTTTCGCGCGGTTGTCGCAATAGGGCTGATCGGGGCTTTGCGCCTCGCCGATCGCGGTGACGTCGTCGAAGGCCGACAGATCGCCATAGGGAATCTCGGACGGAATATTCTCCATCGGGCGGCCATCGCCCTCGTAGCCATCCAGCATGACCTGCCGCGCCGATTCAGCTTGCGGGGCCGGCTGCACAGCCTCGTCGCTGCGTACGGCGGCGATGGCGATGGTAGCGGGGATCGAGATAATCGCGATCCCGGCGGCAAAGAACGTAGTTTTCGAGGTCTGCATTTCGGCGTCCCCTTTTTCTCTCCGTGTCAACCCAAGAACACACTCCGCGCGAAAATGTTCCTCAATCTGTGGCGTTTACAGCTGCAATGGCTTTGGCTAGTCACAGTTACGCGCTGCATGAGAGGGGCGAATGGAGATCAATCTGGCCTGTTCGAAACCTGCGCAGCACCGCTCTGCGATCGCGTTTTGCTGCGATGACGCTTACCTGCCTTATGCCGCGCATGCGGCGGGACAGATCGCGCAGCTCCACCCGGATCGGGAGTTCGATATCTGCATCGTCAGCGCCGAACCCGTGACGCTTCCGGCGTCGCTCGACGAGTTGAACCTGCGGCTGTGCAGTTTCGATCCCGACCTGATATTTTCGGGGTTCTCGACCGATCGGGGACGCAGTTCGGCCATGTATATGCGGCTGATGCTACCGCAGATTTTCGCGGATGATTATGATCGCATTCTTTATCTGGATGCCGATGTTCATGTCGAAAGCGGCGATCTCTCGCGGCTGCATGAGGCGATGGTCAGCGCGCATATCGTGCATTTCATCGGCCCGTCGAAACCGTGGAGAGCGCGACCGGAAACCCTGCCGCCGCGCTTTGGGCGGGGTTTGCGCCATTTCTGCGCCGCGCATTTCCCGGAGCGTCGCTTCGATATTCCCGACGGCCCCGGACCGGGCAGCAAGCTGATGACGAAAATGCTCGTCCGGCATCTCATCAACAGAAACAAAATGGCACGCTATCTCGCGCGCTTTCCCGACGACTATACGGTGATCACATGAAACGCGCTTGGCAAAGGATGCTTTCGGGACGCAGGCTCGACCTGCTGGACCCGACGCCCGTCGATATCGAGATCGAGGATATCGCGCATGGTCTGGCTTTCGTGGCGCGTTGGAACGGGCAGACTTTCGGCGACTGGCCCTATTCTGTGGCCGAGCATTCGCTGCTGGTGGAACAGATTTTCTGCCATCAGAATCCGAAAATCGCCGCGAAATGGAAATTGGCGGCGCTTTTGCACGATGCGCCGGAATATGTGCTGGGCGATATGATCAGCCCGGTGAAGGCGGCGATTGGCGAAGGCTATGGCACGCTTGATGATCGGCTGATCGCGGCGGTGCATATACGCTTCGGTCTACCCGCAGCGCTCCCGGTACGAATCAAGCGCGCGATCAAAAAGGCGGATATCGTCTCGGCGCGGTTGGAAGCCGAACAGATCGCCGGGTTTTCCAAGGTGGAGGCTGACAAGGTTTTCGGAAAGCTCGCGCCTGAATATGCCGAAACCTTTAAAATCCATCTGCGGCCGCCCTCGGAAGTGCGCGCGGATTATACCGCACGCCACGAAGCGCTTTTGGCAGAACTGTAATACGAGTGTCTGCCATTTCGGCAGGCACTCGTATTCAAAAATACTTATCTGTTTCTCAGATCTTCAGATCTTCAGATCGTCGAGCGATTTGCCATTATCAAGTGCGGCTTGAACCCAGCGCGGTTTGCGGCCACGACCGGTCCAGGTTTCGCTGGCATTGTCGGGATTGGCATATTTCGGCGGCACGGTGCGGCGCGGCTTGGCCGAGCCCGACCCGGTCAATTCCGCCAGCGAATAGCCCATATCACGGGCCGCGCGCTCAAGCTGATCGATCGCTTCTTTCTTCTTGCGATCCTCGTAGCCGGAAATCGCCTTGTCGACTTGCTTGCGAAGAGCCTTGAGCTCGTCGAGGGACATATCATCGAGATTCATTTTAATGCTCCGAATTGGATATCCGGAGCATTAAATAGAATGGTTAATTAATTAACAACCTAACCAAAGCGTCACCTTGGGCTTCTCTTAGCCAAAATCCGCTGAAGGGTCCGGCGATGCATATTTAGGCGGCGCGCGGTTTCCGAAACATTCCGGTCGCAAAGTTCGTACACCCGTTGAATATGTTCCCAACGCACGCGATCCGCGCTCATCGGGTTTTCCGGCGGCGGGGGGGCGACTTCGCCTTTCGCCAATAGCGCATTTGTGACGTCGGTGGCATCGGCGGGTTTCGCGATATAATCGGTCGCGCCCATTTTCACGGCGGCCACTGCGGTCGCGATGGCCCCATATCCGGTCAGCACCACGATCCGCGCATCGGCGCGCTTTTCGCGCAGCGCTTCGACCACGTCGAGCCCATTGCCATCCTCGAGCCGCAGGTCGATCACCGCATAGGCGGGCGGGTTCGATTGCACGATGGCGCGCCCTGCGGCGACGGTTTCGGCGGTCTGGGTCTCGAAGCCGCGTTTCTCCATCGCGCGGGCCAGCCGCGTGAGAAACGGCAGATCATCATCGACGATCAGAAGCGATTTGTCCGACCCGATATCGGCGCTGATGTCTTCAGCCATTATCGTAACTCCCTCTCGCCGAGTTTGACGCTTGGATTTGTTTTAAGCTGTTGCGCCTGCTCGGTCAATTTCCGGCTGCACCGTCGGGATTGGCCTTTTTCCACGCATCGACGAAACAGGAGACGCTGTCGGCCATCTGCTCGGGCGTCGTGTCGCGGTTGTAGTATTCCGCGAAGCCGGTGTCCGGGAAGACCAGATAGCTTTGGGTCGAGTGATCGATCAGCGTGTAGGGATCGCCCGGGTCCTGCACTTTGAAATAGGTGCGGTATTCCTGCGAGACCTTCTTGATCTGCTCCGGCGTGCCGGTCAGCCCGATCATCTTGGGATGCATGAGATCGGTGAATTCCTTCAGCAGCTCGGGGGTGTCGCGTGCGGAATCGACCGAAATGAAGACCGGCGTCACCGAATAGCCGCGCTTTTCGAGAAGGCTTACGGCTTCGGCATTGCGCGCACTGTCGAGCGGGCAGACATCCGGGCAATAGGTATAGCCGAAATAGAGAATGCTCGGCTCGGTGATGACATCCGTATTCGTCACTTCCTTGCCGTTCTCATCGGTCAGGGTGAAAGGACCGCCGATTTCGCCTGCGCCGCCTGCGACGACGCTTTGCCGGCACTGCGCGAAAATATCGTCGTCATTGCTGCGGGTCGCGGCGAACCAGGTGACGCCCAGGCCGATGACCACGATCGCCGTCGCGGCGGCGGCGGAAATTTTCGCAATACGGTTCATATTGTCACTCCTCTCACGGCTGCATTGATCGCGCGGCGGGCGCCGATTATCAATGCTTTCATGCCGCCAATTCCGGCGATGTGCGCTTTGGACGCGGGAGACGACATGGCTCAACGCCTCGAGGCCCAACCCGGCCCGGCCGAGATTCACCACGACTGGGTGCGCCTCCGGACGCTGATCTTCCTGCGCTGGACCGCGATTGTCGGTCAGCTCGGCGCGATCTTCGTTGCCTATTTCGTCTATGATATCGCGCTGGATCTGGCGCTGTGCCTTGCCACCGTCGCGGCGGCGATTGCTGCCAATCTCGTGGCGATTTTCCTGTTTCCCGACACCAAGCGCCTGACCCAGCCCGAGGCGGCGGCGACGCTGATGTTCGACATGGCGCAGCTTGCGCTACTGCTGTCGATCACGGGTGGGATGAACAATCCCTTCGCGCTGCTCATTCTCGTGCCGGTGACCATAGCGGCCACCGCGCTGGAGCGGTCTGCGACGATCCTGCTGGGCCTTGCGACGATGGTGATGATCTCGATCGTCGCCGTGGTCTATTTGCCGCTGGTCAGCAAGACCGGCGAGGTGATCGCCGTGCCCGACGTCTTCGAATTCGGCTATTGGCTGTCGATCATCATCGGCGTCGCTTTCTTGGGTGCCTATGCGCATAAGGTGGCGAGCGAAGTGCGCTCCATGGGCGATGCGTTGCGCGCGACCCAACTGGCCCTGACGCGCGAGCAGAAGCTGACCGATCTGGGCGGGGTCGTCGCCGCGGCGGCGCATGAGCTGGGCACTCCGCTTGCGACGATCAAGCTGGTGAGTTCGGAACTGGCCGACGAGCTCGAAGACAGTCCCGACCTGCGCGACGACGCGCTCTTGATCCGCGAGCAGGCCAATCGGTGCCGCGACATTCTCCATTCGATGGGCCGTGTCGGGAAAGACGATCTGCATATGCGGACCGCGCCCATCGTCGCCGTTCTGCGCGAAGCGGCGGACCCGCATCTGGAGCGCGGGATCGAAATTCACTTCGATGCCCATCCCATCGTCGAGGGGCTGGAGCGGCAGCCGACGATCTACCGCTATCCCGAACTGATCCACGCGCTGCGCAATTTCATCCAGAACGCCGTCGATTTCGCGCAATCCACGGTCTGGGTCGAGGCGGAATGGGACGACGAAGAGATCACCGTGCGGATCAGCGATGACGGCAAAGGCTATCCGACGAGCGTGCTCAACCGGATCGGCGATCCCTTCCTGCAGCCGCGTGCGAATGCGGCGGAGCGCAAAGGCTATGAGGGGATGGGGCTGGGCGTTTTCATCGCGAAGACCCTGATCGAGCGGACGGGCGGGCGGCTCACCTTCTCGAATGGCGACGCGCCCTATTTCCCCGGCGCGACCTCGCCCTCGCGCTCCGGTGCGGTGGTGGAAGTCGTCTGGCCCGCCGCGCGTCTCGTGGCGCGTGACGACGCAGGTCTCGGGCTGAACCAGCCGATCGCGGTCTGATCGCCGTCACCCCTCTTGCCGCTCCTCTCACCGCTCGCCGAGTGAAGTTAACGCTGAGTTAACGAATCTTTCGCACCCTCAACCTGGGGACAGGTTTGAGAGGCCGAAAGACATGACGACTGCATGGCTTGAGGCGACGATGATCGCGCTTACCTCGGTGGGCGCGGCCTTGGTCGCGTTGCTGCTGACATGGCTCGCCGTGGGCCGCGCGCCGGGGCGCAGGCTGACCCCCGCTGCGCAGGAAGACCTCGAAGAGGTGGCCTTCCTGTTCGACGATGAGGCCCTTGTGGATGCAACGCCCCCCGCGCGGCGCTTGCTGGAATCGATGCCCATCGGGGCGAGCGACTGGACGCGCTTCACAGCGTTCGCCGCGCCGCGCTTTCCCGAATTTCAGTCCCGCATCGGCCAGCTCGCCGATCTCGGGCGGCTCGAGATGACCGAGATTGCGAGCGCCACCGACAAGCCCCGGCTCCGCCTCACCGTCGAGAATTTCAACGGTCTGGCGCGGATCACCCTCGTCGACCCCGAAGGCGAGGGGCAGGGCCAGCGCGTCGACAGTCTCTCTTTCCGCGCGATGGAAGACGAATTGGAGATGATGCGCACGACGCTCGACCGGTCGCCGGTTCTGATCTGGCGGACCGAGAAGGGCGGTGAGCTGAGTTGGGCAAACAGAGCCTATCTCGCCCGCGCAGGGGCCTTCGATGCGGGGGAAGAAGGGTTTGGATGGCCGCTGCCGAGCCTGTTCACGCTGCCGCTCGACGCATTCGACGGCGGCGGGCCGCATCGTCTGGAAATCGGCCGAGCCTCACAAGGTGCCTCGGACACGGCGACATGGTTCGACTGTCACTCCGTCGTTCTCGAACGCGGCACGCTGCATTTCGCCCTCCCCGCCGACGCCGCCGTGCGGGCCGAGAAGGCGTTGCGCGATTTCGTCCAGACCCTGACCAAGACCTTCGCCGACCTGCCGATCGGGCTCGCGATTTTCGACCGGGACCGGCAGCTGCGGCTGTTCAATCCTGCGCTGAGCGACCTTCTGCAGCTCGGGCCGGAACTCCTCGCGACGCGCCCGACGCTCTACGCCTTTCTCGACAGGCTACGCGAAACCAAGATGATGCCCGAGCCGAAGGATTACCGAAGCTGGCGGCAGGAAATGACAGAGCTGGAGCAGGCCGCTGCCTCCGGGTTTCACGCCGAAACCTGGAACCTGCCCGGCGGGCAGACCTATCGCGTCACCGGACGCCCGCATCCCGATGGCGCGGTGGCGTTCCTGTTCGAGGATATTTCGTCGGAAACGTCTCTAACCCGGCAGTTTCGTGGTGAAATCGAGATGTCTCAGGAGGTGCTCGACCGGGTCGGCGACGCGATCGCGGTGTTCCGCCCCTCGGGCGAATTGGCGACGGCGAATGCCGCCTATGGCGCGCTCTGGGGGGTCGAGCCGGAGGCGACGCTGGGCCGGGTGACCCTGCTCGACGCGGTGAAGCAATGGCAGGCGCGCGCCGAACCCAGCGCCTTCTGGTCGTGGCTGCAAAATCTCGCCCGGGAAATCGGCGCGCGCGAGAACCTGACCGAAGAGATCATCCTGCTCGACGGGCGGCATGTGACCTGCCGGCTCGAGACGCTTTCGGGCGGGGCGTTCCTCCTGCGATTCAGCGTCGATACGGCGTCCGACACGTCGCCGCCACGTCAGACGGGCACCGCCGTCGCGCAGCAAGGCTAGCCGCTTGGCAAAGGGGCGATCGGCGCGCTAGAACCGAGCCATGCACGCGCCGACGCACGCCCCCGTTTCCAGCGAAATGCCCTGCCTCGATCTCCCCGATCCCGAGGCGACGGAGCGGCTTGGCGCGCTCTTTGCCGAATTCGCCGGACCGGGCGATGTGCTGCTGCTCGACGGTCAGATCGGCGCCGGGAAGACCCATTTCGCGCGCGCCCTGATCCAGGCGCGGCTCGGCGTGGCCGAGCATGTGCCCTCGCCGACCTTCACGCTTGTCCAGACCTACGAGGCCGATTGCGAAATCTGGCATGCCGATCTCTATCGGCTCACCGACCCCGATGAGGTTCTCGAGCTCGGGCTGGATGCGGCCTTCGACAACGCGATCTGCCTGATCGAATGGCCCGACCGGCTCGGGTCCGCCGCGCCGAAAGGGGCGCTTCGGCTGCGTTTCGAGCAAACCGAAGAAGGCGCGGCGCGAAGGGTCTGTTTCGAGACGAATACACCTCTTTCGCGGCAGGTTCTGGAGGCGTGGAATGGCTGACGAAGCCGAGATTCAAAGCTTCCTCACCGCCGCCGGGTGGCACGACGCCAGCCGCCGCCCGCTCGCCGGAGATGCCTCGGCCCGCAGTTACGAACGCCTGACCCGCGGCGCAGATCGCGCCGTGCTGATGAAAGCGCCCGACGGGGCCGAGATCGCCCGGTTCACCCGCATCGGCGATTGGCTCGCCGAAGCCGGTTTTTCCACCCCGAAGGTACTCGCGCGCGACGATGCGGCGGGGCTGCTGTTGCTCGAAGATTTCGGCGATGCCCTCGCGGCTCGCCACCTCGACGCGAGGCCCGAAAACGAGCCTGCGCTTTATGCTCTGATCACCGAATTCCTTGCCGATCTTCCCCGCCATGCGCCGCCCGAGGATCTGCCGCTGCTGGATGGTCCCGCGCTCGCCGATCTTCTGGATTTGGTGCCGGAGTTCTACCCCTGCACGGATCGCGCCGCCGCGGATGCGCTCCAACAGGCGATTTCCGATAAATTCGACACTCTTCCCGCGTGGAAGCCGGTCCTATGCCTGCGCGATTTCCATGCGGAGAACATCATTCTGCTGGATCGTCCGGGCCTGCGCCGCCTGGGGCTTCTCGACTATCAGGACGCGCTGCGCGCCCACCCCGCCTATGATTTGGTCTCCGCGCTGCAAGACGCGCGGCGCGACGTGAGCCCGCAGGTCGAGAAAGCCGAGATCGCCCATTACTGCGCGCTGACCAAGACCGATCCGGGCGCGTTCCAGCTCGCCTACCGGCTGCTCGGCCTGCAACGCGCGCTGCGGATTCTCGGGATCTTCGCGCGGCTGACCATTCGAGACGGGAAGCCCCAATATCTTGAGTATATGCCCCGCGTTTACGCCTATATCTCGCGCAACCTCGCCGATCCCGCGCTTGCCGATCTGGCGGAGCTGTTCCACTCTGCCTATCCTGCGCCCGACCCGAATTTGATTGCTGATTTGAGACAAAAATGCCCGACCAGCCCGACGCCTTGATGCTCTTCGCCGCCGGTTTCGGCACGCGCATGGGCGCGCTGACGCAAACGCGGCCCAAGCCGATGATCGAGGTCGCCGGGCGTCCTCTGATCGATCACGCGCTCGATCTTGCACGGGCGGGCGGGGCGCGGCGGCTGGTGGCCAATGTGCATTACCTCGCCGATCAGGTGGTCGCGCATCTGGCCGGGCAGGACGTCGCGATCTCTGATGAGCGCGACGAAATTCTGGAAACCGGCGGCGGGCTGCGCAAGGCGCTGCCGCTGCTGGGTGAGGGGCCGGTGATGACGCTCAACACCGATGCCGTCTGGCGCGGCGCGAACCCCGTGGCCCGGCTGCGTGAAGCGTGGCGGCCCGAGGATATGTCGGCGCTTCTGATGCTGGTGCGGCCCGAAAATGCGCGCGGACATACGGGCGCGGGCGATTTCACGATGGACGAGACCGGCCGCCTGACGCGCGGGCCGGGCTATATCTATACCGGTGCACAAATGCTGAATCCCGCTGGAATAGGGTCTATTTCTGAGCGGAGCTTCTCGCTGAACATCCTTTGGGACGAGATGATCGCGGCGGGGCGCGTCTTCGGTCTCGTGCATGACGGGGGGTGGTGCGATGTCGGGCGACCCGAGTCCATTCCTTTGGCCGAGGCGATGCTCGATGAGTGAGGCCATCGCCTCCGTCTATGGGCTCCCGCCGGGCGTCGATTTTCCCCGCGCCCTGGTTGCTGGCCTGCGCGCGCGCTTTGCCGATCAGCCGCCCGAGGCGCTGGCCCGGGTCACCCTCTATCTGAACTCCGGGCGGATGCGTCGCCGGGTGCGGGAGGTCTTCCTCGAAAGCGGCGCGCTCTATCTGCCGCGGCTCCTGCTGGTCAGCGATCTCGGGGCCGATCCGCTCGCGGGTCTGCCGCTGCCGGTGCCCCCGCTGCGCCGCAAGCTCGAACTGGCCCAGTTCGTCGAGCAACTCACCCGCGCCATGCCCGAATTCGAGGCGGGCGCGAGCCAATTCGCGCTGGCCGAGAGCCTGTATTCCCTTCTTGCCGAGATGCAGAGCGAGGGCGTCCATATCGACGATCTCGACCAGCTGGAGCTGACCGAGACCCACGCCCGCCACTGGCAGGAGAGCCTGCGCTTCATCCGCATCATCGCCCGCTATTTCGAAAGCGACGCCGAGTTGGACCGCGAGAGCCGACAGCGGATGGTCGTGGAGGCGGTGATCGAGCGTTGGCGCGAAAGCCCACCCGCGGATCCGGTGATCGTCGCAGGCTCGACCGGTTCGCATGGGGCGACCTCGCTCTTCATGCAGGCGGTTGCGCGGTTGGAAAACGGGTCGATCGTTCTTCCCGGCTTCGACCGCAACATGACGCAGGCGGCGTGGGATAGTCTCTATTCTGGCCCATTTCCGCTCGAAGACCACCCGCAGTTCCGCTATCGCAGCTTGCTCGACAAGCTCGGACTTTCGGCGGACAACGTCGTCGATTGGGACCAGATCACCGCGCCGGACCCGGGCCGCAACCGTCTCGTTTCGCTCGCGCTGCGGCCGGCGCCGGTTACCGATCAATGGCGGCGCGAAGGCGCTGGGCTGGGGCCGCTCGTTCCGGCCTGTCAGGGGCTGTCGCTGATCGAAGCGCGCGATCCGCGCCATGAGGCGCTGTCGATCGCGCTCGCGCTGCGCGACGCGGTCGAGCGGAGCGTCAGTTCGGCTCTGATCACGCCCGATCGCCTTCTGGCGCGCCGCGTGTCGGCGGCGCTCGACCGGTGGGGGATCGTGCCGGACGACAGTGCGGGGCAGCCGCTGCAGCAGACTGCGCCGGGCCGGTTCCTGCGGCAGATCGCGGCGATGCGGGCGCGTCCGGTCGGGATCGCCGATCTGATCGCGCTCCTGAAACATCCCCTCACCGCGACCGGCGAGGAAGAGCGCGGGCCGCATCTGCGCAATACGCGCGAGCTGGAGCTGCGCCTGCGCCGCTATGGTCCCGCCTTCCCGGATCGCGAGAGTCTCACGAAATGGGCAGAAAAAGACCCTGATTCACGGGAATCCTGGGCACAGTGGCTCTGCGATATTCTCGAGGATTTCGCGGCACCCCCCGCGGCCGCGCTGGCAGATCATGTGGAACAGCACTTCCGGCTCGCCGAACGGGTCGCCGCCGGACCGAGTGCCGCGACCGAGACCAGCGAGCTATGGCGCGAGGCGGCGGGTCGTGAAGCGCGTCGCCTGATGGAAGACCTGCGTAGCCAGTCCGGCTTCGGCGGGCATCTCGGCGCGCTCGATTACGCCGATCTGGTTAACCGGCACCTTCAGAGCGGGCTCGTGCGGCAGACGCTCGCCGCGCATCCGCTGATCGCGATCTGGGGGACGCTGGAAGCGCGGGCGCAGGGCGCCGAACTGGTGATCTGTGGCGGGTTGAACGAGGGAAGCTGGCCCGAAGCCCCCGCGCCCGATCCGTGGTTCAGCCGTCAAATGCGGCTGGAATCGGGTCTATTGCTGCCCGAACGGCAGGTCGGCCTCTCGGCGCATGACTTCCAGCAGGCGGTTGCCGGGCCGCAGGTGATCTTGTCGCGCTGTGTGCGGGATGCGGAGGCGCAGACGATTCCGTCGCGCTGGCTCAATCGTCTCTTGAACCTCGTCGACGGTCTGCCCGATCAAGGCGGCACCGAGGCGCTGGCCGAGATGCGCGGGCGCGGTAAACGCTGGCTCGATCTGGCGGATGCGCTCGAGACGCCGCGGATCACGCTGGAGCCCGCCAAACGCCCGTCACCGCGCCCGCCGGTCGATGTGCGCCCGCGCGAATTGCCGGTCACCGCGATCGAGACCCTGATCCGCGACCCCTATGATATCTACGCGAAGCGCATCCTGAAGCTGCGCGCTCTCGATCCGCTGCGCCCCGAACCCGACGCCTTGCTGCGCGGTCAGGTGCTGCACCAGATCGTCGAAACCTTCGTGAAGACCTATGACGAGACCGCCACGATCGAGGCGGCGCTGGCACGTCTGATGGAGATCGCCGAGGAGGTGATGCTCCGGGAAATTCCGTGGCCCAGTGCGCAGCGCATCTGGCTCGCGCGGGTTCGGGGGATCGCCGAGACTTTCTGCCGGGCCGAGGCCGAGCGTCGCGCGCAGGGCGCACCCATGGTGGTGGAGAAAAAAGGCTCTGTTTCACTGCAAAACCCGCTTTTCACGCTGACCGCGAAACCCGACCGGATCGATATTCTCGAAGACGGGCGCGCCTGGATCTACGACTACAAGACCGGCACGCCGCCTTCCGAGCGGGAAGTGATGGCGTTCAACAAGCAGATGCTTCTGGAGGCCGCGATGGTCGGGCGCGGGGCGTTCGAGGCGATCGGGCCGCGCGAGGTCGCGGGCATGTCCTATGTGCGGCTCGGCGGCGACGGCGCCACCACGCAGATCAAGGGCAAATCCGGGGATCGTAGCGAGACGCCCGAGGAAAGCTGGGAGAAATTCCGCAAGCTGATCGCGCGCTATTTCGAGCCGGCTCAGGGCTTCACCGCGCGGCGCGCTCCGCAGAAGGCACGCGCCCGGACGGATTACGATCAGGTCTCGCGCTTCGGGGAATGGGATGTCACCGATGAGGCCGAGGGGGAGGACGTGTCATGACCCATCCGGCCAGCCTCAGACAGCATCAGGCCTCGCAACCGGACAGCTCGGTCTGGCTCGCCGCGAATGCGGGGTCGGGCAAGACCAAAGTGCTGACCGACCGCGTCGCGCGCATGCTTTTGGCGGGAACAGAGCCTCAACGCATCCTGTGCCTGACCTACACCAAGGCCGCCGCGGCGGAGATGCAGAACCGTCTGCTCGGGCTGCTGGGCGGCTGGGCGATGATGGACGAGGCGAAGCTGCGCGAGAAGCTGCGGGCGCTTGGTGCCGATGAGTCGCTGTCGGCCGAGGATCTGGCGAAAGCGCGGCGGCTGTTCGCCAAGGCGATCGAGACGCCGGGCGGGCTGAAGATCCAGACCATCCACGCCTTCTGCGCGGGGTTGCTGCGCCGCTTCCCGCTCGAGGCGAAAGTCTCGCCGGGCTTTTCCGAGATGGACGACCGCGCCGGGGAATTGATGCGCGAGGATATCCTCGAGGAGATCGCGACCGGCCCGGATTGCGACCGGCTCGATGCGTTGCTCGGCGTCTATTCCGGTGAGGATCTGACGGCCCTCGCAGCCGATATAAGCCGGAATAGGGTCGGTTTTGTAGGCGATCTGGGCTTTCCCGATCTGCTGGAAGCCTACGATCTGCCGCGGGACATGACCGAAGAGGCGCTGCTGTCCGAGGTCTTCGACGACGGGGATCTGAAGTTGATCCGCGACGTCGCGCCTGCGTTTCTCGCGAGCTCCAAGAACGATCAGCGCGTCGGCGCAGGGTTGGCGGCGGCGCATGAACGCGATCTGGACGCTGTGCAGGCTCTGGAAGACGTGCTTTGCGTCAAGAAACCGAAGGACGGACCGCCCTATCAGCCCAAGCTCGACAAGGTCGCCACCAAGGCGCTCGCCAAATCGCTGGGCGACGGCACGATGGCGGCGCTGTCCGATCTGTCCGAGCGCGTCTCCGAGAACCGTCCCCGCCGCCTCGCTTTCGTCGCGGCCAAGCGCGCCCATGCGTTGCACCGCTTTGCGCAGGTCTTCCTGCCGCGGCTCGACGCCTATAAGGCCGCGCGCGGCTGGCTCGATTTCGACGATCTGATCGACCGCGCGGCGGCGCTGCTCGACGAGCCGTCGGTGGCGCAATGGGTGCTGTTCCGCCTCGATGGCGGGATCGACCACATCCTCGTCGATGAGGCGCAGGATACCAGCCCCCGGCAATGGCGGGTGATCGAGCGGATCGCCGAGGAATTCACCTCCGGTGAAGGCGCGCATAAGGGCGAGCGCACGCTCTTCGTGGTGGGCGACCGCAAGCAGTCGATTTATTCCTTCCAAGGGGCCGACCTTCAGCAATTCGAGGAAATGCGCGCCCATTTCGCCCGAAAATTCGCGGATATCGGTCGCGCGCTCTCTCCGCTGGAGCTGGAGCACTCCTTCCGATCGTCCGCCGCCGTGCTGCGTTCCGTGGACCTCGCTTTTGCGCGCGGGGCCGAGCAGGGCCTGGGCGGCGCGCCCTCGCATATCGCCTTCCACGAGGCGCTACCGGGCCGCGTCGATCTATGGCCTGCGATCGAGTCGGTGAAGACGGAGGACAAGGACGATTGGGAAAGCCCGGTCGATCTGACGAGCGCGGAATCTGCGATTTCCCAGCTGTCGCGCATGATCGCCGCCGAGATCTCCGCGATGATCGCGCAGGGGGTGCAGATCCCCGATCACGAGGCGCCCGGCGGCGCGCGCCCGGTGCATGAGGGCGATTTCCTGATCCTCGTGCGGCGTCGCTCGGAGCTGTTTTCCGAGATCATCCGCGCCTGCAAATCGATCGGGCTGGCGGTCGCGGGGGCGGATCGCCTGAAGCTCGGGGCGGAGCTTGCGGTGCGCGACATCCGCTCGCTTCTCAGCTTCCTCGCGACGCCCGAGGACGATCTGTCGCTGGCGGAGGCGCTGCGCTCGCCGCTTCTGAACTGGTCCGAGCAGGAGCTCTATCAGCTCGCGCAGCCCCGGAAGGGCTATCTCTGGGAGGCGCTCCGCCGTGGCGAGATGCGGCCCGATACGCAGGAGATGCTCAAAGATCTGCGCGACAATTCCGATTTCCTGCGGCCATTCGAGCTGATCGAACGCCTGCTGACCCGGCATGGCGGGCGCGAGCGGCTTCTGGCGCGGCTTGGGCCCGAGGCGGAAGACGGGATCGACGAGCTGATCTCGCAAGCGCTGGCGTTCGAGCGCAATGAAGTGCCGAGCCTGACCGGGTTCCTCGGCTGGCTCGATGCGGATGACGTGCAAGTGAAGCGGCAGCTGGACGGGGCAGGGCGCGCGATCCGGGTGATGACGGTCCACGGCTCGAAAGGGCTGGAAGCGCCGATCGTGATATTGCCCGATACGGCGAAGAAAAAAGAGCCTAATCCGCCGAAAATCCTGCGTCTGGACAATGGCGTCGCGGGCTTGCGGCAGCCCGCGCCGGACGCGCCGGAGGCGCAGCTTTCCGCCGCAGGAAAAGAGACGACTGCCCGGGCGGAGGAGGCGCAGCGGCTTCTCTACGTCGCGATGACGCGGGCGGAGAAATGGCTGATCGTGGCCGCAGCTGGCGAGGTCGGCGAGGGCGACGAGACTTGGTATAGCCGGATGAAATCGGGCCTCGAAGCTGCCGGGACCGAGGACGTCACGGGCCTTTCCAGGCCATTGCAGGAATTGGGCGAGTTTCCACGCCACGCGACCGGCGCATGGCCGGAAAACGCGCGCGCCCCGGCAGCCGCAGAGGAGGTCACGCGACTGGATCTGCCCGCATGGAGCCTCACGCCCGCAGCCGCCGTCGAGCCGCCGCCGCGCCCGCTTTCGCCCTCCGATCTGGGCGGGGCGAAGGCTCTGTTCGGCGATGGCGAGATGATGGATGAAGACGAGGCGCTGCGGCACGGGCGCAACCTGCACCGGCTTCTCGAACATCTGCCGGACCGGCCGCGCGACCAGTGGGAAGACCTTGCCGAACTGTTGCTGTCCGAGGGCGAGGATGCGCTGCTTCCGGGTGAAATAGAGCCTGTTTTGGCCGAGGCGATCCGCGTTCTCGAAGCGCCGGGCATGGCGGCCTGGCTGGGCCCGGACTGTCTGGCGGAGGTCGAGATCACCGCCGCGCTGGAGGAATTCGGCGGCCAGCGGATTCACGGCTTCATCGACCGTCTGCGGATCGATACCGAAGGGGTTCACATTCTCGATTACAAATCCAACCGCATCGTCCCGGCGTCGCCCGATCGGGTGCCCGAAGGGATCGTGCGACAGATGGCCGCCTATCGCGCGGCATTGCGCCAAATTCACCCCGGACGCAGCATTACCTGCGCGATCCTGTGGACACAGGACGGAACGATCATGCCGCTCGCAGATGCACAGCTAGACGGGAGCTTGCGCACGCCCACTGTATCTTGACGCCGACGGGGGCGGAACTTACCTTCCTTGCCGACCCAATATTCAGGAGGCTGACATGGCTACCGTTGCTGTTACCGACGCCACTTTCGACGAAGAAGTGCGCAAGTCCGACGTTCCCGTCGTGGTGGATTTCTGGGCTGAATGGTGCGGCCCCTGCCGCATGATCGGCCCGTCGCTCGAAGAGATTGCCCAGGAAATGTCGGGCAAGATCAAGGTCGTGAAAGTGAACGTCGACGAGAACCCCGACAGCCCGGCGACGCTGGGTGTGCGCGGCATTCCCGCCCTCTTCCTGTTCAAGGACGGCGAAGTCGTATCGAACAAGATCGGCGCAGCCCCGAAAGCGGCGCTGCAAAGCTGGATCAACGAATCGATCTGATCTACGGATCAGGTTTGACGGAAAAGGGCGCCCTCGGGCGCCTTTTTTCATATCGGCCAGCCGAAATGGCGCAGCCGCGCGCGCAGGCGCTCTTCGAATTCGGGTCGGCCTGCGTTGAGCGATTGCAGCTGCAGGAACCAGTAGAGGTAGCGAGCGACCGGCGGCGTCTCGTGCAGTTTGGCGAAGGCGGCCTCGATCCCGTCGCGCGGGACCGATCCGGCGATGTGGTGGAAATCCGACAGGCCGAACAGGATCGCCGGTTTGCGCAGGAAGAACCCTTCGAGGGCGAGCGCGCTGTTTTGCGTGGCGACGAAGCGGCAGCGGCGGAGCAGCTCGGGCGAGCCGCCGGACTGGAAGCGAAAGCGCGGGTGGCGGGCCGCGATCGCCTCCAGCGCCTCGATTTCGCGTGATGTGTAGTCCTCGTTCGGGTGCAGGGTCGCCACGACCGGGCCGGAATGCCGGGCCAGAACCTCTTCGATCATCTGCACCGGGCTCACCGACTGAAACGAGCGGTGATCCAGCAGCCGTCCTTGCAGCGGAATGAAGGCCAGATTCTCCTCATCGGACGGTTTTACGCCGGGATAGAGCCTGTTTCGTGTGGAAAAGAAGAACTCCGCCGCAGCCTCTCCATCCACCTCATCGGCGTCGAAGGCCGCCTGCGCGACGGGCCAATCCCAGCGCTCCGCCTCCGCCTCCACATGCCAGAACGCGCCGACATAGGTCCGTCGGCAGGTCAGCGCCCGCGCATGGGTCGGGGGCTCCATCCGGTAAAGCGCATAGCCCTCGCGCGCAGGGGCCGCCGCGCGCGCCTCGGGGCCTGTCCGATGCAGGCTGACGGTCCAATCCGCCGCCTCGACCGCCCCGATCAGCCGCTTGAAGAAATTGTGTTCACCGGCCCGGACCTGCTCCAGAATCCAGTCATCGAGATAGATCGAAAGGTGCTGCGCGCTCATGCGGTGACGCTAGCTGCAGGCTCCCGCACCGGCAAGCGGGGTTGCAGCCCTGGCCTGCGGGTTACATATCTTTGGCGCAAACGGAGGACTAACATGGCCGAAGAGAAATTCCCGGGCTGGCACGGCACGACGATCATCGGCATCCGCAAGGGTGGTAAAGTGGTGGTCGCGGGCGACGGGCAGGTCAGCCTTGGCCAGACCGTCATCAAGGGTTCGGCGCGCAAGGTGCGCCGCCTGAGCCCCGGCGGTCACGACATCGTGGCGGGCTTTGCGGGCTCTACCGCGGATGCGTTCACCCTGCTGGAGCGGCTCGAGAAGAAGCTGGAGGCTTCGCCCGGTCAGCTGATGCGCGGCTGCGTGGAACTGGCAAAGGATTGGCGCATGGACAAATACCTGCGCAATCTCGAAGCGATGCTGATCGTGACCGATGGCAAGGACCTCTATGTCCTGACCGGCGCGGGTGACGTGCTGGAGCCGGAACATGGCATCGCCGCGATCGGCTCGGGCGGCAATTTCGCCCTCGCTGCGGCCCGTGGGCTGATGGAAACCGATCTCGACGCCGAGGCGGTCGCGCGCAAGGCGATGGCGATCGCGTCGGACATCTGCGTCTACACCAATGGCAACCTGACGGTGGAGAGCATCGGTGGCTGAGCTGACGCGCGACGATCTGCGCGCGGCGGTCGCGGCTGGCCATATCAACGAGGCGCAGGCCGCGTCCGTGATGGCGCTGGCGAGCAACCGCCTCGCCGGTCGCGCAGCCCTTCCCGCCGAGGACGAGCCCTTCGAGCTGTTCAAAGGCTTCGCCGAGATCTTCGTGACCGTCGGCCTCGGCATCCTGATCTTCGGGTCGTTCGGCTTCCTCCTCTTCGCGGGTGGCAAGCTGGGTTACGCGATGCTGATCCCGCTGATCGCGCTGCTGGGCGAATATTTCACCCGCAAGCGCCGGATGGTGCTGCCGTCGATCCTGCTGACGCTCACGCTGGGCGGGGCGGTGCTGGCGAGCTTCCTCGGCATTCCGATCCTCGGGATGCGTTTCATCGCCGAAGCCCCGAACTTCGATCTCGCGCTGGTCGCGACCGCCGTGGCGCTGATCGCATGGTTCCTGCGCTACCGGGTGCCATTCTCGATGTTCCTCGTGGGGCTTTGCGGGCTGGGCCTGCTTCTGTCCTTCGCGAAGGGCTTCGACCCCGAAGCGCCGATTTCTCAGACGGTCGACCTGTTCGATCTGTCGAACGGCTCGGCGCTGTCGCTCGCGATGCTGGTCTTCGGGCTCTTGGCGCTTGCAGGCGGCATCTGGTTCGACATGCGCGACCCGCATCGGCTGGGCCGGCAATCGGCCTCGGGCTTCTGGCTGCACGTGCTCGCCGCCCCCGCGCTGGTCAACACGCTCGCGCTGACCTTCTACAAGATGGGGCCGGGGACGGGCTATGTGCTGCTGCTCGCCACGCTTGCCGTCTTTGCGGCGCTGGCGCTGATCATCGACCGGCGCTCCTTCTTCACGGCCGGGATCGGCTACATGATCTTTCTCAGCTTCTACGCTTTCGGCGACGCCGCCGATCCGCGCAGCTGGTGGATCACGCTGATCCTGATCGGCCTCTTTCTCACCGCGCTCGGCTCTTTCTGGACTGAGCTGCGCACGCGCCTGATGCGCGCGCTTCCCAATTTTCCCGGCAAGCACCGCCTGCCGCCCTATGCCACGGAGTAATCCATGACCGATCTGACCCCCCGCGAAATCGTCTCGGAACTCGACCGTTTCATCATCGGCCAGAAAGACGCCAAGCGCGCCGTCGCCGTTGCGCTGCGCAATCGCTGGCGCCGTCAGCAGCTGCCTGACGATCTGCGCGAAGAGGTTTATCCGAAGAACATCCTGATGATCGGCCCGACCGGCGTCGGCAAGACCGAGATCTCGCGCCGTCTGGCGAAACTGGCCCGCGCGCCGTTCCTGAAGGTCGAGGCTACGAAGTTCACCGAAGTCGGCTATGTCGGCCGTGACGTGGAGCAGATCATCCGCGATCTGGCCGATGTCGCGATGGTGCAGACCCGCGAGTATATGCGCGAAGAGGTGAAGGCGAAGGCGCATCAGGCCGCCGAGGATCGCGTGATCGCCGCGCTCGCCGGCACTGATGCGCGCGAAAGCACCCGCGAGATGTTCCGCAAGAAGCTGCGCGACGGCGAGCTCGACGACAAGATCATCGAGTTGGACGTGGCCGATCAGTCCGGCGGCATGCCGATCGGGATGATGGGCGGTCAGCCGGGCATGGAGCAGCAGATGCAGGGGCTTCAGGACCTGTTCAAAGCCTTCGGCGGCAACCGCACCACGCGGCGCAAGATGACCGTCTCGGAAAGCTACGAGACGCTGATCTCGGAAGAGGCTGACAAGCTTCTCGACGACGAGACGGTGAAAACCGCAGCCCTCGAGGCCGTGCAGCATTCCGGCATGGTCTTCATCGACGAGATCGACAAGGTCACGGCGCGCTCGGATGCGCGCGGGGCCGATGTCTCACGCGAAGGCGTGCAGCGCGACCTGCTGCCGCTGATCGAGGGCACGACCGTCTCAACCAAGCTCGGCCCGGTGAAGACCGATCATATCCTCTTCATCGCCTCGGGCGCGTTCCACATCGCGAAACCCTCGGATCTGCTGCCCGAACTGCAGGGCCGTCTGCCGATCCGCGTGGAGCTGCAGGCGCTGACCGAGCAGGACTTCACCCGCATCCTGTCGGAGACCGACAACGCGCTGACCCGCCAGTATCAGGCGCTGATGAAGACCGAAGAGGTCGAGGTCGCCTTCACCGAGGACGGCATCGCGGCGCTCGCCCGGATCGCGGCAGAGGTCAACCAATCGGTTGAGAATATCGGCGCACGACGGCTCTATACCGTCATGGAACGGGTGTTCGAGGAGCTGTCCTTCACCGCGCCCGACCGTGGCGGACAAAGCGTCACTGTCGATGCGGAATTCGTCGAGAAGGAGCTGGGCGATCTGACCCGCGACACCGATTTGAGCCGCTACGTCCTCTAGGGCACTGGCACCTCGCGCGCGCTCTGTTATCCTCCTGCGGGAGGGATGCGAGGCACGGGCGATGGCGCGGTTTCTGATCGTAATCTTGATGCTGAGCTTGGCCGCCTGCGCACCGCGTGGGCGGCTTGCCTATCTCGATCACCCGGTCGCCGATGCGCGCTCGATTTTCGTGGGCTCGACCCGGGCACCCGATCCGCAGACCGGCCAGCCCTTCGGCACCGCGCGCAGTCAGCAGCTGCGGCTCGCACGCTTCGATGTCGCCACGCCGCCGGATCGCGAGGTGGCCGAGATCGCCTATCCGATGACCGACACGTCGCCGGTCGACCCGGACAAGCAATTCCTCGTCTCGCAATCCGAGATCGACATGAAGCGCCCCGCGTTCCAGTCGGAGCTGCGCGCGGCGCTGCGCAAACATGACGGGCAGGCGGTGCTGTTCGTGCACGGTTTCAACAACTCCTTCGCCGAGGGGCTCTATCGAATGGCGCAGATGGGTGCGGATTTCGATCTGCCCGGCGTGCTGGTGCATTATTCCTGGCCGTCGCGGGCGAATGTGCTGGGCTATGCCTATGACCGGGATTCGGTGCTTTTCGCGCGCGACGGGCTGGAGAGATTGATCGACGATCTGAACGCGGCGGGGGCGAAACGCATTCTGATCGTGGGCCATTCGCTGGGTGCGGAACTGGTGATGGAGGTGCTGCGTCAGGAGGCGATTACGCAGAAACAGGGTCGATTTTCGACGATTTCCGGGGTGGTCCTGATCTCGCCGGACATTGCGGTGGATGTGTTCAAGACACAGGCCGCTGCGATCGGCACGCTGCCGCAGCCGTTCATCATCTTCACCTCCGCGAAGGACCGCGCGCTGCAACTCTCGGCGCGGCTGTCGGGCAAGCGTGACCGGCTGGGCAATCTGGAAGACGTCTCCAGCATCGCGCATTACAAGGTGACGCTGATCAACGTCTCGGCCTTCAATACCGGCGACGGGCATTTCAACGTCGTCACATCGCCTGCGCTGATCCGGCTGCTCGACAGCGCGCAGAAAGTGGCCGAGGTGCTCGAGGTCGAACAGTTCGGGCGCACGGGGCTGGGCGATGCGGTGGTGCTGACGGTCGAGAATACGACGCAGATCATCCTCGCGCCGATCTCGGGCGGTTAGCGGATCCGGCGCAGATAGACGTAATAGGCGCCCGCACCGCCATGTTTCAGATGCGCCTCGTTGATCTGCATGACGGCGGGTGCGAGCGGCATCATCCGCAGCCATTGCGGCACCTGATGGCGCAGCACGCCGACACGCCGCGGGATCGGACCGTCATCGTCGCCGCGCTTGCCCTTGCCTGTGATCACAAGCACCAGCCGTTTGCCGTGGCTTTGCGAATTCAGGATGAAGCGGATCAGTTCGGGATGCGCCTCGGCCAGCGTCAGCCCGTGCAGATCCAGCACGCCTTCGGGCTTCAGCTTGCCGCGCGTCATCGCCTTATGCGCCTTGCGGTCCATCGTGACGGGCTGGCGCGCGAGATGCTCGCCCGGCTCCGGGGCCAGATCGTGACGGCTGGACGATGGCTTGGCGTGCTGGCCGAGCTCAAAACTGCGCAGCCCCTCGGCCTTCGGTTTCGGCTTGGGTTTGGGCGCCAGAAAAGACTCTAATTCGGCGGCATCGGCCTTTTTCGGGCGGTAATTCTCCGTGGTCGACGCCACACGATCCCATAGCGCGCGTTCCTCGGGGCTGAGTTTGCGTTTGCGGCTCATGCGCGCCTCCGCAAGCCGATCATCCGGCCCTTGGCGTTGATTGCGCCCGCGATGCGCCCGGCATCCGCGCCGGTGCCGATGAAGAGATCACCGCGCCCCGCGCCCTTGATCGCAGAGCCCACATCCTGCGCCACCATCAGCCGCTGCCCAAAGCCGGGGCAGTCGATCCAGACCGGGCTGCCCAGCGGCACGACCTCGGGGTCCACGGCGAGGCTGCGTCCCGCGCTCACCGGACGGCCCATCGCGCCCAGAGGGCCCGTATCGCTTGGGATATCCAGCACCCGGAAGAACACGAAAGAGGGGTTGTGATCGAGCAGCCCCTGCAACTGATCGGGGTTCTCGGCGGCCCAGCGTCGGATGAACTCGGGCGTCATCTCCTCGGCCGGGGCTGCGCCGCGCGCGATCAGCTCTTTGCCGATCGAGCGGTAGGGATGCCCGTTCTTGCCGTCGAACCCCAGTCGCAGGCTGCCGCCATCGGCAAACCGCACCCGCAGCGAGCCCTGCACCTGCGCGAGATAGGCCTCGATCGGGCTCTCCAGCCAGACCAACTCGTGCCCCGCCAGCAGATCGCCCGCCGCGATCTCGGCGCGGGTGAACCACAGCGAATTAGACCCTAATTCACCCGGTTTCGCATAAAGCGGCCAGGCGAAGCGGTCGGATTTCTCCCGCGCGCCGGGCAGTTCGGGTTCGTAATATCCGGTGAAATGCGCGGCCCCCTCGGGGGCGATTTCATAGGGGGCGAAATAGGTCTCCAAGGCGGCTCGCGCGTCGTCCAGCCCGGCCGTGTCCATCCCATAGAGATCGGCCGTAACGCAAAACGCCGCCCAAGCGGCGGCGTGATCGTCCCGGGTCCATCCGGGAATATCGGCGAAGGACAGCGCCACAGGCTTCAGCCGCCCGTGGCGACGAGCTGCCAGTTCGGGTCATTCGCACCCATCGTGCGCGCGAAGGTCCAGATGTCACGCTGCTTGCGCGGCGATTTGGGATCGCCCTCGACCACCTCTCCGGCGGCGTCGCGCGCGACCGAGATGATCTCGGCCCCGAAGCGCACGGTCACTTCGGCCTCTTTCGTGGAGTGGTCGAAATCGGCATTGCTCAGAACCAGCTCGCGCAGGCCGAGGAATTCCGCCTGAACGTCGAGACCCTTCTCCTTGCGCGCCTCCACGGCGCCCTCGAAGGCCTCGTAGACCTCGGCGGACAGGAAGGGGCGGACCTTTTCCAGATCGCCGGTCTCGAAAGCCATCAGAATCATCTCATAGGCACCGCGCGCGCCTTGCAGGAATTCCGAGACCGAGAAGCTCGGTTCGACCCGTTTCATCGCGGCCAGCGCCACGGCGGCGGTCGAGCCTTCGGGCACATTGTCGATGATATCGTGATCGGGACCGCCTTCGATCACGTCGAAATCGCGCTTCGGCGTCGGCGTGTCCGGCGTTTCGGGCGCGATCGGCTTTTCATAGCCCTCACGGGTCCCGAGCACGCTTTTCAGCTTGAAAATCAGGAAGATCGCAATCGCCGCGAGGACGATAAGCTGAATGACGGCACCGGACATCGAGACCCCTGTGTTTGGCTTCATGTTTGTTTCTAGGTCAATGGCTACTTATGTAAGGCGTCAACTAGTTCAAGTCCACCGGCGCAGCTTGCCCGGAGACGCGATAAAAGAGGATGCCATGTGGATCTTTCTGGCCTTTCTGGCCGTGCCGCTGATCGAGATCGGTCTGTTCATTCAAGTGGGCGGGCTCATCGGCCTGTGGCCGACGCTGGGGATCGTGTTGCTGACCGCGATCGTAGGCACGTCGCTGGTCCGCCGGGAAGGGGCGCGGGCGCTCAACGATCTGCGCAGCTCTCTCAATGAATTGAGCGACCCGTCGCGGCCGCTGGCGCATGGCGCGATGATCCTCGTGGCCGGGGTGCTGCTGCTGACGCCGGGCTTCTTCACCGACACGGTCGGGATCCTGCTGCTGATCCCCGGGATTCGTGACTGGGTGATGAAAGCCGCGGCGAGCCGGGTGAAGGTGCAGCGATTCGAGATGGGCGGCGCGTATCGGACGACGACCCAATACGATCCGCGCCGCGAACCTCCGCACCGCCCGCGCGATCCGGAGATCCTCGACGCCGAAGAGGTCGAGGAGATGACCCATCGCGACGATCCCAATGGCAAGCCTCCCGGCGGGCCGTCCGGCTGGACGCGTCATTGAGAATTGAGGCTTCTCCCAGCCAGTGCTAAACCTCGCACAATTAATTTTGGGAGAGGTCGATGACTGACGAAGCAAATGGCGAGACCAACGGCGCCGCGGATCCGCAGCAAGAGCAACAAGGGCTGCGCATGAACATCCTCGCGCAATTCACGCGCGACATGTCCTTCGAGAACAATGTCGCCACGAAAGGCGTGCAGACCAGCGACATCCAGCCCGAGATGCAGGTGCAGGTGTCGCTCGATGCCAAGAAGCGCAACGCCGAGCACCAGTACGAGGTGATCACCAAGTTCAAGATCACCGCGAACAACAAGTCGGACGGCGCGACGCTCTATCTGCTCGAGCTCGATTACGGCGGCATCTTCCACGTCGAAGGCGTGCCGGAAGATCAGCTGCATCCGTTCCTGCTGATCGAATGTCCGCGCCAGCTGTTCCCCTTCGTGCGCCGCATCGTTTCGGATGTGACCCGCGACGGTGGCTTCCCGCCCTTCAACCTCGAGATCGTCGATTTCGTCGCGCTGTATCGCAACGAACTGGCGCGTCGCCAGCAGACCGAAGCGCCCGCGACGGTCTGATTCGTCAAGCTGGCCTGAGGCGCGGCATCGTGCCTCAGGGACAAGCTGACACCGTGACTCTGGCCTGTCACGGACCCATTTTGTAACGGTGATCCCGTCCGCGACCCGGGCAGGATCACCGGATTCAGAAGAGGTATCATGGGCCAGATACAGGCATGGATCGAGGGCACGCTCGCCCCTGTCGACGTGATGGATGCGCATCGCGAAGGGATCCGCCACCGGGCGGTCTCGATTTTCGTCATGGATGGCGAAAAGCTTCTTTTGCAGAAGCGCTCGGAAAACTGCCTGCAATCTCCCGGTCTCTGGTCGAATACCTGCTGTAGCCACCCCGATTGGGGGGAGCGTCCCGAGACCTGCGCGCTTCGGCGGCTGCGCGAGGAGCTGGGGATCGAAGGGCTCTATCCCGCCCATGCCGACCGCATCGAATACAGGATGGATATCGGCGACGGGCTGATCGAGCATGAGGTGGCGGACATCTACATCGCCTATGCGCAGCGCGGCCTTTCCTTGAACCCCGATCCCGAGCTGGTCTCGGAGACCCGCTGGATCGGTCTTTACGACCTCGGGGCCGAGGTGCGGCGCTATCCCGATCGGTTCTCGCGCTGGCTCCGGTTTTACATGCACGAGCATATCTCCCGCATCCTGCCCGCGCTGATCTGCTGAGCGGTGGGGATTTCTGCCGATCGCCTTAAATCGCTACGCGGAATTCCGCGCTTGCCCTAGCTTTCGTACCGCTTACCTGTAACTCTGCTCTCGATTGGGCGGGGGCATGAGTAATGGGACCGAAGACCATCCGAGTTTTTCATTTGAGCGTGGCGGCGCTTGCGATCCTCGCGACCCCGGCACTCGCATATTCGTTGAAGTTCAATACCCCCGGCGCGTCGGACGATTTGCGCAATACGATCAAGGGCGCGTCGCTTCTGGTGCAATCCGCAGACGACGACAGCAAGGACGCGCAGGACGTGCTTTCCGAGGCGCGCGCCGACTATAACCGGATCGTTTCGGCGCTGTTCGCCGAGGGGCGGTATTCCGGCACCGTGTCGATCAAGCTCGACGGGCGCGAGGCCGCCTCGATTCCGCCGCTCGATGCGCCTTCCAAGGTGAACAACGTCACCGTGACCGTGACGCCGGGCCCCGAGTTTACCTTCTCGCGCGCCGATATCGCGCCGGTCGCGCCGAAAACCGATCTGCCCGAGGGCTACAAGGTCGGTGCGGTCGCGAAATCGGGCGTGATCGTCGATGCGGCGAGCGCGGCGACGACCGGCTGGCGGGATGCGGGCCATGCCAAGGCCAAGGTCTCCTATCAGAACATCGTCGCGGATCACCGCGCCAATCAGCTGGCCTCCGACGTGCGTCTGGCACCGGGGCCGCTGGTGACCTTCGGGCAGCTCGAGACCTCCGGCAACAAGCGTCTCCGCACGAAGCGCCTGCGCGAGATCGCGGGTTTCCCCACTGGCGAGGTCTATGATCCGAAGAAGCTCGATAAGGTTCAGTCGCGGCTGCAGCGCACCGGGATTTTCTCGTCGGTCGCGATCACCGAGGCGAAGACGCTCAACCCCGATGACAGTCTCGATGTGAACCTCGCCGTGGTCGAGCAGAAGAAGCGCAAGCTCGGCCTCGGCGCGGAACTCAGCTCCAGCGACGGGCTCGGCCTGAACGGCTACTGGCTGCACCGCAACCTCTTCGGCGGCGGCGAACGCTTCCGCGTCGATGCGGGCATCTCGGGCATCGGCGGCGCGACGGGCGGCACGGATTACTCGATCGGTGCGCGGATCGACCGCCCGGCGACCTTCAACCCGGAAACCAGCGCCTATATCACGACCGAGATCAGCCAGAAGAACGAAGAGGATTACACCGAGAACGCCTTCGATATCGGCTTCGGTCTGACGCGGATCTTCAACGACAAGCTGACCGGCGACGTCTCGATCAATTACGGCTGGTCCAAGGTGACCGACGATTCCGGCGAGACCTATTTCCGGCAAGTTTACCTGCCGACGAAACTCACCTGGGACGATCGCGACAACAAGCTCGATCCGACCAAGGGCTATTACATTCAGGCCGGCGTGACGCCCTTCGTGGGGATCGGCGGCGATACCGGCACCGGGGCGCAGGTCACCGGCGATCTGCGCGCTTATCGGGGCTTCGGACAGGACAATCGCTTCGTGCTCGCGGGCCGCGTGCAACTTGGCGGGGTCTATGGCTCCGATCTCGAGGAAACCCCGCGCGACTATCTGTTCTATTCGGGCGGCGGCGGCACCGTGCGCGGCCAGCCCTACCAGTCGCTTGGCGTCGAGGTGCTCGACGGCGGCACGCTGAAGACCGGCGGCACCGAATTCGTGGGCTTCCAGGGCGAGGCGCGCATCGGCATCACCGACAAGATCGGCGCGGTCGCCTTCTACGACTACGGCTATATCGCGGGCGGCGGCGAGTCGGGCTCGCAGGCGGGCGCGGGTCTCGGCCTGCGCTACAAGACGGGCATCGGCCCGATCCGCCTCGATGTCGGCTTCCCGGTCTCGGGCGGCACCGGATCGGGGGCACAACTCTATATCGGTATCGGGCAGGCTTTCTGATGAAACGTTTCGCTATCCTTCTCGCCTTCTGCCTCACGCCGCTAGTCGCCACCGCGCAGGACAGCGCGCCGCAGACCGCGGACGGGGCAGGGGCCGCGACCGAGGAACAGACGCAGCGCGACCGCTCCTATCTGACCGGTCTGATCGAGGATAACCTCTCAGGCGCCGGGCGCACCGTGCGGCTCGACGGGTTCTCGGGCGCGCTGAGTTCGCGGGCGACCTTCGATCAGCTGACGATCTCCGACAAGGACGGCGCGTGGATCACGATCAAGGATGGCGCGCTGCAGTGGAACCGCTCGGCGCTGCTGACCGGCAAGATCGAGATCGACGAGCTCTCCGCCGCCGAGATCGACCTGCCGCGCCTGCCGACCTCCGAGGGCGGCTCGACCGCCCCCAGCCCCGAGGCCAAGCCGTTCCAGCTTCCCGATCTCCCGGTCTCGGTGAAGATCGGCAAGATCGACGCGAAGAAGGTGATCCTCGGCGAGCCGATCCTCGGGCAGGAGGCGACGGTCAAGGTGACCGGGTCGATGTCGCTCGCCGGCGGCGAGGGCAATGCCAAGCTCGACATCACCCGGACCGACACCAAGAAGGGCAAGTTCTCCCTCACCGCGTCCTACGACAATGGCACGCGCGATCTGGGCCTCGATCTGCTGGTGGATGAGGGCAAGAACGGGATCATCGTCCAGAAGATCGGCCTGCCCGGAAATCCGGCGATGACGCTGGCGGTGTCCGGCAGCGGGCCGCTCGACGATTTCACCTCCGATATCGTGCTGAGCACCGATGGCCAGCAGCGTCTGGCGGGTCAGGTCTCCATCGGCAGCAAAACGCCCGACGGCGCACCCGAGGGCAGCCCGCCGCTGACGACATTTTCCGTCGCGCTGGGCGGCGATATCCGTCCGCTTCTGCCGCCCGATTACCACGAATTCTTCGGCAACGAGGTCGCGCTGGTCGCGGATGGCACGCGCACGGCCTCGGGTCAGACCACGCTGAACACGCTCGATCTGAAATCGCGTGCGCTGCAGCTGAACGGTTCGGCGCAGATGGGCACCAACAACATGCCGGTGAAATTCGACCTCACCGCCAATCTCGGTCTCGGCAATGGCCAAGAGGTGCTGCTGCCGATCTCGGGGCCGAAAACCTATGTGCAGTCGGGCAAGCTCGACCTCGCCTATGACAAGGCCGAAGGCGATGGCTGGAAACTGACGGGCCGTCTGAACCAGCTGCGTCGCGAGGATGGCACCAAGATGCTGACCGCGAACCTCTCGGGCTCGGGCCGCATCCAGCAGGCCTCGCCGCCCTCTGCGGGTGGCACCGTGCTCTTGGGCATCAACGGGCTGGAGCTGTCCGATCCGAAGCTGAGCGCGGCGGCAGGCAGCGCCGTCACCTTGCGCACCGTCTTCTCGTGGCAGCAGGACAAGCCGCTGCGCCTGTCGCAACTGGCGCTGAAAGGCTCCGGCTACAGCCTGAATTCCAACCTCACGATCGACAATATCAGCGAGGGCGTCACCATCGAGGGCGCGGCGCAGATCGACCATTCCAACCTCGCGATGTTGTCGGATCTGGCAGGGCGCAAGCTCGGCGGATCGGCGCGGATGACGGTCGCGGGGAAATACACCGTCCTCAGCGGTGCCTTCGACGCCAATCTCAACCTCGTCGGTCAGGACGTCTCGATCGACCAGCCGCAGGCGGATCGTGCGCTGGCGGGCCGGTCGGAAATCGCGATCTCGGCCAAGCGCGACGAGACCGGGGTGACGCTGGATTCGCTCAACGTGCAGACGCGGGCGGGCACGCTTCAGGCGCAGGGCACCTTGGCCAGTCAGGATGGCAAGCTGACCGCCACGCTCGACACCAATGACCTCTCGGTTCTGGGCGGCGGCTATCGCGGCGCGCTGGCGGCCGATGCGACGGTGACGCTGAACGGCGATCGCTACGGCGTGACGTTGAAGGGCACCGGAAAATCCCTCGCGATAGGCCAGCCCGAGGCCGACAAGCTTCTGGCCGGGACGACCAACCTCGATCTGCGAGCGAGCTACGCCAATGGCGCGGTCGAGGTGCAAAGTCTCGACCTGAGCAATCCGCAGCTCGACGTCTCGGCGAAAGGCACTGCGGGGGAGACCTCGCGCCAGATCGATCTCAACGCGCGTCTGGCCAATGCGGCCCTGCTCGCGCCGGGCTTCCCGGGGCCGGTGACGGTGTCGGGCACGGTGGTCGACGACGGCAGCGGCTATCAGCTGGACCTCTCGGGGACCGGGCCGGGCGGTACCGATGCGAAAGTGTCGGGCCGCGTGGCGTCGAATTTCGCCGATGCCGATCTCGCAATCACCGGGCAGGCGCAGACCGCGCTCGCTAACAGCTTCATCGAGCCGCGCTCGGTTCAGGGCCCGCTCAGCTTCGATCTGCGGATGAACGGAAAGCCGGGGCTGGCGGCGCTGTCGGGTACGGTGACGGCGAATGGCGCGAAACTCGTCGCGCCCAATCTCGGCATGGTGCTGGAAGACGTGAACACCCAGGTGGACCTGTCGAACGGGTCTGCGCAGCTTGGCCTGACCGGGCGGCTCGGCACGGGCGGGCAGATCACCGTCAACGGCCCGATCAACCTCTCCGCGCCTTACGACGGCAATCTGACGATCCGCTTCGACCGCGCGCGGCTGAAGGACCCCGAGCTTTATGACACCCGCGCTTCGGGCACGATCACGATGGACGGGCCGCTTGCGGGCGGCGCGAAGATCGCCGGGCGCATCACGCTGAGCGATACCGAATTGCGGGTGCCCTCCTCGGGTGTCGGCGGCGGAGCGTCGGTGCCCGACGGGATCGAGCATGTCGGCGAAAGCGCGGCGGTGCGCGAGACGCTGAAGCGCGCCAACCTGCTCAATACCGGGCAGACGGATGCGAATGGCGCCGCCACGGCGTCGGGCCCGTCCTATCCGCTCGATGTCACCATCGCCTCCGAGCGCGGCATCTTCGTGCGCGGCCGCGGTCTGGACGCGGAACTTGGCGGCTCGCTGCGGATCACCGGCACCACCGCGAACGTGATCCCGATCGGGCAGTTCCAGCTGGTGCGCGGGCGGCTCGACATTCTGGGCCAGCGTTTCACGCTCGATCAGGGCCGGATCGCGCTGCAAGGCGCGCTGGTGCCCTATATCGACTTCACCGCGACCACGACGCAGGACGATTACACGATCTCGATCAACATTCAGGGGCAGGCGGACGAACCGCAGGTGACCTTCACTTCCTCGCCCGAGCTACCGCAGGACGAGGTTCTCGCGCGGCTGATCTTCGGGCGGTCGATCGACAATCTCTCGGCCTTGCAGGCGGCGCAGTTGGCCTCGGCGGTCGCGACGCTCGCGGGCAAGGGCGGCGAAGGGATCATCGGCAAGCTGCGGAAGAATTTCGGGCTGGATGATTTCGACGTCTCGACCGATGCGCAGGGCAACACCCAGCTCAAGGTCGGGAAATACCTGTCGGACAATATCTATACCGATGTCACCGTGGGCGGCGACGGCACCTCGCAGATCAATCTCAATCTGGATGTGACCAAGAGCCTCACCGCGCGCGGCACCGTCGGCTCCGACGGCAAGAGCGGCATCGGCCTCTATTTCGAGAAGAACTACTGATCCATAAGTTTCACTTCATTTCCGCGTCTGGAAATAAGTGAAACTTATGAGGATGAGACTTTCTCGCCCTCGGCCTCTTCGTCTCCGTCTATCGCGTTGCGCAAATTCTCCTGCGCGCGGCGCTTTCGGAAGGCGGTGAGCTCGGCGTTCAGCGCGGCTCCCATCAGCACCGAAAAGGCGCTGAGATAGAGCCAGACGAGAAGCGCGATCACCGCCCCGATCGAGCCGTAGATCTTGTTGTAATTGCCGAAATTCGACAGGTAGTAGGTCAGCCCGATCGAGCTGAGCCCCCAGAGCGCCGTCGCCAGCACCGCGCCGAGCGTCAGGATTGGGTCGCGCTTGCCCTCGGTATTGGGCCCGTAGCGATAGAGGATGCCGAGCGCGGTCAGCATCAGCAAAAGCATCGCGCCCCAGGGCAGCCCCGAGAGCAGGATCTTGGAATATTCGTGGAAGGGCAGGAAGTTGATGACGACGGGCACGACGACCACCGTCGCCATCGCGGCCAGCATCACGCCGACCAGCGCGATGGTCATCAGGTAGCCCATGATGAAGCTCCAGATCGTCGCGCGGGGCCGGGTGCCGTGGATCACGTTGAGGCTGAGCACCAGCGCCGCGACGCCCGCGCGGGCCGAGAACAGGGTCACGGCGGCGGAGATCACGACGCCCAGCCCGATGGTCGCGCGTGGCCCGATCAGCCAATTCTGGATCTGGTCGTTGATCAGCGCATAGGCTTCGGGCGGGATGAAATCATCGGCCACGTTGAGATAGGTGCGGATCACGGTCGGGTCGGCAAACGCGCTCCAGAGCGCGATGGTCGCGGAGATGCCGGGGAAGATCGCGAGCATGGAATAAAAGGCGACCCCCGCCGACACGAGGGTGATATTCGATTGGAACAGCCGCCCGAACAGGCTGACCGCGAATTTCGCCGTTTCTCTCACGCGCTACTCCTCGTTTCATTCACCATTGCTCAAGCCCCGCGTGATCGCAACGCGGGGTCCGCGCTTTGCTGAAAGCTGTTGCGTCTCAGGCGCTTGGCGTCGCACCGGCAGGATCGTGCCAGTGCCGGACAGGGCCGAAAACACGAAATCATGCTGGAATAGGGTCTACTTTCGCCCGAGGCGCAGGTCAGTGCGGGCCGAGCCACGCGCGCCCTCCGCCGCCGGTCGAGGCCAAGATCACGAAAGCGCCAGATTGTCACAAAAGGGAATCACTTCGCCGTTAGGAGCATCGTGAACGCAACTAGCCAAGGGATTAGCCATGTCGCTTCGTACGACCCTCCTCCAAGCCACCGCTATCGCTGTGCTGCCGCTTGCGGCGCATGCCGGTGACATCTCTTTCTCGCCCGTTCCTTTCGCCAAGGACGACGCCGCCAAACGTCAGGCCATCGCTTCCGACACCGTCACCATCGACGGCAAGGATTACAAGATCGGCTATCACGTGATGGCGCGCTCGGGCGACAAGATCGGTGACAACACCTTCGCCCTGCTGACCGACAAGGACGGCAACCCGGTCAAGTCGGCCGACGGCTCCGAGCATATCTCGGACTCCGCCGATTTCACCTCGCTCCTCCGTCAGGGCGACAAGCTCTATTCGGTGACGCATTTCGAGTCGCGCCCCGGTGCGATGTATCTCAGCGAAGTCAGCCAGGATGCGGATGGCAACCTGAAGCTGGTCTCGACCAAGCCGATCGACTTCTCCGAATATCACGGTCTCTGGGTGCCCTGCGCGGGTTCGGTGACGCCGTGGGAGACCCATCTGGGCTCGGAAGAATATCCGGCCGATGCGCGCGCGATCGAAGCGGCGACCTCGCTCGACGAGATCGACGATTACGATTTCCCGATGGTGCGCTATGCGGGCGTGAACCCCGAGGGCATGACCCTCGAGCAGTTCCGCGACGCCTACAAGCCCTATCGCTATGGCTACCCGACCGAGATCACCGTCTCGGAAGACGGCTCGGCCAAGGCTGACAAGCATTTCGCGATGGGCCGCGTGGCGGTCGAGCTGGCCTATGTCATGCCCGACCAGAAAACCGCCTATATCTCGGATGACGGCACCAATGTCGGCCTGTTCCGCTTTGAAGCCGACACCGCAGGCGACCTGAGCGCCGGGACGCTGTATGCGGCCAAGTGGAACCAGACCTCGGCAGAAAATGGCGGCGCGGCCGATCTGGAATGGGTCGATCTGGGCCATGCCGACGATGCGACGATCCAGAAGGCGATCGAAGCCGGCACCCAGTTCTCGGATCTCTTCGAGACCGCCGAGATGGGCGAGGACGGTTCCTGCGCCGACGGGTTCTCGGCTTCGAACGCCGAAGGCAATCCCGAGTGTCTGAAGGTCAAGGACGGCATGGATGCGATCGCCTCGCGTCTGGAAACCCGTCGCTACGCTTCGATGAAGGGCGCCACGACCGAGTTCCGCAAGATGGAAGGCATCACCTACGATGCCGACAAGCATCAGATGTATCTGTCGATGTCGGCTGTCGAGAAGGGCATGGAAGACGGTGCCAAGCAGGATCTGGGCGGGATGAACGCGATCAAGCTGCCCAAGAACAAGTGCGGCACGGTCTACTCGCTCTCGCTGGACGACAAGTTCACCGCGACGAAGATGATGGGTCTGATCTCGGGCAAGCCGCTCACCGAAGAGCACAAGGTCAAGGCGCAGGACGCAAGCTGCGACCCGGCGCATGACATGTGCGGCGACACGGCCGAGCTGAACAGCTGCGATATCAACGGCATCGCGAACCCGGACAACATCACCTACATCCCGGGCTACAACACGCTGATCATCGGTGAAGACACCGGTTCGGGCCACCAGAACGACGCGATCTGGGCGATGAACACCGACACCAAGGAGCTGACCCGCATCCTGTCGACGCCCTACGGTTCGGAAACCACCTCGACCTACTGGTATCCGAACGTTAACGGCCACGGCTACCTGATGGCGGTCATCCAGCACCCCTATGGCGAGAGCGACGAAGACAAGCTGACCGACCCGGCGCAGGCGCGTGCCTATGTGGGTTACGTCGGTCCGTTCCCGCAGATGGATGCCACCGCGAAGACCCAGTAACGGGCGCTCGCGAGACAATTCTGGCGAGGTCCGGCGGAGACCCGGGCCTCGCCTTTTCTTTCAAGGCTGAGGGCAGACGGATGCTGCGTATTTCGATTTTGGCGCTGCTGAGCACGACCACGATGGCGGGGGCGGTCGATCTGAAGACCACGGTGCTGGACAATCCGACGGCCTATATTCCTCCGCAATGCTATACCAAGACGGAAGACACGGCGGGCGAGGTGCATAACCCCTGCCAGACCTGTCACACCTATCCGCGCCATCCGAATTACGTGCGCGATGCCGATCTGCAGACCGAATATGCGTTTCCGGGACCTGCGCTCGAGAACCCGTGGCGCAACCTCTTCGTGGATCGCCGTGCCGAGGTGGCTGCGACCGACAGTGCCGAGATCCGCGCCTATGTGCGGCAGGACAATTACCACGATGCCGAGGGCGGGATCGCCCTGGCTAAGAGGCTGGCCGATCCGCCTGCAGCCTGGGACGTGAACGGCAATGGCGAATGGGACGGCTATATCCCCGACGTGCAATTCGCCTTCGACGAGGAGGGGTTCGACCGCACCCCCGATGGACGCCTGACCGGCTGGCGCGCCTTTGCCTATCAGCCGCTGCCCGGTACGTTCTGGCCGACGAATGGCTCGACCGATGACGTGATGATCCGTCTGCCGGAGGCGTTTCGTCAGACGGCCGAGGGGGTCGAGGACATTGCCACCTACAAGACCAACCTCGCGATCGTGCAGGCGCTGATCACCCGCGCGGATGTCGCGATCGAGCCCACCGATGAGGTCGCGATGGGCGTCGATCTGGACCGCGACGGGGTGATGGCGCAGGCGGAGGTGGTGAAATTCGCCTTCGCGCCGCTCGACGGGATCACGATGCATTGGGCCGGGCGCGCGGGTGTCGAAGGCGCTCGGCTTGCCGCCGGGCTTTATCCCAAGGGCACGGAATTCGTGCATTCGGTGCGCTATATCGATCCGACGCCCGAGGGGATTGAGATGGCCGCGCGGCTGAAAGAGCTGCGCTACATGGTCAAGACGGATTGGGAGAGCTATGCCGATCTGGAGGAGACCGCGCTGGCCGAGCTGAAGGAAGACAGCGCCTTTCCCGACCGCACCAAGCAGTTCTTCGGCAGTTCCGAGACCGGCGTGCCCAACACGTTCGGCTGGCGGCTGCAGGGCTTCATCGAGGATGCGACGGGCGATCTGCGCCCGCAGAGCTTCGAGGAAACCGTGTTCTGCGTCGGCTGCCACGGCACGCTGGGCGTGAACGACGATTCCACCTTCGCCTTTGCGCGCAAGCTGGGCAAGGAGGCCTATCGCGGCGGCTGGTATCACTGGACGCAGAAGGGTCTTGCGGGCACGCCCGACCGGGTCCGCGCCGATGGGAGCGGCGATTACGCCCATTACCTGCGCACCAACGGGGCCGGGGACGAGTTTCGCGCCAATGCCGAGCTCATCGAGGATTGGTTGGAGGCGGGCAAGCTGCCGCCCGGGAAAGAGGCCGCTCTGGCCGAGGATATCGGCCCGCTGATCCTGCCCTCGCCGGAGCGTGCCGATGCGCTCAATGCGGCCTATCGGATGATCGTGCGCGACCAGAGTTTCACCCAAGGGCGCGATGGGACGGTGGCGCCGGTCGATGGCACGGTCTGGCGTGAGGTGGAGCAGGATCAGCCCACCGGGATCGAGGAAATCGCCCAGCCGTGGTATAAGCGCCGCTAATCCGCAGCAAACTGCGCCAGCCGATTGCGTTTTTCGCGGTAAATTGGCAGTGTTTACGCAAATCGGTACATGTTTTCGGGAGCGCCATCATGGCAAAAGTCATCCGCCACCTTTCCGCAAGCGCCGCCATCGCGGTCGCTGCTGTCTGCACCGCGGCAAGCGCGCAGGCAGAAAGTGGCGTGACGTTCACCATCGGTGGGGGCGCGCGCTATGCGCCGTCCTATTTCGGCGCGGATCATTACGACACCAACCCGACCGCGAAGGTGAAGCTCAACAGCTTCACGCTTCAGGGGATGCGCTTCGGCTCGGACGATCCGAATTACGAAAAGCTCGGCCCGAACGTGCATGGCTCCTTCCGCCTCGTCCGGGGGCGCAATTCCAGCGATTATTCGGAGATCGCGGGTCTCGACGATGTCACCACCTCGCTCGAACTGGGTCTCGGGCTTGGCTATCAGGCGCCGCAATGGGGCGCTTTTGCCGATATGCGCTACGGCGTGGTCGGGCATAACGCCGTGGTCGCCGAAATCGGCGCCGATTGGAAACCGATCAAGACCGACAATTTCAAGCTGAGCATCGGGCCGCGCGTCTTCTATGGCTCGAGCCTCTACAACCGCACCTATTTCGGCATCAGCCCGTCGGAATCCACGGCAAGCGGTCTGGCGGCCTATTCGCCCGACGGCGGCCTCGTCTCGACCGGTCTGGAACTGTCGGCGACCTATCAGCTCGGCAATGACTGGGCGGTCGAGGGCAAGCTGAACTACGATCGCCTGCAGGGCGATGCGGCGGACAGCCCGATCGTGCAGCAAGGCTCGCGCGAGCAAAGCTCGGTCTCGCTGATGCTGACCCGCCGGGTGAGCTTCCCGTTCTGATCGGGCCAAAGCTTTCTACGAGACACGTGAAGCCAAGCCGCATGGGTCGCCTATGCGGCTTGCTTTTTTCGGGTCGCGCCGCGCATGTTGGCGGCAGATTCCCTCTCCAACCGTGATGCGCCGATGACCCAGACACAGACGCCCGCCCGCGATGGCACCGCGCGCGCCCTGATCGAAGCCGGGATGCGCCTGTTCGGGACGAAAGGGTTCGTGGCCACCTCGACGCGGGAACTGGCCGAGGCTGCAGGCGCGAATGTCGCCGCGATATCCTACCATTTCCAAGGCAAGGAAGGGCTGCGCCGCGCCTGTGCGCTGGAATTCGTGCACCGCATGGAAGAGGTGATGCGGCCGCTCGGCCCCCCGGAGGCGCTGTCGCCCGAGGCGGCGGAGGCGGAGCTCAAGGCGCTGATGGAGGCGATGATCTCGCGGATCCTTACGCAGCCGGATGCGGCCTCGATGATCGGCTTCGTGATGCGCGAAGTGACCGAAGGCGGCGAGACGCTCGATATTCTCTATGACCGGCTGATCGCGGTGGCGCATGGGCGGCTGCTGGGGCTTTGGGCGCGGGCGAGCGGGACCTCGGAGGACGATCCGGAGAGCGCGCTGCGGGTTTTCGCGATGATCGGGCAGGTGCTTTATTTCCGGCTCGGTGCGGAGGTCGTGCGCCGGAAGATGGGCTGGTCTGAAATCGGCGCGGCGGAGGCTGCGCAGATTTCCCGGGTCGTCGCGGGCAATCTCGATGCGATGCTGGCGCAGGCGCGCGCGGGGACGGCTCCCGGCGCATGAAAAAGGCCGCCCCGGACAGGAGCGGCCTGAAATAGACCTAGCGTCTTCGCGTTTACACCGGCGGTTTGCCTTTTACCGCCCGGGCGACCATGGCCACCACGAACAGGATCAGGAAGACCACGAAGAGGATCTGTGCGATCCCGGCAGATGCGCCTGCGATGCCGCCAAAACCGAGCGCCGCGGCAATCAGCGCAATAACGAGAAAAGTCAGTGCCCAACCAAGCATGGGTATTCTCCTTCGGATGTTGCGTACATTAGCGCTGAGTGCTGCGCTTTCATGGCATCCAAACGTGCCATTTTGGCGAAAGTTCCATTACTCTGAGTCAGCATTTTCGAGGAACATCGTGCGCTTTCCGGCGTTTGGGCGGCGATTCACAACCTCACGAAAAAGGGAGATGGGGACATGGAAATGAATATGACTGGCCTTGGCGGCTTCTGGGGTATCGTATTGCTCGCACTCGATATCTGGGCGCTGGTTTCGATCATCGGGTCGAATTCCAGCACCGGAAAGAAAGTGCTCTGGGCGCTTCTGGTCTTCTTCCTGCCGCTGATCGGCTTCCTGATCTGGCTGGTGGCGGGGCCGCGCGCGGCGAAATGACGAAATCCGGCGCGGGATGTGCGGAGACCCTGACGGAACCGCAATCCCCAACCGGCGTTGAAACCACAGAAACGCGGCAAGAGGTCGCGACATGTTTGGGAGAGGTCGATGAGTCACCACGATACCGAGGACCCTGACGGCCACGAAGGCCGCGGAACGGTGAGCGATTTGCTCAATCGCGTGATCGAGCAAACGCGCGAGATCGCACGAACCGAAGCGGAATTGGTCCGTGCCGAAGCTGCCCACCGGGCCGGCCTCGCACGCAATGCCGTCATCCTCGGTGCGATCGCTCTGGTCTTCGCTCTTGGTGCGATCTTCCCCCTCACGCAATCCGCCATCTACGGGTTGGAATGGGCCGGTCTCGATCGGGGGCCCGCCACGCTTATCGTCGGCGCGGTGCTTCTGATCCTCGGCATCATCTCGGCGCTCATCGCCGCGGCGAAGCTGCGCAAAGTGTCGAGCCCGCCCACCCGTCTCAAGGAAAACCTGTCTGCTGACGCGCAGGCGCTGAAGGAGAGTTTCAAATGACCGAGAAGAGAACCATTGAGGAAATCGAGAACCGTCTGCGCCAGGACCGTGCCGATCTCGCATCGACGCTCGGCGATCTGACCGGGCGCATCGCCCCGGACTATGTCTCCGAACAAGTGTCGCAAGTCGTGCGCGACTACGCCGCGCCGGCTGCGCGCAGTGCCGAACAGGCCGTGCGCAAGAACCCGGTGGCTTTCGCCCTCGCAGGCGCCGGGATCGCGTGGCTGCTGCTGCGCCAGCGCAACTCGGCCACCGTAGAGGAAGAAAACCTGGTGGCCGATGCCGATCCGCTCGTGATGCCGAGCGAAGCGGGCGCGGATGGCTGGATCGACGAGATCGACACGCTGCGCCACGATGCGTCGGTGCGTCTCGAAGATCTCGAGGCCGAGCAGCGTAGCTCGACCGACAAGGCGCGCGACTTCGTCAAGGAGCGCTCCGAGGTGATGCAGAAATTCGCGAGCGACCTGCGCGATACGCTGTCCTCGGGTCTGAGCGACCTTAATGAGGATGCGCGCGACCGTGTGATCCGGGCCCGCGAAAGAGCCTATTCCGCCCGGATTCGCCTGCAGGACGGCGCAACTCAGGCCGGATCGACCGGCAAGCAGATGGTCAAGGACCACCCGCTGATCGCCGCCGCTATCGGCTTTGCCATCGGTGCTGCGATCTTCAACGCGGTGCCCAAGCCGGACGTTAATGTCAGCCGCCGCAGCTTTGGTCCGCGTGCGAACCGTCTGTTTGACGAGGCCGAGCGTCTTTACCGCGACGAGAAGCGCCGTGCGGGCAAGGCCGCCGATCATTTCACCGACGAGCTTAAGCGGACCGCGCGGTCGGTGATGAGCTCGGCGGGTGAAGAGGCCCGCAGCGCCGCACGTGATTTCGGCGATCAGGCGATGGCGGCCGGAGAGCAACTGATCGACCGTCTCTCGCGCCAGCTTGCCCAGGAAGCCAACCGCGCGCTGCGTGATGTCGGCGAGTCGCTGCAGAAAGGCGAGGCCGAAGTGCGTGCCGGGGCCGAAGAGGCCAAGGATGCCGCGAAGGCCAAGGCCGAAGAGGTCGCGTCCAAGGCTGAGGCGAAGACCCATGAGGCGGCCGAGAAAGTGAAGGCGAACCATTCGGCGTCCTCCTCGACCAGTTCGGCATCTGCGACGACCTCGAAAACCACCCACTGATCGGTGGACCAGTTCTGAGAAGGCCGGGCATTGCGCCCGGCCTTTTTGTTTGGGCGGCAGCTTGCGCGATGCGTGATCCTCAGCTGCAAAAGAAAACCGGCGCCGCGATCTCTGCGGCGCCGGTTTATGCGGTTTTATGCTGGAATAGGGTCTAAATCGCCGATCAGATCGAGCTGGACCACGTATCCACTTCGCGCTCGGCTTCCTCTTTGGTCTTGCCGTATTTCTTCTGGATCAGGCCGACCATCTGTTCGCGATGGCCTTCGGCCTCTGCAAGCTCGTCATCGGTCAGCTCGCCCCAGGTCTCGCGGGCCTTGCCCTTGAGCTCTTTCCAATTGCCTTTGATTTGATCCCAATTCATGGCGTCACTCCTTTCAAGATGAAGACGCGGGTTCAGGCGTCTGTCATCAACGTTTCGCCGGGAGCGATGTTCCGGCGCACGCCTGCGCAAAAACAAGGGAACTGGGTCTCGCCCAAGGGCGTTAGATCGCGAAACCCAAGAGGGAAGTCATTCTCGAAATGCATCGCCTGGAGACCCTGTCGCGCATCGCCTTGATTGTGATCGCTGTAATCGCTGTCGTGGCTGCGCTTAGCCAGGTGGAAAGCTTGCTCGCCCCCGTCGTGCTCGCGCTCGTCGTGGGGATCGTGCTTTCACCGATTTCCGATGCATGGGAGAAAAGAGGTCTGTCGCCTGTCTGGGGGGCACTTACCTCGCTCGTCATCTCTCTGATGATCGCCGTGCTGCTGGTGCTGGTGATCCAGCCCGTGGTTGCGGAGCTGATGCGTCAGGCGCCGAAGGTGATGGACGACATGCGCTCCACCATCATTCACATGCGCCACATGTTCCAAGGCATTCAGGACGCCTCGAAGGAGGTGAGCGACGCGATCACCCCGGCGGCGGACGCTGCGAAGGATGGCGGCGGCAATGGCGACAAGAGCGCCGTGCCGGATGCCAAGGATCTCGTCATGCTCGCCCCGGCTATTATCGCGCAAGGGCTGATCTATGTCGGGGCGCTGTTCTTCTTCCAGCTCTCGCGCGGCGAGATCTACAACTGGATCGCAAAGCACCTTGCCGAACCGTCTAACCGCGGCGCCACCGCTGCGCGGCTGCGCAAGGCGGAGACCCGGGTGTCGCGCTATTTCCTCACGATCACGGTGGTGAATGGCGGTCTCGGGCTGGCGGTGGGCGTCGCGATGCAGCTGATCGGGTTGCCGAATGCGCCGCTCTGGGGGCTGGTGGCCTTCCTGATCAACTACATCCTCTATCTCGGCCCTGCGGCGCTGATCATTGCGCTGGTTTTCGCAGGCGTGGCGACCTTCGACGGGATCCGGGTGATCCTGCCGCCGCTGATCTACGTGATGCTGAACGCGACCGAGGCGCAATTCGTGACCCCGGCCGCGATCGGGCGGCAGATGCGGCTCAATCCGCTTCTGGTCTTCCTGTCGCTGACCTTCGGGATCTGGCTCTGGGGGCCGCTGGGCGGGATCGTGGCGATTCCGCTGCTGCTCTGGGCGCTGGTGCTGACCGATAGCCTGCCGGACCCGAAATCCGAGGCGGAGCAGAAGCTCGAAACCAACTGAAAACCGAATTGATCCGGCGCGGCCCTTGGCCGCGGGTGCGGATCAGACCATCTCTTCGGGAATGAAGGGCAGCTTGCGCGCAATGCTGCGCGCGGCTGTCATGTCGTAGGGGAGCACGAAGCCGTCCCGGTCCTCGGGGGCTTTGGTGGCATTCGCGCGGGCAAGCTCCGCCCAGGCCGAGACCGCGCGCGTCGGGTCGAAGAACGCCTCTTCCGGCGCGGGCGGCAGCCAATGGCGCATCAGGCGGCGGCGCATGGCCGGGATGCCGTCATTGCGGCGCAGATAGACGCCCGCCTCGCTGTCCCAGTGCAGCGACCGTCCGTTGAGATTGGCCGAGGTGATCAGCGCCGCATCCTCGTCGAAGATCGAGACTTTCGCATGGACGTAGATCAGCGGCGCGCCACCGGTGCGCATCGCCCCGTCATCATCGGGATCGGCGATGCGCGGCTCCGCCGGGCAGCCGATGAACAGGCGGCTGCCGAAGGCTTCCCGGATCGTATCCAGCGCGCGGACCTGAAGATACTCGCCATAGCGCACGTCGCTGGTCGGGCGGTCTCCCATCATCAGCGTCTCGGGCGCGGCGGGCAGCATCAGGATCAGGTTGAGATTGGGGTTCTCGCGCGCGGCGCGGGCCAGATGATTTGCGAGATTGCGCGAGCGGAAGAACTGGCTTTCGAGGTAGATCAGCTTCTGCGCGCGCGCGATCAGCATCTCATGCGCGTTCTCGATCTCGGTGCGGTAAGTCTTCGGCCCGATCCGGAAGGTCGCGAATTTGCGCCGCTGCGAAAGCGTGCGGAGCAGGCGGCGCGGCGGTTTTGCGAGTTTGTCGCCGGCGCAGCTTTCGTGGAAGGTCTCCAGATGGGCCTTCGCCTCGGCGACGACCGGACCGGTCATCATCAGCTGCACATCGTGCCAGGTCTTCTCGCCGTTGCGCTCGTGGACGGGCGTGTCGAAGCGGCGATTGTCGAGATCCAGCCCGCCGATATAGAGCTTCTTGTCGTCGAACACGGCGAGCTTCTGGTGATGCGTCGCCGGGAAGAGTTTCGGCGGGGCCGCGCGGAATTTGCGGAAGATTTTGCTGTCCGATCCGGCCTTGAGATATTCCCGCAGCCCCGGCATGTCGCGCATCGCCGTCAGCCGCTTGGCCTCGTCCATCTCGTTGAGCCAGTCGGCATGGTTGCCGAGCTTGTAATAGACATAGGGCCAGAAGAACGTGCGCGGCAGGATGCCCGATTGCGCCGGGTGCATCAGCGCGCGCAGCCGCAGATTGGCGTTCGGCCCGGCCAGTTCGCGCGCGGCGCAGAACATGCGGATCGACGACCACGTCATGCGGTGCAGCTCTGGCTTGGCGCAGGGGTCGAAATCGGTCAGGTCGATCTGCATCGCCACGCCGCGTTTGAGCAGTTGGATGATTAGGTCGAACCAGGTCGCGCCGATGGCGCGCCCGCGATTTGATTTCAGCTTCGTATTGAGGTCGAAGACGCGGAAGGAGCCGTGGATCGAGTGTCGCGCGTCGAGGAAGGCGTCTTCGAGCACAGGGTAAGCCTCGGCTGCTGTCAAAAGCAGTTTGACGCGGCTCTCGGCGTGAACTCCGGCTTGTTTAAGACGTTCCATGCGGCTCGTTTTTCTTAACGGCCGCGAGGGTGACCAGACGTCGCCGCGGCAGCAGGTATCTCATTCAATGGCTCTCTTCAGAAACTGTTTCGGGCTTCTGAGATTTCAAGCGCTCTTCGTGACGCAATTCGCTCTCGACGAGGGGGCGCAATGTGAAGTCGGCATTGAGCATATACTCCTCATCACTGGTCTCGATCTCGATCGTGCCGGAGAGCTGCTGCACGAAGGCGTTCACCAGTTGCGAGCCCAGCCCGGTGCCGTCCACGGCCTCCAGCGGCGGCGCGTCCTTATCGACGGTGTTGCGCACGCATAGCCGCGCCTGCATCCCTTCGAGCTTGCGCAGCGAGATGTCGAGCTTCGGTTTGTCGTCGCGGGCGGAGGCGTATTTCATCGCGTTGGTCATCGCCTCGGTCAGCAGAAGCGAAAGCGGCACCGCCTGATCGGGCGTCAGGTGGATGTCGTCGATTTGGCAATCGACCGCGATGTGACGGCCCGGCCCGGTCGCGAGACGGGTGATCTGGCGCACGATATCGGGCAGCAACTCCTGCGCGCGGATATCGGTGAGGCCGGAGGTCTGGTAAAGGCCGCGGTGGATCGTCGCGAGCGAGATCACCCGCTCCTGCAGCGATTTCATCAGGCCCTTGGCTTCGGGCGTGCGCGCCTGCCGCATCTGCATGTTGATGATCGAGGCGATGAGCTGGAGGTTGTTCTTCACCCGGTGGTGGACCTCGCGGAGCAGCACTTCCTTGTGGTGCACCATGTCTTCCAGCTCGGCCTCGTCATGCAGGATGGTCTCGGTCATCCGGTCATAGGCTTCGGCGAGATCGCGGATTTCCGAGGGGGCGGTCGACAGGTTGAGATTGCCCACGATCCGGCTGCCGGTGGCGAAGCTGGTGATCGCGCTCGAGAGTTTGCGGACATGGCCGATCACCAGTTTCTGCATCGCGAAATAGGCGACCAGCAGGCTCGCCATCCACATCAGCGCGGGGAACAGCACCGGCGAGATATCGGCGAAGGGGCTCAGCGCGGAGGCCGCCTGTGCGGGCCAGCTGCCGAGTGCGTAGAGTTGGTCGGGGACGAGTTCGACGACGGAATAGACCCGCTCGATGCCGCGATTGGAGTCCCCCGAGAAGGTCACCGCGCCATTGCCCGCCAGCAGTTTCAGAGAGCGATCCACGGGCAGGTGCGACTGAGTGTTCGCCAGCCCGTCCGAAGACGTCAGGATCGTGCCTTCGCGGTCGAAGGTCATGATCACCAGCGGCCGGTCATCTGCGAGCTTCGGCCCGTCTTTCGCCAGCGAAAGCGAAGAGTGGCTCATCGAGATTGCGATGATCCCGATATGATCGCCCGCCGCGTTGTAGACGGGATGTGCCACGCCCAGAACCGAGGTGCCCGACACCGGCGCTTCGCGATTGACGTAGAAGCTGGTGCGATCCGCGGTCATCATCTTCTCGAAGATGTCCTGACCTTTGAAGTTGTAGCTCTTCCCCGAGTTCGAGCAGGTCATCTTGCCGCTGTCGGGGATGAAGGAGACGAGCGAGAATTCGGGGAAAGCGCCCGAGATCTGCCGCATCCAGTCCGAGCAGGCCTCGGCATTGCCCACGAGCGGCTGGACGGTACTGGCAAGGACGCGGGCTGCGTCCTGCGCGTGCTGGATCACCCGCGTCTCCCCCGCGACGGCGCGCATCGTCTCGCCCATCAGGGCGGCCTCGGAGCGCGCCTGCGCTTCGCGAACGACCGAGGTCGATTGCAGCACGGCGATGATCAGAAGGGGAAAGAGCGCGACGGCCAGCATGAAGGCCAGACGCACGCCGAGCCCGTCGAAAAACGGAATGACGCCCCGTTTCCTAGCTCGAAACGGGGCGTGATCGCTGTAGTGCTCGTCGTCTGCCGCTTCCGCGGCCTCCGAATTCATGCGGCGGCAACTCCGGATTTGCCCATCACGGCGAGTGAATTTCGATCCTCACCGGACAGGATGTCCTCACCTTCCGCCAGCCCGAGCATTTCCGCAAGCCGGGCGCGGGCTCGGTTGGCGCGACTTTTCACCGTGCCGACCGCGACGCCCATCATGCCGGCGGCTTCCTCGTAGGAGAAGCCCGAGGCGCCGACGAGGGTCAGAACCTCGCGATGTTCGGGGCTGAGCTGATCGAAGGCCTCGACGAAATCGTTCATCGCGAGACGTCCGTCATGCGCAGGCTTCTCGTAGAGCGAGGCGGCGTGAATCCCTTCCGGGTCGGCGACCTCGCGTTTGCGCTTGCGGCGGTCCGAATAGAAGGTGTTGCGCAGGATCGTGAAGAGCCATGCGCGCAGATTGGTGCCGCGCTCGAATTTCTCGATATTCGACCACGCCTTGACGATCGTGTCTTGCACAAGGTCGTCGGCGGAGGCCGAATTCCGGGTCAGCGACAGGGCGAAGGCGCGCAGGGCCCCGAGATGATCGGGCAGTTCCTCACGCGGATCGCGCGCTTCGGTAGACGAGTTGGCTTTGGAGGACGAAGTCATTTTTCGCCCTCCTTCGCCTTGAGTTGCGCCAGCAAATCCTTGAACCGATCCGGCACTTCTTCTTGAAGCGCCTCCTCATAAACCCTCTTCAGGTTCTGATTGATCTGGTCCCTGATACTGGACTTAGGCTTTTCGTCTGCCATATCACTATACATCCGGTTTCGATCCCACTCACTTTGCATGGAACCGAACGCGGGGCCAGAGAGTTTGGTTCCCGAAAAAACGCAAAAGGGGGTTTTCATGTCCGAAGACATCGCCGGCACCATCGGAGCCAACCTGCCGTATCTGCGGCGTTACGCCCGAGCCCTTACCGGCAGCCAGGACAGCGGCGACAGATACGCCGCGGCTACGCTTGAGGCTATCCTCGAAGACACTTCGCCTTTCGAGAACAACGATCCGAAGCTCGCATTGTTCCACGCCTTCCATCTGGTCTGGGCGTCGGCCGGTGCGCCGCTGGGCGAGCCGGACAACCGGCTGTCGGCACGCGCGCAGGATCACATGTCGACGCTTACGCCGAACACGCGTGAGGCGCTTCTGTTGCACTCGATCGAGGGTTTCCGCGTCGAGGAAATCGGCACGATCATGCAGGTCGAAACCGACGAGGCGAAGGAACTGATCGACATCGCGATCCGCGAGATGGAAACCTCCATCGCGGGTAAAGTGATGATCATCGAGGATGAGGCTATCATCGCGATGGATATTCGTGCCATCGTCGAGGATATGGGCCACCAGATCACCGGCATCGCCCGCACCCGCACCGAAGCGGTGGAGCTTGCCTCCGCAGACAAGCCCGACCTGATCCTTGCCGACATTCAGCTGGCGGATAATTCCTCGGGCATCGACGCGGTGAACGACATTCTCGGCCAGTTCGGCAACGAGCTGCCCGTGGTCTTCATCACGGCCTTCCCGGAGCGTCTGCTGACCGGCGAGCGGCCTGAACCTGCCTTCCTGATCACCAAGCCCTACACCGAGAGCCAAGTGCAATCGGCGGTTAGCCAGGCAATGTTCTTCTCCTCCACGGAGACGCTCGCGGCATAACGGCGGGATCACGCGAAACACATGAAAAAGGCGGCTCCGGGGATCGGGGCTGCCTTTTTTCACATGCGGGCCGCGTGCGGCTTTTTCTGAAGGCGATCAGCTCTTCACGGCCGAACAATAGGCGCTGATCGCCGCGATCATCCCGGCATGGGACAGCCCTTGCGGGAAATTGCCCAGCTGAGCGCCGGTCTCCGGGTCGTGTTCCTCGGACATCAGGCCGAGATCGGTCGTGGCTTTCAGCATCCCCTCGATCTGCGCCCTTGCCTCGTCGAGTCGTCCGGCCCGCACGAGGTAATCCGCCGCCCAGAAACCGCAGGCGTTGAAATGCCCCTCGATGCCGGGAAGCCCATCCTCCTGCACGTCGTAGCGCCGCAGATGGACGCCCGATCCAAGCCGCTCGCGGATCGCCGTATAGGTCGCGGTCATCTTCGGATCGTCCGCTGCGATCACCCCGATGCGCGGCATCAGCAGGACGCTCGCATCGAGCCAATCCTCGCCGATCGCGCCGGTGAAGGCGCCGATCTTCTCATTCCATGCCGCGTCCCGGATAAGCGCCTCGATCGCGGCGCGCTCGGCTCTCCAAAGCTTTGTGTCGGCCTCGATCACGCCGCGCTCGACCAGCGCGATCACCGCGTTCAGCGCGCCCCAGCACATCGCCTTGGAATAGGTGTGATGGCGGCGCGGGTCGGGCATTTCCCAGATCCCGTTATCGGGCCGGGTCCATTGCGAGACCACGACATCGGCGAAATTCGCAAGCCGGATGCCTTCGCCGGGATGCAACTCGCCACCCGCGTCGACATAGGCGCGCGCGGCCATGATCATCGAGCCATAGGCGTCGAGTTGCAGCTGTGTCGCAGCGCCGTTGCCCAATTGCACCGGGGCCGAGCGGCGATAGCCCTCGACCGTCTGCAGCCTGTGCAGCAAGACGTCGCTGTCGCCCTGCACCGTGTAGAGCGTGCCCAGCTCCGGCGCGGTTTCGCGGGTGGCCGCCATCAGCCAGCGGAAGAATGCGTCGGCCTCTCCGGTCAGACCCTGATCGAGAAAGGCATGCAGCACGAAATAAGCGTCGCGCAGCCAGCAATAGCGATAGTCGTAGTTGCGGATGCCGCCGATCACCTCCGGCAGGCCCATCGTGGGCGCGGCGATCACGGCGCCGGTGGGGGCGTGGATCAGCAGTTGCAGCGCCATCAGCGAGCGTTTGAGCGGCCCGGAGAAAGGCCCGTCGCCGAAATCCGTCTGCGACTGCCGCTTGCGCCATGCCTCGCGGGTGGCGGCGAGCGCGGCGCGGGCCGCATCCATCCCGCCGACATGGCCGTGACCGCCTTGGGTGATGGTGAGGGTGACGTAGCCTTCCTCTCCGGCGGCGAGCGTGCCGCGCCCGTTCAGCCGGCCCGAGCCTTCGATTTCCAGCTCTATGGAGCTGTCGATCAGGACGATGTCGCCGTCTTGCGTGAATTGCCAGCTGCCCGGGCCGCGCCGGATGAAATCGGGCGTGCTCAGCGCGTAGTCGCAACGCGGGGCGATGCAGATTTCGACTTCTGCGTCGGCGTCCTGCGCTTCGATCAGCCGCACGACGGAGCGCCCGAAGCTCGCCGCTTCTTCGAGCGAGTCCGGGAGGTTCATGAAGTCGGTGACCTTGAGCCGCCCGGCTTTGGTCGGGTGGGTCGTGGTCAGGATCGGGCCGTGGTCTTCATAGGCGCGCTCGGCGGCGGTCGGGTGGTCCGCATACGGCACCGGCCCGACGTAGAAGGTCCCGCCGCGAAACTGGTCGAGCAACCGACCGAACAGCGGATCGCCGTCGAAATCGGGGCCGCAGAGCCAGTCGATCGCGCCGTCGCGGGCCACCAGCGCCGCCGTGCGCGTATCCCCGATCACCGCGTAATCGCCAATCGGGAGATAGCCGCGCCGCCCTTCGAGAAAGCGCAGCGGCGGGCTGTCCGGATCGGGCGTGGTCTTCGCGGGGCGGTCGGAGGCGGGATCGGTGAACTCGGTCATGAAATGCATGTCCTTCGTCGGCGCCTCCGGGCGCTGCCTCCCGGAGACAATCACATCCCTCTCAGTGATCGAACGGACCCGCCGCGCCGCAGTTCCTTGAACAAACCGTGTGCGTTCGAGAGCCGCGCGTGGTGCAAACCCGGTCGCGGGGCCCGCAGCCCCCTCGTCCGTTAGGGCGCTTTGATCAGGACGGGCATCCGCGCGAAGCCCATCGAGATATGGCCGCGCCGCATATGGCCGAGCGCGTCGAGATCGCCGAGCCGCAAGGCGCGCAGGATGTCGCGCAGCTCGTCATTGTAGATCTCGATCTCCTGCATCAGGTCGATCTGCGAGGCGGTGACCTGCTGCAGCCAGATCCGGGCCGTGCGGAAATACAGCGCCTCCGACATTTCCCTCAGCGGCGCATTCGCAGTCAGGTCCAGCAGACCGAGGAAGGTATCGCGGTCCAGCTCGGCGAAAGCGCGGGCCGTGGGCGCATCGGCAAGGGCGCGGCCGCGTTCCTGCAGCTTGACGAAAGACGCGATCAGTGCGGCGCTTGGCGGCACCGGGTCGAGCGTGGTCTGCAGCACCGTGAGTTCGCGCCGCAGCCGGAAGACCTGAGCCAGTTCGGTGTAATCGACATCGGTGACGAACGTGCCGACCCCATGCATCGAGCGCAGCATCCCGTCATCCTCGAGCCGCGCCAGCACCCGGCGCAGCGGTGTCCGCGAGATGCCAAATTCGGAAGCGAGCGCGGTCTCCGACAGGCGCATGCCGGGCGGGTAGTCGAGCAGGCAGATGCGGCCGCGAATTTCGGCATGGATGAGGTCCAAGCGGTCGCGGCCACGCAGCCGTTCCGGTTTGGTTTGCCGAGGGATCAGGGGTATCTCGTTCATCGGGTTTTGTTGTCTCTTCGCGCGGAGGCCATGATCGGCGGCGGCGGCGCGCAGGTCAATCTGCTTCGCGGCGACGGCCCAAAAGGCATTTCGATTTCACATATTGCGCCTGAGGAGGCGGAGCAATCGGCCCGATGCGGAGGCTGTTGCCGGCAAATGGCCTGTACGGGGCCTGCACTGGGTCCGCACGGGCGCGCGAGATATGAGCGTTCCGTGTTCAACGCTGCGATATTGGGCAATATTGGTGCACAACATCTGCGCAGGGAACTTCACAACCCCACGATATCTGTCTGGCAACCCTGTATAATCAATGTGATCTGCTTGACACTCTCCGGAATCTCATAGGTGTTGTGTACATCAAGCGCGGGAGGCTTTCGGCTTTCCGTTAACAAGAGCCAACAGGAGAGACGCATGAAATCGATTTGGAAATCTGTCGCCGCTGCCGGTATGGGCCTCGCGATGAGCGCGACCGCCGCACTGGCCGGACCCCTGATGGACCGTATCAACTCGGGCGAGCCGATCCGCATCGGCTTCGCGAACGAAGTTCCGTGGGCCTATCCGGGCGAAGACAACAAGCCGCTGGGCTTCGTGAACGCCTATGTTCTGGGTGTGCTCCACGAGATGGGCTATGACAACATCACCCCCGTCGTGACCGATTGGGGCGGGCTGATCCCGGGCCTCAACGCGAACCGCTTCGACATGGTCACGGGCGGTCTCTACATCCTCAACTCGCGTTGCCAGAACGTCGCATTCTCGGAGCCGATGGCGAAGGTGGGCGATGCGTTCATCGTGCCGAAGGGCAACCCGAAGAACCTGAACAACTACGAGCAGGTCGCCAAGGCTGGCGCGACCTTCGTGACGGGCGCGGGCTATAACCAGGTGGAATCCGCAGCCAAGGGCGGCATCCCGGATAGCGACGTGATGACCGTGCCGGGCCCGACCGAAATCCTCGCCGCCGTGAAAGCGGGTCGCGCGGATGCAGGTGGCGTGACCTATTTCACCGCGCAGAACCTCGCCAAGCAATCGGACGGTACGGTTGAAGTGTCGGATGTGAGCCAGCTTCCGGAATGGACCCAGAACTGGGTCGGCATCGGCTTCCGCAAGGCGGATCAGGACTTCGTCGACAAGTTCAACGAAGCCCAGAAGAAGTATCTCGGTTCGGACGCGATGATGAAAGCGGTCGGCGAGTACGGCTACTCGAAAGGCAACCTGCCGGGCGACAAGACCGCCGCAGAAGTCTGCAAGATGCGCTAAGCGCAGCTGCTGAAGACATGGACGGGCCAGCACATGGCCCGTCCATTTTGACATTCACCGCCGGGGCGGGACGGGAATGAGTTACATAGAATTTTTCAAAGAATACGGGCCACGTTTCTGGGACGGGACGCTCGTAACGGCGGGCCAGTTTTTCCTAGCGTCCGCCCTGGCGATCGCCATCGCGCTCGTTGCCGGGCTGATGAAGCTCTCGCGCAACGGGCTGATCCGGGGCATCGCCGTCGTCTATATCGAGATTTTTCGCGGCACCTCGCTGCTGGTCCAGCTGTACTGGATCTTCTTCGTGCTGCCGCTGTTCGGGCTGACGCTGCCGAAATTCACCGCGGGTTTCGTCGCGGTGGGGATGAACCTCGGGGCCTACGGCGCCGAGCTGGTGCGCGGCGGCATCCAATCCGTGCCGAAAGGGCAGTGGGAGGCGGCCTATGCGCTGTCACTGAGCCCGATCAAGCGGATGTGGCGGATCATCCTGCCGCAGGCTTTCGTCAACATGCTGCCGCCGTGGGGCAACCTGCTGATCGAATTGCTGAAGAACACCGCGCTGGTCGCGCTGATCTCCGTGTCGGACCTGATGTTCGAGGCGAAGCAGATCAACGGCTCCACCTTCCTGTCCGCGCAGACCTTCGGGACGGCGCTGATCATCTACTACGTCTTCGCGCGCTTCATCGTGACGCCGTTCATGCGCTGGCTTGAGCTGGTCATGCGGCGCAAGCTGGGGAGGGCCTGATCCATGGGGTTCAACTGGAACTGGGAATTCACCTGGGAAATCCTGCCCAAGCTGCTGCATGCGACGCTCAACACGCTGATGGCTGCGGGCTTCGGCTATGCGATCGCGGTGGTGCTGGGCATGATCTTCGCGCTCGCCCAACGCACGCCCTACTGGGTGCTGACGAAAACGGTGCGCGAGTTCATCGAGTTCATCCGCTCGACGCCGCTGATCCTGCAGATCTTCTTCGTCTATTACGTCGGTCCGCAATTCGGCCTGAAGCTGGGGCCGTGGACGGCGGGCATGATCGCGATCGGCCTGCACTATTCGGCCTACCTGTCGGAGGTCTATCGCGGCGGTCTCGACGCGGTGCCGAAAGGCCAATGGGAGGCCTGCACCGCGCTCAACATGTCGACCCGCGACACCTATTGGCGGATCGTGATCCCGCAGGCCATTCCGCCCGCGCTGGCGGGGATGGGCAATTACCTCGTGGGGATCTTCAAGGACACGCCGATGCTCTCGGTGATCGGGGTGGCCGAATTGATGCACACCGCGAATGCGATCGGCTCGTCGAGCTATCGCTATCTCGAACCCTATACGCTGGTGGGGATCATCTTCCTCGCCATCTCGCTTCCCACCGCTGCCCTGATCCGCGTCTTCGAGGATCGCGTGCGGCGTAAACTCGGATTGAAATGATGGAAGACCTTTCGAACTATCCGCTCGAACTGACGGGCGACGACGTGCCGATGGTGCGGTTCCTGAAAGTCACCAAGCGCTATGGCGATCTGGTGGTACTCGACCAGCTCGATCTCGACGTGGCCGAGGGGGAAATGGTCACGATCATCGGCCCGTCCGGCTCGGGCAAGACGACCGTGCTGCGGATGCTGATGACGCTCGAGACGATCAACGAGGGCGTGATCTACGTGGACGGCAAGCCGCTGACCCATATGGAGAAAAACGGCAAGCTGGTGCCCGCGGACCGCAAATATCTGCGCAAGGCCCGCAGCCAGATCGGCATGTGCTTCCAGCATTTCAATCTCTTCCCGCATATGACCGCGCTGGAGAATTGCATGGAAGGCCCGGTGCAGGTGCTGGGTCTGAAGAAGGCCGAGGCGCGCGAACGGGCCGAGGAACTGCTGGAGCTTGTGGGCATGTCCGACAAGCGCGACCAGCACCCCTCGCGGCTCTCGGGCGGTCAGCAGCAGCGCGTGGCGATCGCGCGGGCGCTGGCGATGCGCCCCAAGGTGATGCTGTTCGACGAGGTGACCTCCGCGCTCGACCCCGAGGTGATCGGCGAGGTGACCAACGTGATCCGGTCGCTGGTGGATAAATACAATCTGACGATGCTGATGGTGACGCACCAGATGGGCTTCGCAAAGGACATCTCGGATCGGGTCTGCTTCTTCTACGACGGCAAGATCGAGGAGCAGGGCGCCCCCGAGGATCTCTTCGGCAACCCGCAGAAAGAGCGCACGCAGCAATTCCTCTCGGCGGTGAAAGAGGCCGACTGACGCGCCTCACGATGTCGCGCAATGGCCTGTCTGAAAAGGTCATTGCGTGCGCGGACGTCTCGTTGCCTTATGGGCCTGCTTCCATCGCAGCGAGGGTCCGATATGCCGATCATCATAGACAATCCCTGGCGCGGCGACGGGCTCGACCCGGACGGCGTCATGCCAATTGCCGATGCGGCGGGCGTGGCCAGCCTGCTTGCGCGCTGTCCGGCACATCACGAGACCCCGCTGCGCGCGGCGCCCGAGATTGCGGAGCGCGCCGGGGTCGGCGAGGTCTGGATCAAGGACGAGCGCGAGCGCATGGGGCTGGGCAGCTTCAAGGCGCTGGGCGCGGTCCATGCGATCGCCCGGGAGGCCGCGGCGCGCGCCGAGGGCGACGACCTGCAAACGGCCCTCGCCGGTGAGACCTATGTCGCGGCCAGCGCAGGCAATCACGGCCTCTCGGTCGCGGCAGGCGCGCGGATATTCGGGGCCCGCGCGATCATCTATCTGGCCGAGACCGTGCCTGCCGCCTTCGCCGCGCGGTTGGAGGCACGCGGGGCCGAGGTCGTGCGCGCTGGCGCGGAGTATCAAGCGAGCATGGAGGCCGCCGAGACGGCCGCCGCGGAGAATGGCTGGACGCTTCTGTCGGACAGCTCGTGGGAGGGCTATGTCGAACTGCCGCTGCGGGTGATGGAGGGCTACACCCAGCTTGCCGCCGAGGCCGTCGCGCAGATCGACGCGCCGCCCACCCACATCCTGCTGCAGGCGGGGGTCGGTGGTCTGGCGGCCGCGGTCGCGGCGCATGCGCGGCTGGCTTGGGGCGACGGGCCTGAGATCATCGTGGTCGAACCCGATGCGGCGCCTGCGCTGATCGAGAGCATTCGCGCAGGGCATCTGGTGAGCACGGAAGGGCCGGTTTCCGCGATGGGGCGGCTCGATTGCAAGACGCCTTCGATGGTGGCGCTGGCGGGTCTGTCGCGCGACGCGGATCGCTTCGCCACGATCACCGAAGCCGAGGCGCAGTCCGGCGTCGACATCCTCGCCGCACACGGGCTGGCCACGACGCCTTCGGGCGGGGCCGGGCTGGCGGCTCTGCTTGCCGGGCTGTCGCTGGGCCCCGAGGCGCGCGTGCTGGCGATCCTCAGCGAAGGCCCGGAAGATGGCTGAGCGCTCGCTCATCTTTCCGGCGGAGGAGTTTCGCACTCGCGTCGGCCGCCTGCAGGCCGAGATGAGCGCACGGGGTCTGGATGCGCTGTTCCTGACCTCGGCTGCGGATATCTTCTACGTCACGGGCTTTCTGACCCGGTTCTGGGAAAGCCCTGCGCGTCCGTGGTTCGTGATCGTTCCGGCCAGCGGTGCGCCGGTCGCGGTGATCCCCTCCATCGGTGCGGAACTTATGGGCCGCACATGGATGACGCAGGTCCGCACTTGGGAGGCGCCCGATCCCGACGATGACGGCGTGAGCCTGCTTGCCGAGACGCTCTGCGATCTGCTGCCCGAGAGCGCGCGGATCGGGGTGCCGATGGGGTTGGAGACGCAGCTGCGGATGCCGCTGGCGGATTACGTGCGGCTCGGGGAGCGTATCGCGCCGCGGCGCTTCATCGACGGCACCGCCGCGATCCAGCGGGTGCGCGAGATCAAGAGCGCGGCGGAGATCGAGAAGATCCGCACGGTCTGCGCCATCGCGGGTCGCGCCTTCGCGCGGGTGCCGGAATTCGCGGGGCCGGGGCGTCCGCTCGACGGGATTTTCCGCGCCTTCCAATCGGCGCTTTTGGAGGAGGGGGCTGACTGGGTCAGCTATGTCGCCGGGGCGGCGGGGCCATCGGGCTATGACGATGTGATCTCGCCCGCCGGGCCCGAGCCGCTTCAGGCGGGCGATGTGCTGATGCTGGATACCGGCGCGGTGCGCGACGGGTATTTCTGCGATTTCGACCGCAATTTCTCGGTCGGGCCAGCGTCGGAGCCGGTGCGGCGCACCCATGCCGCGCTCTGGGAGGTGACAGAGGCGGTGATGGCCGAGCTGCGGCCCGGGATGCGGGCGCGCGACGCGCATCGTCTGCTGGTCGAGGGGCTCGCGGCGCGCGGTGTCGCGGCAGGCGGCGGGCGCTTGGGCCACGGGCTGGGGATCACCCTGACGGAATGGCCGTCCTTCACCCCGCGCGACGACACGGAGCTGCGCGAGGGCATGGTGCTGACGCTGGAACCCGGCGCGTGGGTCGAGACTGCGCAGGGTCCGCGCCGCCTGCTGGTCCATGAGGAAAACATCGTCCTGCGCGCGACCGGGGCGGAACTGCTGTCGCCGCGCGCCCCCGAAACCCTGCCGGAGCTGAGCTGATGGCCGATTTCCCTTATCGTCTTCGCGACGACGCCACGCCCACGATGGGGCTGATCGTGCTACGTGTGGACGAGACCATCGAGGACGAATTCCGCCGCTACATCCCGCCGGGCGACGCGCGGATGCATGTCACGCGCGTCCATTCGGGCGATGACCTGACCCCGTCGAGCATCGCCGAGATGGAGCGCGCTTTGAGCGGCGCGGCGGCGTTGCTGCCGCCTGCGGCGAAGTTCGATGTGGTGGGCTATGGCTGCACCTCGGGCGCGGCGTTGATCGGGCCGGACGAGGTACGGGCGAATGTCATGGCGGGCGTCACGACGCGGCATGTGACCGATCCGCTGAGTGCCGCGCTGGCTGCGATCTCCGATCTCGGGTTGGAGCGGGTGGGGATCGTCTCGCCCTATGTCGCCTCGGTCGCGGAGCCTTTGCGGGCGGCCTTCGTCGCTGCAGGGATCACCGTGCCCGCGACGCTGTCTTTCGGCGAGGAAGTGGAGGCGCGGGTCGCGCGGATCGATCCGGCCTCGATCGCGGCGGCCGCGCGGAGCCTTGCGGGGCAGGCCAAGCTGGACGGGATTTTCCTGTCCTGCACCAACCTGCGGACGCGGCGGATTTTGCCGGAACTGAAAGCGGAGCTCGGGATGCCGGTGCTCAGCTCGAACCAGGCGCTGGCCTGGCATATGCGCAAGCTTGCGGGGCTGGGCGTGCCGGAGTGAACAAGGCGCCCGTCGGGGCGCCTTGTAAGGTCGTTTCGAAAAATCAGCGGCGCGATCTGACGAATTCGACGATGCCATAGACCGCGAGGGCGGCGACGCCGACGATCAGCATCGGCTCGACACCGTGGGTATGAAATTGCGTGCCGGAATGCGCGAGGGCCGGGCTTGCTGCCATTGCGCCCAGAAGCGTTGCGAAGCTGGTCTTCATTGGTCGATCTCTTTCTTGCGTTGGGTCAGGAAGTCGCGGATGTCGAGGACGGATTTCTCGTCCATCGACACGTAGATCAGCGACATGTTGGTGCGTTCGCGGACCATCTCGCCCGGGAACGGAAGGTAGGACAGCTCGCGCGAACCGAAGGAGGGCGAGGCGGTGCCCACCTGCCATTCGGTCTTGAGCTCCACATCCACGAGTTTCAGCGATTTCGGCCCCGTGGACGAGGGACGCTCGAAGGGGACGCCCGCGAGCTTGAGATAGCTCGTCTTGTCGGAGGCCTGCATGAAGCCGTCGATGAACTGGGTGGCCAGAACCTGCAGGTCCGCCGCCTCGTCCTCGTGATGCATGTGGCTGTGCAGATGCTCGCCATGGGCGTGGTTGTGACCATGCCCGTGATGCGCGTGGTCATGGGAATGCCCGTGGCTGTGCCCGTGACTGTGCCCGTGATCGTGGTGGTGATGGTGCCCGTGGGGGGCGTGATCATGCGGCATGGCTCAGCCCACCTTATGCGGTTCGGAATTCGACCAGCGCTTGCCCTCGAATTCGCCATGGGGCAGCGAGACGGGCTTGTCGATATGCTTGCGATGCGCGCCCAGCTTGCCATTGGCGACCAGCGAGCCCAGCACATCCACGATCACCCGCGTGCCCATCAGCGCGGTGATGTCGGACACGTCATAGGGCGGCGCGACCTCGACCAGTTCCATCCCGCAGATGCCTTCGGCCGCGATGCCGGAGGCCAGCGCCAGCGCCTCGCGCGGCAGGAAGCCACCCGGTTCGGGCCAGCCGGTGCCGGGCACGAAGCCACAGTCGATCGAGTCGATGTCAAACGACATGTAGACCATGTCGACCCCGTCCCACGCCATCTCGAGCGCCATCTCGATCGTTTTGTCGATGCCCATCTTTTCCATGTCGCCCATGGTGATGATGTTGGTTTCGCGTTCGCGCGCGACCTTCACCGCCTCGCGCGGGACCTGCCAGCCGCCGATCCCGATCTGAACGAGGTTCTTCGCGGGCACGTTGGGCAGGTTGGTCGAATGGAACCACGGCGTGGTGTGCATCCGCTCGTCGAGGTCTTTTTCCTGAATGTCGGCATGGCGGTCGAAATGAACGATGCCGATCTTCTTAGAGGTGCATTCGGCAATGCCGCGCACGCAAGGAAAGCCGATCGAGTGGTCGCCGCCGATCATGATCGGGAGCGAGCCCGAGGAGAAGACATGGCTGACCGCGCGGCTGATCTGGTCGAAGCTCTTCTCGATATTCGCCGGGATGGTGAACACGTCGCCCGCATCGCAGAGCGTCATCTGCTCGCGCAGGTCGACGCCGATCTCGTAGTTGTAAGGCGTGTAGAGCGCGGAGATCTTGCGCACGCCCTGCGGCCCGAAGCGGGTGCCTGCGCGGTAGGTGGTGCCGCCGTCGAAGGGGATGCCCAGCACGGTCGCGTCGTAATGCGAGACCTCCAGCACGTCCTCGGCATAGGGCGCCTTGAGGAAGGTGTTGATGCCCGCGTAATGGGGCAGCTCGCCGCGCGCGAAGGTCGGGATCGACTTGTCCTCGATGCTGTCGGCGCCGGTCAGCCCCATGCGCAGCGCCCAGCGGCGTTCCTCGTCCCAGCGGCCCTCGGGGAGTTCCGCCTCTTTGCGCATCGCCTTCCAGCCGGCGAGCTTGGTCAGGTCCGGGTGGTGCTGGCGGCGCTCGCGCAGGGCATGCGCCGCGATGGCTGCTTGCGGGTGGTGCGGGCGCGATCGCCCGCCTGGCAGGTCATGGAACATCTCTGTCTCCAATCTATCGAAGCCCCGGATCGGGGCAGGCTGTCTGGACCTTGGCGGCGGCCCGCGCGCGGGGCCCAGCGGCGCGCGCGGTGAAACTTTCGTCTCAGTCCGGCGCGGGCGCAGGGTCGCTTTGCGCGGCCAGAGACGGGATCTTGTCGAGGATGTGCTGATACGGAATGCCGTGATCGCGGGCGTCGAAATCATAGGTGATCGTCGCGCCATAGCGTTCGGGATAATCCGGGTCCCAGCGGGTCTTGTCGAACACGAGAACGCGGTCGCCCAGCTTGAAGCCTTCGCCCAGATCATGCGTGACCATGAAGACGGTCATGCTGGTCTCGGCGCGCAGCTGCGTCAGGAATTCGTGCATCGAGAGCCGCGTACCCGGATCGAGCGCACCGAAGGGCTCGTCGAGCAGCAGGATGCGCGGGCGCGCGTGCAGCGCCTGCCCGATGGCGAGACGTTGCTGCATCCCGCCCGAGAGGGTCGAGGGGTAGTTCTTCGCCACATGCGCGAGCCCGATCCGTTCGAGAACCTCATCGGCGCGCGCCCGGGCCTCGCGCAGCTTCGCGCCGCGAAACCAGCCCCAGCCTTTCGGGAAGCTCTCGGCGGCGACGATGTTGTCGCGCACGGTCATATGCGGGAAGACCGAGTATTTCTGGAACACCACGCCGCGTTCGCGGCCCGGTTCGCGCGCAGGCTGGCCACCATCGACGGTGATGCGGCCCCGCGTGGGCGTCTCGTCGGCCAAGAGCAGCCGCAGGAAGGTGGATTTGCCGCAGCCGGAGGCGCCGACGATCGAGACGAACTCGCCCTCGGCCACGTCGAGATTGACGCGCTCGATGATCGGGCGGCCGTCGTATTCCTGAAACACATCGCGAACGGTGACGAAGCTCATAGCCCACCTCCCAGCCAAGGGAAGGCTCTGCGCGAGAGCGTTTTGAGGGCGAAGTCGATTAGGAAGGCGAGCAGCGTGATCCAGATGACGTAGGTCAGGATGATGTCCATCGCGAGGTAACGCCGGACGAGGAAGATGCGGTAGCCAAGGCCGACCTCGGCCGCGACGGCTTCGGCGGCGATCAGGAAGAGCCAAGCCGCCCCGAGTGACAGGCGGATGGCCGCGATCAGCCGCGGCAGGATTTGCGGCAGCACCACGCGCAGCGCGATGACCCAAGTGGAGGCGCCCAGCGTCTGCGCCTTCACGATCTCTTCGTGCGGAATGTCGAGCACCCGCTGCGAGAGGTCGCGGATCAGGAAGGGCGTGATGCCGATGACGATCAGCACGATCTTCGAGGTCTCGCCCAACCCGAAAACGATGAACAGGATCGGCAGCAGCGCCAGCGGCGGCACCATCGAGAGCACCGCGACGAAGCTGGACAATCCGCGCCGGACATAAGGCAGCAGCCCGATCCCGACGCCGACCGTCAGCGAGATCAGCGCGCCGATGCCGACCCCGAAGGCCAGACGCCGCAGGCTCGCGAAAGTATCGGCCCAGAGGAGGATTTCACCGGTGCGCTTGTTCGGCTCGGTGAAGAGCCGCCCGGCGGTATTCATGATCGTCTCGGGCGCGGGCAGCAGCTTGTCCTGCGGGTTCGCCGCAAGCCGGATTTCCGAGCCGATCCAATAGGCGATCAGCACCGCCACGAAGGGCAGCGCGGCCAGCAGGATGCCGGTGGGCCGGGTCGGATGTCGGTTTAGCAGACGCATGGGCGCTTTCGGCAATTGGCGGAAAAGGGCCCGGCCCGAAGGCCGGGCAAGTCAGATCAAAGCGCGCCGTCGGCCGCCATCTGCATGTAGGTCGTATCGAAGCGGAACTTCACGTTGGCTTCGTCGCCTGTCACCGAGCCGTCGGGATATTCGACGCCCACGAAATCGGCCGAAGGCGCATCGACACCAAGGATGCCCTTGTCGAACAGGAAGTTCGCGACCGTCGTCATGGTCTCGGGCATCTCGGCGCTCGCGGCCTGCTCGACCGCCTTGGCCGGGTCGTAGAACATCGCCGTGGCGGCGAGCTGCGCCTTGTAGCCTTCGAGATCGGTGCCGGCGGCCTCGGCCATCGCGGTCAGCGCCTCTTCGTCGCCTGCGGCCATCTTCGACATGACCTCATACCAGGCGCCGACCACGGCCTTGCCGAAATCGGGGTTGTCCTTGAGCGTCTCGGTATTCACCACCATCAGGTCGAGGATTTCGCCCGGGATCTGCGAGCTGTCGAAGAGCTTGTTCGCATCCGGGTTGGTGTCGAGGATTTCCGACACGAGCGGGTTCCACGTCACGACGGTCTCGACCTCGGGGGTCGCGAAGGCGGCGATCATGTCGGCGTCGGAGGTGTTCACGACACCTGCCAGATCCTTCTCGGCCAGCCCAGCCTTGTCGAGCGCGCGGGCCAGCAGGTAATGCGAGACCGACAGCTCGACGAGGTTCACCTTGGTGTCCTTCAGCTCCTCGATCGAGGTCGCTTTCTTCGAGATGATCGCGTCATTGCCGTCGGAATAGTCGCCGACGATCAGCGCGGTCGTGTCGACGCCGCCGCCCGACGGGATCGAGAGCGTGTCCATGTTGGTCGCGGAGACGCCGTCGAAGCCGCCTGCGGTGTATTGGTTGATCGATTCCACGTAGTCGTTGATCTGAACGATATCGACGGTGATGCCGTATTTCTCGGCCCATTTGTCCATGATCCCCGAGCTGTCCAGATAGCCCCAGGGCATCCAGCCGGCATAGATCGACCATGCGAGTTTGAAATCGGTTTTCTGCTCGGCCATCGCGGGCGAGAGAGAGGCGGCGAGAACGCCCAAGCTGAGGGCCGTGGCGGACAGGAATTTCGTTCTGGTCATGGTCTTCCCCGTTGGCATGCGTCCCGCCGTCATATGGCGTAGAGGCCGACCCGCTGGCGGAACAAGAGATGAGGCGCGGGTCAGACCTGCGCAGTAATCTCCCGGGATTTTGGCCCGCCGTGTGCCCGCACGGAATTTGCCGCGTGGGTGGCACTTCTCGGACCAGACCTGCCTCTCGGCAACGGAACCCTAAGCGCCCTGCACCTTCATTCGGGCATGACCGTGGTGCGTTTCCAAAGCTGGAGAGGGGGCAAAAGCCGCCTCGATTGCGCCCCGCATGGCATTTGGGCGCAAAAAACTCTCAAGTGATGGTTTTTTGAGCGTCACCCCAAGCATTTTTGATCGGTTGGTGCGCTTTTCGTGCGGCTTCGTGATTCCTCGCGAGGTGGGAGGGGCGGGGCGTGAGGCGCACCTCACCCTCCCGAACGGGCCTCCACCGGCGAGCCGTCTTCCAGCGTTTCGACCGGATAGAGCACGACGCGGTCGCCCTCGCTCAGACCGTCCTGAAGCTCGGCATAGGTGCCGTTATCGGTCCCGATTTTCACGTTCACTTCCCGCGCGCGCCCGTCCTCGACCTTGAAGACGGCCCAGCCGGTGCCGCGCCGGAACAGGGCGCTCGACGGGACGCGCAGCGCGTCGGGGTTCTGCCAGACCACGATCCGGGCGGTCACCTGAAAGCCGTGGCCCAGCCCCGCCCGCTGCGCGGAATCGCCGGTGAAGGCGATGACCACGCCGACGCGTTGCTCCTCGACGCCCAGGGCGGAGACCTTCGTCGTGCCCGACGGGTCGATGCGGACCACCTTGCCCTCCAGCACGTCCGGCCCGCCCCAATCGGTGATCTCCACCGGATCGCCGAGGCGCACGCGCACCGCATCGCGCGAGAGAAGATCGGCCACCACCTCAAGCCCCTCCGAGATGTCGCCGATCTCCATGATCGGGGAGCCTGCAGAGAGCACGGTCTCGTTTTCCTGCAGGATTTGCAGCACCGTTCCGGTCGCGGGCGCGTAAAGCGGGATCGTCTCGACGCCCTCACTGTTGCTGGCGGCGGCATCGTTCTGCAGTACGGATTTTGCCGAGGCCAGCGCCGCCTCGCGCATCGCGATGGCGGCTTTCGCGGCGGCTTCCTGCGCGGCGGCGTAATCGGCATTTATCTGATCGCGGTCCAGCTTGGACTGGCTGATCGTGCCGGAAAGCGCGAGCCGCTGCGACCGCGCGAGATCGCTATCGGCCTGTTCGCGCATCGCGACGGCGGCGCGGTAATCGCCCTCGGCCGCGCTCAGCGCGGCTTGGGCTTCGGCGAGCGCCGCCTCCGCCTGCGCCCGGCTGCGCGCATCCAGCACGGCGGGCAGGGCGGGGCGCATCCGGGCGACGACCGTCTCATTCGCGACGACATGATCGCCGACATGGATATCGAGCCGCTGCAGCCTGCCGCTGACCGGGGTCGAGACCGTGTAGCTTTCGCTCACGCGGGTCCGGCCATCATCCTCGATGACGAGCTTCATCGGGCCGCGCGTGACCTCGCCCATATCGACGGTCTGCGGTTGCGGCCAGAGAAGCGCAGCGATTGCGCCCGCCGCGATCAGGCCGATCAGGATGAGAATGAGCCATCTGGTCCGGGGTTTTGGTGTCACGGGTCAGTCCCTCGCCTTGAGCGCCGAAATCATGTTCAACCGATCCAGCGCGCGGCGCAACATCAGGATCGAGGCCAGTGTCGCCGAGACCACGACCAGAACCGCCATCGCGATGCTGGGCAGATCGAAGCTGACGCTGACCCGGTAGAGTTCATTGGAGAAAACGCGTGCGATCAACTTGGCAAGTGTCCAGCCGAACCAGATGCCGACCGGGAGCGCGCAGGCGACCAGCAGGGTGATCTCCCCGGCCAGGATCAGCGTCACCTCGGAGCGGGTGAAGCCAAGGACGCGCAGGCTCGCCAACTCATGCGCGCGTTCGGCGAATGCGTTGCGCGCGGCGTTGTAGACGATGCCGAAGCTCAGCACGAAAGCGATCGCTCCGAAGACGAAGCGCATCTGGCCCGCACCCTCGTCGGCGATTTCCCGGAACGCCGCCAGACTGTCGGATTTGATCGAGACGCCCGCGACTTTGGGGCGCTCGCGCAGCTCGTGCAGAAGCTCCGGCGACGGGGCGCCTTCGGTGCGGATCGAGACCGAGGTGATCCGGTCCGCCTCGCCCACGGCGCGGGTCAGCGAGTCGAGGCGCATATAGGCCGGAGCGCCCAGCAGGGTGTCGGAGATCGCCGCGACCGGCAGCGACAGGGTCCGTTTGCGGCCCTCGGTGACTTCGGCGGTGAGGTTTTCGCCCGGCTGAAGTTTCAGCACATCCGCGAGCCCCCGCGAGATCACGACGCCCTGCGCGGGCAGGGCGATCGGCTCCAGATCGGGCCGCAGCGCGCGGTTGAGCTGCGCATCCTCGGACAGGCCGGTCAGTTCGCCGCGATGGGTGATGACGCCGTTGCGGAAGAGGACCGGCACGTAGCGCGTCGGCTCGGCCTCCAGCACGCCGGGCAGGTGCGCGATCTCATGCGTCACATCGCGCGAGACGGGGTGGATGAAGCTCACCGTCGCATCCGAGCGGTCGGCAAAGCCGAAGGTGACATCCATCGTGTGATCGAAGCCCGAATAGATCATCAGCATCGCCATGTTCAGCGCGAGCCCCGCGGCCACGCCCGCGACCGTGCCGAGGCTGCGCACCGGTTGCCGCGTGATCTGGCGCAGGATCATCCGTCCCGGCTGGTCGAAGAATCTCGTGACGATCGCGAGGAAGCCGACCCGGCCATGGGTGAAATCGGGCGGGGCAGGCGGGCGCATCGCCTCGGCGGGTGTCAGGCGGAACACCGTGCGCAGCGCAATCGCCGCACCGAGCGCGGCGGCGATCAGCGAGAAGGCGAGACCCCCGGCGAAGGGACCGGGACGCATCGAGAAGACGAGATAGGGGAATTTGTAGAATTCCATGTAGAGCCCGGTGATCGACCGCCCGAGCATCACGCCCAGAGCCGATCCGAGCAGCGCGCCCGCGAAGGCGATCATCAGCGCCATTTCGAGGTAGTGCCCGGCGATCTCCGCACCGCTATGGCCGAAGGCTTTCATCAAGCCGATCTCGCGCCGCTCGGCCTGCACGATCCGGGTGATCGTGACGTTGAGCAGAAAAGCCGCGACGGCGAGGAAGATCGGCGGCAGAAACACCCGCGACTGGCGCAGGCCCTTGAGTTCTTCCTCGATGAAGCGCGCCGAGGTCTGCTGGTCCTGCACATAGCCCGCGCCTCCGCCATAGGGCGCCATCAGCCGGTCGAGATCGGCCAGCACCGCCTTGCGCGGCCGCTCGCGCGTGGTGAGCGCCAGCACCTCGTTGAACGCGCCGTCGAGGTCGAGCACGGCACCGGCCGCCTTGCGCTCCATCCAGATCACGGCGAAGCGGCCATCGGTCGGGAAGAATTCGCCCGGTGCGGGCATGAATAGAAACTCCGGCGCGCGGGCGAAACCGACGACATGCAGTTTTTGGTGGCGGCCTTCGACGGTGACGCCGAGCGTGTCGCCAAGCGCGATCCCGCGCGCGGCTGCGAACGTGTCGAGCAGCACGACCTCGTCGCTGCGTCCGGCGATGGGCTTGCGTCCCGCCGTCATCAGGATGCCGTTGAGCCCGGCAGGGCCGGGTAGCGACAGGATGCGCGCCTGCACCGGCTCGCCGCCGTCTGCATCGATCCGGCCGAAGCCGCTGATCCGGCCCTCGGCGGCCAGCACACCGGGAATGGCGTTGACCTGTTCCATCATCGAGCTGGGTGCCCGGGTGAGCGGCTCGAAGACCTGCGCCAGCCGGTGCCGTTCGAAATAGGCGTCGCGGGTGACGGTGAGCGTATCGGTCAGCCCCGCCATCATCACCTGCACCATCACGCCCAGAGCGACGACCGCCGAGATCGCCAGCGCCTGCGCCCGGATGCGCCAGAGGTCGCGGAACAGTTTGCGATGGAGAACGGTCAGGGCCATCGGCTCACCATTCGATCTCGGCAGGATCGGCGCGGGTCTCGTTGACGATCGTCTCGCGCAACTGGCCATCGGTGAAATGCAGCACGCGATGCGCCATCGCCGCCGTCGCCGCCGCGTGGGTGACGATCAGCACGGTGGTGCCCAGCTCGCGGTTCACATCGTTGAGTACCTGCAGCACCCGCCGCCCCGTCGTGCTGTCGAGCGCCCCGGTCGGCTCGTCGCAAAACAGCACGGCCGGGCGCTTCGCGATGGCCCGCGCGATGGCGACGCGCTGCTGCTCGCCGCCCGACATCTGCGCCGGGAAATGGTCGAGCCGTTCTTCCAGCCCCACCAGCCGCAGCGCCTCGCCCGCATCCATCGGATCATGCGAGATCTCGGTCACCAGATCGACATTCTCGCGCGCGGTGAGGCTGGGCATCAGGTTGTAGAACTGGAAGACGAAACCGACATGGCTGCGCCGATATTGCGTCAGCGCGCGGTCGGACATTTCGGTCAGGTTCTGATCCCCGAACCACGCCTGACCCGAGCTTGGTCTGTCGAGCCCGCCGATGATGTTGAGAAAGGTGGATTTGCCGCTGCCCGAGGGGCCCAGCAGCACGACGACCTCGCTGCGCGGAATTTCCAGCGTCACCTCTCGGAGCGCGTGGACCGCGGCAGGACCTTCGCCATAGGTCTTCGACAATGCTTCGGTGCGAAAGGCAGGCTGCACGCTCGGCCTCTTGAAATAGATCGGGCAGGGCGCCCGACCCGGATCAGATCACAGCCGTGTCAGACAGTCAAAACCTGTCGGGACCGGCGGCGGTTGGCATGTGCTTGCGTGGCCTTAGGGCATCGGGTGGCCGCCTCGCGGCGCGGGCGCGTCAGGTGCTGAGGCTGTGGAAGAAGAGGTCGATTTCCAACGCCAGTCCGAACTCGAATTCAGTCAGTTCGGGATGGGTCCATTCGTGCTGTTCGAGATGGTCGAGGAAGTCGCGCCGTTTTCGCTCGTCGCCCGCATCCAGCGACAGGGTCTCGGCGGCGCGCAGCAGGTCGATCCGCTTATGGACCTCGCGCATGGCGGAGAAGGCTTCCATCATAACCGGCATCAGGCGCGGCTCGCTCTGCCAGGTTTGCCCGCCGAAGACCTCTTGCACGACACGGTTGCCCGAGCCGAGGCAGTCATAGGCGACGCAGCCCGCCATGCCTTCCTGCGTCAGCTTGTCGTGGATCGAGCAGTCATGCCCACAGAGATGCCGACAGGGCTCGCCGGGGTTCTTGCTGAACGCGAAATCCTTGCCCTTGTCGAAGGCCAGCACAAGACAGCACAGGGCTGCGCATTGCGAACAGTCGGTCTTGAGACGATCGGTCTGGGACATTCGGGCCTTCGTTTAACGGGACCTCGCATGGGAGGTCGTCGGGCCGTGATATCCCGCAAAACGGCTCTCAAATGCAAGGGCTGCGCGGGACGCGCGTGAGGGTGCCCCGGCAGCGGCGGGGGGTTCCGCTGCCGGGGTCTCTGGCTCAAATGGCCTGAACGGCCTTTTCCAGCATGTCGCGCACTTCGCCCGCGACCGATTTCAGCTGCGGATTGTCGATCGCCGTCATCGAGGCCTGCGGGTCGATCGCGCAGACGAGGATATCCGAACCGTCCTGCCGCAGAATGACGTTGCAGGGCAGCATCGCGCCGACATTCGGCTCCAGCTGGATCGCCTGATGCGCCATCTTCGGATTGCAGGCGCCGAGGATCATGTAGCCGGGCATGTCTTCGTCCAGCTTCTTCTTCATCGTGCCCTGCACGTCGATCTCGGTGAGCACGCCGAAGCCCTGCGCCTTCAGGGCCTCGCGGGTCCGGGTGTCGGCCTCTTCGAGCGTGGTATCGGTGAGGCGTTTGTCGATGGTGTAGCTCATGGTGTTGGCTCCTTGAGTTGAAAGCGATTCAGGTTTCGACCGGGTAGTCCTGCGCGGACCATGCGCCGAAGCTGCCCGGCACCGCGGAGACGTTCTTGAACCCGGCGCGGTGCAGGAGGCTCGCGGCGAGGCTGGCGCGGTAGCCGCCCTGACAGTAGACGGCGTAGTCGGTGGACCGGTCGAGTTTGTCCATCTCGTCGTCGAGCGTGCCGAGGAAACGGTGGATCGCGCCGGGGATATGACCGCCGTCCCACTCCTCGTCCTTGCGCACGTCGAGCGGGGGCAGATCGCTGCCCTTCAACTCCTGCACGGTGACCTGCGGGATATGCGCGAGCGGTCGCCCGGAGGTGCGCCACGCGGCGATGCCCCCCGTCAGATAGCCCGCGAATTTCGTGAAACCGACGCGCCAGAGGAACAGCACGGCCTCGTCGATCTCGCTGTCTTTTTCGCTCACCAGCGCGATCGGCTTGTCGGGATCGAGCATCCAGCCCGCCCAGACCGACAGCTCCGGCTGCAGGCCGATATTGAGCGCACCTTCGATGAAGCCGCCGCCAAAGGCGAGCATGTCGCGCACATCGACCAGCTGCACGTCGTCCTTGGCGATCAGGGCCTCGAACTCCTCCGGGATCTTGCCGATGCAGCGCGGCAAGCCGTGCATCACCTCGGGGCCCGCCGCGTTGACCTTCTTGAGGCGCGGGTAATGCGTGGGCACAGGTGGGGCGTCCTTCGTCATCTCGTCCTTGAAGGCCTCGAGATCGGTGATCTGGACATATTTGTTATGGGCTTTCTCATAGGCGATGCTGGTCGACATCCGGTCGCCGATATTCGGCCCGCAGGCCGAGCCCGCGCCGTGACAGGGATAGACCAGCACGCCCTCGGGCAGTTGCATGTAGAATTCCTGCGTGGTGCGGAAGAGCGCTTCGGTCAATTCCTCGGTCTTGTCGTCGCCCAAGAGGTCGGGGCGGCCGACCGAATCCACGAAGAAAGCATCACCGCTGAGCACGCCCCACGGGTCGTCATTGTCCTTCTCGTAGAGCAGGAAGGAGACGTGTTCGGGCGTGTGACCCGGCGTGTGCCGCGTCTCGAGCGTGAGATCGCCGAAGGCGAAGCGGTCGCCATCGCGGATGCCCTCATGCGCGAAGTCATATTCGGCGCCGCCTTCGACGCTGACGCAGAGCTTGGGTTCTCCATCCAGTCGCGCCACCAACTCGCGCGCGCCCGACAGGAAGTCGGCGTGGATATGAGTCTCGAACACATGGGTGATCGTCAGGCCGAGCGACTTGGCACGCTCGATATAGATGTCGCAATCCGGGCGGGGATCGACGACGGCGGCGGTGCCGCTGCCGGTATCGCCCAAGAGGTAGGAGCACTGGGCGATCCCTTCCGCAAGGATCTGTTCAAAACGCATGGTCATCGCATTTGCCTCCGGGTTTCCGTCCGTTCGGGATTGCTGGAGGAATGCGTGGGGAGCGATTCACGTTCCGAATTCTGAATGTGTGTGCCGCCGGAACAGGCATAAAAGATCCGTGAGGATCGCCTTGGTGCGTGGTCAGGTTCGGCGGGCGTGAGTTGTGCCCGCGCGGGCATCGGGCAGGATCAGGGTCACGCGCAGCCCGGTCTCCGCATTCGCGATGCTCAGTTTGCCGCCGACGGCCTGCGCGATCTCGGCGCTGATCGACAGGCCCAAGCCATGACCGCTTTCATCGGCCCGCGCACCGCGTTTCCGAAGATGCTCGATGCGGTCCGCCGAGATGCCCGGGCCGTCGTCCTGCACCTCGATCGCGATCGCCGCGTCGCGGCGGCTGGCGCGGATCGTGACCTGCGACGTGGCGTGGCGGCTGGCATTCTCGATCAGCGCCCCGAGGGCTTCGGCCAGATCACTGGCGTCGAGCGGCACCTGCAGATCCTCGGGCACGGCGATGTCCCACTCCACCGCGCTGCCCGTGGGGGTGCGCCGGATCACCGAGACGATCTGCTGCACGACAGGGGCCACCGTGGCCTTGTCTTTCACGACGCGCCCTGCGAGGCGCGACCGGGTCAATTCGCGGTCGACATGGCGGCGCATCGCTTCGGCAATTTCTTCGATGGCGGCGGCGGGCTCGGTCTGGCCGGTCTGGCGCAGCCGGTCGGCCTCGCCCATCAGCGCCTGCAGCGGGGTCTTGAACCCATGCGCGAGATCGGCGGCGCGGTGGCGCGCGCGGTCCAGCTCGGCCTCGCGGGCGTCGATCAGCGCATCGACCTCATTCGCGAGCGGCTGCACCTCTTTCGGGAAATCGCTGCCAAGCCGCCGCTGTTCGCCCGAGCGCACGGCGAGCACGCGCCGCCCGACCTCTGACAATGGGCGCAGGCCGAAGAAGAGCTGAACCCATCCGGCGACGATCAGGGCGGCTGCGAGGATCGCGTTATAGGGCAGCAGTTCTTTCAGAAAATCGCTGCGCGCCTGATCCAGATCGGTCGTCGTCAGCGCGACCGCCGCGCGCACTCGGCCCCCGCCCAGCGAGGGCGGCAGGGTCACGCTGCGCTCCAGCGTCAGAAGCGTCCCGCCGGTCTGATCGGGCAGGCGATGCACATGGACATGCCCGTCGGGCAGCGCATCGGGCGGCAGCGGCAGCACGTAATCCCAAAGCGAGCGCGACCGCAGCAGCGTGTCGCCGAGGTCGATCTGCCAGTAAAGCCCGCTCAGAGGCTGGTCGAAGCGCGGATCGGCGGGCGGCGTCTGCAGCGCGAGCCTCCCGTCGGCGTCGCGCCCGAGCGCGGCCACGACCTGATCGAGCTGCACCGACAGTTCGGCCTCGGCCCGGCGCTGAACATGGGCGGCAAACAGCGCCGTCAGCGCGGCGGAGGCAATCGCCAGCGCCAGCACCACCGCGAGCGCGCCGCCAAGCGCGAGCCGGAGGCGCAGCGACAACCGCATCACGCGCCGCCGCCTTCGAGGAAATAGCCAAAGCCGCGCCGCGTGCCGATCACGCCGGGGCCCATCTTGCGGCGCAGTCGCGCGACGAGCGCCTCCAGCGCATTGGCCTCGCGCGAGTCGTCATCGCCGTAGAGATGTTCAAGCAGTTCTGTCGGCGGCACGACCCGGTCGCGATGCAGCATCAGGTAGGAGAGCAGCCGGAATTCCAGCGCCGTCGCCGCGATCGGCACGCCGCGGATCGACACGCTCATCCGGTTCGCGTCGAGCGTCAATTCGCCCACGCTCTGGTTTGCCGAGGCCCGCCCCGCCGAGCGCCGGATCAACGCGCGCGCACGGGCGACCAGCTCTTCCATGCGGAACGGTTTGGGGAGGTAGTCATCCGCGCCTGCGTCGATGCCTTCGACCCGCTCGGTCCAGGCGCCGCGCGCGGTCAGCACCAGCACCGGCATCTCGCGATCATTGGCGCGCCATTTCTTGAGGATGCTCAGCCCGTCCATCTTCGGCAGGCCCAGATCGAGAATGACGAGGTCGTAATCTTCGGTATCGCCCAGAAACCACGCATCGAGCCCGTCCGCGCAGGTCTCGACGAGAAACCCCGCCGCCTCGAGCGCAGCCTTGAGATCCGCCGCGATCCTCTGGTCGTCCTCGACCGCCAATACGCGCATTACTTGTCCCCGTTGCGCTCGCTGTCTTCGGGACCACCAATCGGCAAACCGGTCGCCGCGTCAACCTCAAGCTCGATGATCCGGCCTTCCGGGGTGATCAGCTTGAGCTCGTAGACATAGTGGCCGTCATCCGATTCCAGCTCCAGCTTGATGACGCGGCCTCTGAAACGCTTCTGCAGGCCGCCGAGAATCTTCGACAGCGGCAGGATCTCTTCGCGCTCGACCGCGCTGCGCGCCCGGTCGTGATCCGAGCCGTTTCGGCCCGGACTGCCGCTACCCGCACGCTCGGCGAGGGCGGGCGTGGCCAGGGCCAGCGAGAGAATTATGAGGGACGTGAGCGTTTTCATGCGGCTTTTCTAGCGCAAACAAGCTGACAGAACGCTGACAAAGCCAGTCAGCACGGCGTCAGAGTGATTCTGCCAATGTCGTCTCATCCGGGCAACTCGCCCCTATCCGATCACAGGAGTTAACGATGAAACGCACTCTTCTCTTCACCGCTGCCCTCGGTGCCGCTGTCGGCGCTTTCTCCCTTGGTGCCGCACAGGCGCAGGGCCCCGCTGGCAATGGGAATGGCGGCGGCGGGCAGTCGGGCGGTCAGGTCATCCTGCCGCAGAAGAATGCCACGCAGACCAAGTCGCAGAACCGCGAGACCTACGAGTACCGGAACGAATATCGCAACCAGTACCGCTACGGCGAGTCCGAGGGCGAGTCCGGCATGCCGTCGAACTACCGTGAGGAAGTTCGCTACATGAATCAGGCACGCGAGCAGTGGAAGAAGATGGGCGAGGTCATCGGTTCCGAGCTGGACTGATGAGCGAAGGAGCGGCCAGTCGGGTCTGAGGCCCTTTGGTACGCTTCGGATACTGCGGGCTGGCGGCGAGATTCGCCGCCGCCCACCTGACACTCGACCTGAGTGCCCTACATTTGGGAGGCGTCCCCCTCGCGACCCCTCTCATCCCGAACACCTCGCGAGAGCCATGGTCACCGGCCGCAAACACGCCTGACCTGAGCCGCGGGGTATCGAGCGAGCTTTGTTGTGCCGTCCCCACACCCCTCACAAAGCTCGCTCGATCTCCCTTTTGAAGACGAGCCGGACCGGTCGATGCGCGAGTCATTCGGGCCTTCGATGCGGCGCGTGACCAATTTTCTTTCAGCCCTCAAAGCCTGCTCTCATTTGCCATTTCGGCGCCGAGGCATCGCTTGTCTCTCCCCTCTTCGGAAAAATGTTTGACAGAAATTTGGAACGTTCCTATTAATATTTGGAACGTTCCTAAAAGGCTGAGTCCTTTGGGTGTGCCGATTGCGGTTTTGTCCCGCGTTGGCAATTTGGATGGGGAGAAACGAACAATGGGCACGATCGTCAGTGCATCGGAAGCAGTGGGGAAAATCGCGGATGGCGCTATCATCACGGTGTCCTCGTCTTCGGCATTGGGCTGCCCCGATTCCGTGCTCAAGGCGATCGGCGAGCGCTTCGATCAGGAGCAACATCCGCAGAAGCTGACCATGATCCATCCGATCGCCGCGGGGGACATGTACGGTGTGAAGGGCATCGACCATATCGCCAAGGATGGTCTTCTCGACACGGTTCTGGCCGGGTCCTATCCGTCGGGGCCTTCCAGCCTGCCGATGCCGGAAATCTGGAAGATGGTCGTCGAGGATCGGGTGACCGCCTATAACGTGCCCTCCGGCATCCTGTTCGACATGCATCGCGAAGCGGCTGCGCGGCGTCCGGGGGTGATGACCAAGGTCGGTCTGAAGACCTTCGTCGATCCCGAGCGCGAGGGCTGTGCGATGAACGATCGCGCAGCAGGTGCGCCCATCGTGCGCCGGGTGGAGTTCGACGGCGACACCTGGCTCCATTTCCCGAATATCTACCCCGATGTCTGCATCCTGCGCGCAACCACCGCCGATGAGCGCGGCAACCTGACCTATGAGCACGAGGGCGCCTATCTCGGCGGGCTCGAGCAGGCGATTGCAGTGCGCAACAATGGCGGGCTGGTGATCGCGCAGGTGGAGCGCGTCACTGCGGCGGGCTCCCTGCGTCCGCATGACGTCCGCGTGCCGGGCCATCTCGTGGATTACGTGGTCGTGGACGAAGATCAGAAACAGACCTGCGAGACTCCCTACGATCCGGCGATCTCGGGTCAGGTGATGCGTCCGTGGGCGAGCTTCGAACTGGCCGAGCACGGCATCGAGAAGGTGATCGCACGGCGCGCGGCGATGGAGCTGCGCGGCGGCATGACGGCCAATCTCGGCTTCGGGATTTCGGCGATGGTGCCGCGCATCCTGCTCGAGGAAGGCCATCCCGACGCGGTCACCTGGGCGATCGAACAAGGCGCGGTGGGCGGTATGCCCCTGACCGGCTTCGCCTTCGGCTGTGCGTCGAACGCCGATGGCTACGTGCCCTCGCCGCAGCAGTTCATCTATTTCCAGGGCGCCGGATTCGACATGTCCTTCCTGTCCTTCCTCGAAGTCGATGTGGAGGGGAACGTGAATGTCTCCAAGCTCGGCAAGAAGCCCTACCTGACCGCTGGCTGCGGCGGCTTCGTCGATATCACCGCCCATGCGCGCAAGATCGTCTTCTCGGGCTGGTTCGAGGCCGGGGCGCAAATGGAGATGGACGCGACCGGCATCCGCGTCCGTGCGCCCGGCAAGTTCACCAAGATGGTGGACCGGGTCGAGCATGTGACCTTCTCCGGCGCGCGTGCGCGCGAGCAAGGGCAGGAAGTGCTCTATATCACCGAGCGCTGCGTGATGCGGCTCGATGACAAGGGGCTCATCGCGACCGAAATCATGCCGGGGATCGATCCCGAGCGCGACATCGTCGGCGCCTCCGAGGGGCGGGTGCGTGTGGCGGAGAATGCCGTCACCATGTCCACGAAGCTTCTCGCCGATGCCCCGATGGGGTGGACGCCATGAGCGATGTTCACCTGATCGTCGACGGCGCGGCGGCGGAGCTGCGCCTCGACAACCCGGCAAAGATGAACGCGCTGACGGTCGAGATGCTGAGCGCGCTCGAGGCACATCTCGATCGGATCGAACGCGATGTCGAGATTCGCTGCGTGTTGGTGAGCGCCGAAGGCGACCGGGCCTTCTGCACCGGGGCGGATATCAACGGTTGGGGCGATCTGAGCCCGGCCCAGTTCGCGCGGCATTGGGTCCGCGACGGACACCGGATCTTCGACCGGCTGGCGCGCCTCTCGAAGCCGACGATTGCGGCGCTGAACGGGCACGCCTTCGGGGGCGGTCTCGAACTTGCCGCAGCCTGCGACCTTCGGGTCATGGCACCCGGCGCCAGCCTTGCCCTCCCGGAAGCTGGCGTCGGGATCGTTCCCGGTTGGTCGGGCACGCAGCGGCTGATGCGTCTGCTGCCCGAACCGATGGTGAAGGAGATGGCGCTTTTCGGTCACCGGGTGAAAGCCGAGCGGGCTTTGGCGGTCGGCTTCGTGGCCGCGGTCTCCGACGATCCGCGCGCGGCAGCGCAGACCCTGATCGACCGTGCGCTCGGGCTGTCGCCCCGCGCCGTCGAAATCACGAAATCGATGATCCATGTCGCGGCGGGTGAAGATCGCGGTGCCATGGCTGAGGCGCTCGGAAGTGCCGCCATTTCGGCCAGCGAAGATCGCGCCGAAGGGGTCACCGCTTTCCGCGAGAAACGCGAACCTAATTTTTCGGGACTTTGAACATGACCGAGCTGAACCTGATCTCCGCCGTCGATGCGGCGATCCCCGCAGAGCCCTTCATCTGTCGTCACCTGATCGCGGGCGAGTGGCGCGACAGTGCCTCCGGCGAGACCTACGATCGGATGTCCCCGGCGCATGGCTGCCTCGTGAGCCGCGCGGCGCTGGGCGCCGAAGCCGATGCGGAAGCCGCGATCGTCGCGGCGCGCGAAGCGTTCGACAGCGGCGTCTGGAGCCGGATATCGGGCAAGGAACGCGCCACGATCCTGCTGCGCGTCGCCGATCTGATCGAGGGCAATGTCGAGCGCATGGCGCTGCTGGAAACGTTCGAAAGCGGCAAGCCGATCTCGCAGTCGCGGGCCGAAGTGTCGGGCGCCGCGGATCTGTGGCGCTACGCGGCCTCGCTGGCGCGCACCATGCATGGGGACAGCCATAACACGCTGGGGCCGGACATGCTCGGCGTCGTCGTGAAAGACCCGATCGGCGTCGTGTCGATGATCACGCCGTGGAACTTCCCGTTCTGGATCCTGAGCCAGAAGCTGCCCTTCGCGCTTGCCGCCGGCTGCACCACGGTTATCAAGCCGTCCGAGCTGACGCCGTCGACCACGGTGATGCTCGGGGAGCTGCTGTTCGAGGCCGGGATGCCCGCGGGCGTCGTGAATATCGTTCTGGGCTACGGGCCTGCCGTGGGCGGCCTGATGTCGACGCATGAGGCCGTGGACATGGTGACCTTCACCGGCTCGACCGTGGTCGGCAAGGCAATCTCGGCGGCCGCGTCGAGCACGTTGAAGAAGGTCGCGCTGGAGCTTGGCGGGAAGAACCCGCAAGTCGTGTTCCCCGATGCCGATATCGAGAGCGCGGCCGATGCGATCACCTTCGGCGTCTATTTCAACACCGGGCAATGCTGCAACTCGAGCAGCCGGATCATCGTCCATGAAGATATCGTGGACGAGGTGGTCGAGCGCGTGGTGGAACTGTCGAAGCGCGTGGCTTTCGGCGACCCGCTCGATCCGCGCACGCAGGTCGGGGCGATCATTTCCGTCCAGCATCAGGGCAAGATCGACGACTACGTTCGCGCGGCCGTCACTGAAGGCGCCGAGATCGCGCTGGGTGGCGGGCCGATGACCGTGCCGGGTCTCGAGGGGCAATTCTATCAACCCACCATCGTGCGCGGCGTCTCGCCCGAGATGGCGATCGCCCGCGAGGAGGTCTTCGGACCGGTCCTCTCCGTTTTGACCTTCAGAACGATGGACGAAGCGGTAGCGCTAACGAATGATGCCAGCTACGGTCTGTCTGCGGGCGTTTGGAGCGAGAACGTCCACACCTGCCTCGAGTTCTCGACGCGGGCGCAGGCGGGCACTGTCTGGACGAATACCTGGATGGACGGTTTCCCGGAATTGAGCTTCGGCGGGGTCAAGCAATCCGGTCAAGGGAGAGAGATCGGACGCTACGGCCTCGAGGAGTTCTTCGAGATCAAGACGCTCGTGATGCGCATCGGTCGCACGCGTGAGCCTTGGGTGAGACCCGAATGACCTGATCGGTCGCACGGGAGGAGAAGTGTAACGACAACGCAGAGGGAGGAAAATCATGCGTAGTTACATCGGACGGACACTGAAAATGGCGAGCGTTCTGGCGCTCGTCGCAGGTTCGGCACAGGCGGAGGATGTGGAGGTCCTTCACTGGTGGACTTCGGGCGGCGAAGCAGCCGCGCTCAACGTCCTCAAGGACGATCTGCAGAAAGAAGGCATCGGCTGGAAGGACATGCCCGTCGCAGGTGGCGGTGGCCAAAGCGCGATGACCGTGCTGCGTGCGCGCGTCACCTCGGGTGATCCGCCGACCGCGGTTCAGATGCTCGGCTTCGACATCTCGGACTGGGCGCAGCAAGGTGCGCTGGCCGATCTCGACAAGGTCGCGGCCGATGGCAACTGGGATGCCGTGGTGCCTGCGGCGCTGCAGAAGTTCTCGAAATATGACGGCCACTGGGTCGCGGTTCCGGTGAACGTGCACTCGACCAACTGGGTCTGGTCGAACAAGAAGATGCTCGCCGATCTCGGGATCGAAGAGCCGAAGACCTGGGACGAGTTCATCGCTGCGATGCAGAAGGTGAAGGATTCCGGGAAGATCGCGCTCGCCGCGGGCGGCCAGCCCTGGCAGGAAGCCACGATGTTCGATGGCGTCGTGCTGTCGGTCGGTGGCCCCGAGTTCTACAAGAAGGCCTTCGTCGATCTCGATCCCGAAGCGCTCGGCGGTCCGCAGATGGTCGAATCCTTCAAGCGCATGGAGCAGCTTCACAGCTTCGTCGACCCGAACTTCTCGGGCCGCGACTGGAACCTCGCGACCGCGATGGTCATCAATGGCGAAGCCGCCTTCCAGATGATGGGCGACTGGGCCAAGGGTGAATTCCTGCGGGCCGGCAAAGAGGCCGAGGTCGATTTCGGCTGCTTCCGCACCCCGGGGACCGCAGACGATGTGACCTTCAACTCTGACCAGTTCGCGATGTTCAAGGTGGGCGAGGATGCGCAGGCCGCGCAGGACGCGATGGCGAAAGCCGTGATGTCGCCGTCGTTCCAGATCGCCTTCAACACGGTGAAAGGCTCTGTTCCCTCGCGCACGGACGTGTCGGACGAAGAGTTCGACGCCTGCGGCAAGAAGGCGATGGCTCAGCTGAAATCGGCGAGCGAGAACGGCACGTTGCTGGGCTCGATGGCGCATGGCCATGCTGACCCGGCTTCGGTGAAGAACGCGATCTATGACGTGGTGACGGCGAATTTCAATGGCGACTATGACGCCGAGACCGCCGCCAAGGAACTCGTCAAGGCGGTGTCGCTGGCTCAGTAAAAGGCTCTCGGGCCGGTCGACCTGACCGGCCCGTATCCCCACCCGTCCGTCTCATTTCCCCAAAGGAGAGAGCAATGGCCCGTCCGGTCCAGTCAGACTTGCGTACCCGGCTTCAGGAATGGATTCCGAAGATCGTCCTCGCGCCCTCTGTCGCGTCTATGTTGATCTTCGTCTACGGCTTCATCGTTTTCACCGGTTACCTGTCGTTCACGAACAGCCGAATTCTTCCGAGTTTCGACCTTGTCGGGTGGCATAATTACTGGCGGCTTTTCCAATTGCCGACCTGGACGATCGCGGTCCAGAACCTTGCGATCTTCGCCTCGCTCTACATCGCGATCTGTATCGCGATCGGCCTCACCCTCGCGATCTTTCTGGATCAGAAAATCCGCGGCGAGGGGATGTTGCGCCCGATCTTCCTCTATCCGATGGCGCTTTCGTTCATCGTGACGGGCACGGCGTGGAAATGGCTTCTCGATCCGGGCATCGGCATCGAACATACCCTGCATCTCTGGGGATGGGAGAGCTTCCATTTCGGCTGGATCAAGAGCTCGTCCATGGCGATCTACACGGTGGTGATCGCCGCGGTCTGGCAAAGCTCGGGTTTCGTCATGGCGATGTTCCTCGCCGGGCTGCGCGGCATCGACAACGAGATCCTGAAAGCGGCACAGATGGATGGCGCCTCGAACTGGAACCTCTATCGCCGCATCATCATTCCGCAGCTTCGGCCCGCGTTCCTGTCGGCCTTCGTCATCCTCGCGCACCTCGCGGTCAAATCCTATGACCTCGTCATCGCGCTGACCGGTGGCGGCCCGGGCCGGGCAACCGAACTGCCCGCGACCTTCATGTATTCCTACACTTTCACCCGCAACGAGATGGGCGTGGGCGCAGCGTCGGCGGTTATCATGCTGATGACCATCGCCGCGATCATGATCCCCTATCTCTACGCTGAACTGAAGGAGCCGAAGTAATGTCCGGCGCCGTCGATACCGGGGTCGCGATCCGCACAAATCGCGTGACCCGCACCTTCATCTATCTTTTCCTGCTGCTGTTCGCGCTGTTCTACCTGCTGCCGCTCGCGGTGATGCTGATCAACTCGGTCAAACCTCTGAGCGAGATCACGGGTGGCAACATGATGGCGCTGCCCGATGTCTGGACCTTCGAGCCCTGGCGCGAAGCCTGGTCCTCGGCCCAGATCGGCGTTCAGCCGACCGGCCTGCGCCCCTACTTCATCAACTCGATCCTGATCGTGGTTCCGGCGGTGGCGATCTCGACCATCATGGGCGCGCTCAACGGGTACGTGCTGACCAAGTGGCGGTTCCGCGGCGACACGATCCTCTTCGGGATGCTGCTGTTTTCGTGCTTCATTCCGTTCCAGATCGTGCTGATCCCGATGGCGCGGGTGCTGGGCATGATCGGGCTCGCAGGCTCGGTGCCGGGGCTGATCCTCGTCCACGTCGTCTACGGGCTCGGCTTCACGACGCTTTATTTCCGCAACTACTACTCGGCCTTCCCGACCGAGCTGGTGCGCGCGGCGCAGATCGACGGGGCCGGGTTCTTCCGGATCTTCTACCGCATCCTGCTGCCGCTGTCGGGGCCGATCATCGTGGTCACGATCATCTGGCAGTTCACCAATATCTGGAACGACTTCCTGTTCGGGTCGTCCTTCGCCGGGCAGGCCAGCCAGCCGATGACCGTCGCCTTGAACAACCTCGTTCAAAGCTCGACCGGCGTGAAGGCCTACAACGTTCACTTCGCGGGTGCGATCCTTGCGGCGCTGCCCACTCTCATCGTCTACATCGTCTCGGGGCGCTTCTTCGTGCGCGGCCTGATGGCGGGCTCAGTCAAGGGGTAATGCCAATGGGTCTCCTCGATATTTCAAACGTCACCAAGTCCTACGGCGCGGTCGAAGTGCTGCACAGCGTCGACATCTCGGTCGATGAAGGTGAATTCCTCGTGCTGGTCGGCCCGTCCGGCTGCGGTAAGTCCACGCTTCTGAGCATGATCGCGGGGCTGGAAGGGATCACCTCCGGCGAGATTTCGATCAAGGGGCGCACCATGAACGGTGTGCACCCGTCGAAGCGCAACATCGCGATGGTGTTCCAGTCCTACGCGCTCTACCCGAACATGACGGTCGGCCAGAACATCACTTTCGGTCTCGAGATGCATGGCACGCCCAAGCCCGAACGCGAGGACGCGATGAACCGGGTGGCGGAGATGCTGCAGATCGACAATCTGCTCGACCGCAAACCGGGGCAGCTTTCGGGCGGTCAGCGCCAGCGCGTCGCGATGGGCCGTGCGCTGGTGCGCGACCCGGATGTGTTCCTGTTCGACGAGCCGCTGTCGAACCTCGACGCGAAACTGCGCGTCGACATGCGCACCGAGATCAAGAAGCTGCACCAGAGCCTTGGCACCACGATCGTCTACGTCACCCACGACCAGATCGAGGCGATGACGCTCTCGACCCGGATCGCAGTGATGAACAAGGGCTATGTGCAGCAGCTCGGCACGCCGAAGGAAATCTACGACACGCCCTCGAATGTCTTCGTGGCGACCTTCATGGGTAGCCCTGCGATGAACGTGGTGCCTGCGCGGATCGTGGTGAAGGACGGTGCGCCGCATGCCGCCGTGACGGGCCATGACGGGGTGGAGCAACTGCTCAGCTTCCCGCAGCCCAATCTCGCCGCGTGGGACGGGCGCGAAATCCTTCTCGGGATCCGGCCGGAGACGATCACCGATCCGGAGGGGGCCGATCGCAACGCCGACCATGTCGCGTCGCTGCGCAACCATATCGGCGTCACCGAGCCTGCCGGGTCCGATACATTCGTGACGATGACGCTGGGCGGGCGCGACGCCATCGCCCGGATGCGGGCCGATGTGACCGTGCGGGCGGGCGAGGTCTTCGATTTCGCCGTCAACATGGACAAGGCGGTGGCCTTCGATCCCAAGACGGAGGAGCGCATCCAGCCATGAGCGATGCCGACGTCATCATCATCGGCTCGGGCATGGGCGGTGCCACGACGGCGGCGGCACTGGCCCGGACGGGGCGGCGCGTGCTGGTGCTCGAGCGTGGCGAACGCCTGCCCGACACGCCGGACGCGCGCGACCCGGACGCGATCTTCGCGCGCGGTCATTACCGGCCCGAGGAAACCTGGCTCGATGGCGATGACGTGCCGTTCAACCCCGGCAATTACTACAATGTCGGCGGCAATTCGAAATTCTACGGCGCCGTTCTGATGCGCTACCGCAAGGCGGATTTCTCGCCTGTCGCGCATCAGGGCGGGACCACGCCGGGCTGGCCGATCGCCTATGACGAGATCGAGCCGTTCTACCAGAAGGCCGAGGCGCTCTATCAGGTGCGCGGTCAGCTTGGAGAGGACCCGACGGAGCCGCGCCATTCCGGTCTCTACGCCCATGCGCCGGTCCCGGACGAACCAGATATCGTGGCGCTTCGGCGGCGGCTGAAATCGGTCGGGCTGCACCCGTCTTCCCTGCCGCTCGGGGTCGATATCGAGCGTTGGCTCGCGCATGGGAAAACGCCTTGGGATGCGTTCCCCGATACCTGCGGCGGCAAGATGGATGCCGAAAGCGTCGGTCTGGCGACGGCGCTGAAAGCCCCGAATGTGGAGCTGATGACGGGCGCGCGGGCGCGGCGTCTGATCGTCGATGCCGAGAACCGCATCAGCGGGGTCGAGATCGAGAAAGACGGGCAGACGCAGACACTCACGGCGTCGGTCGTCGTGCTCTCCGCCGGCGCGGTGCAAAGCGCGGCCCTCTTGCTCGCTTCTGCGAATGAGCGTCATCCGACCGGGCTGGCGAACGGCTCCGATCAGGTCGGGCGCAATTTCATGAATCACAACTGCTCGGCCGTTCTGGCGCTGCATCCGCTGCGCCGGAACCGGGCGGTCTATCAGAAGACGCTGGCGATCAATGATTTCTACCTGTCGGGCGGGGCGAATGGCGCGCCGCTGGGCAATATCCAGCTGCTCGGCAAAATCTCCGGTCCGATCCTCGCCTCGGCCTCGCCGCTGCCGCGTCCGGTGGCGAGCTGGATCGCCAACCGCTCGGTCGACCTTTATGCGATGTCCGAAGACCTCCCCAATCCCGAGAGTCGCGTGACCCTCAAGGACGGCAAGATCCGGCTCGACTGGAAGCGCTCCAATTGGGAGACCCATCTCGAACTCGTCGCCATGCTGCGCAGAAAGCTACGCGCTGCGGGCTACCCGATCGTGCTCGCGCGGCCGTTCGACCGGCAGACCCCGTCGCATCAATGCGGGACGGCGCGGATGGGTAACGATCCGGCGTCGAGCGTCGTCGATACGTTCTGCCGCAGCCATGACCACCCGAACCTGTTCATCGCCGACGCGTCCGTCCTGCCGACCTCGGCTGCCGTGAACCCCGCCCTTACCGTCGCGGCGCTCGCCCTGCGCGCGGCCGAGCATATCGAACAGACAGAGCTTGCCGCCTGAGCCACCCGGGCTGCGGCGAGAGACTTGGCCAAAGGAGGCCAGCATGAAGACGACTTATGATTTCATCATTATCGGCGGCGGTTCGGCAGGCTCGGTGCTGGCCGGGCGTCTCTCCGAGGACCCGTCGGCTGACGTGCTGCTGCTCGAGGCGGGCGGCAGCGATCGCCACCCATTCTATCATCTGCCCGCGGGCTTTGCGAAGATGACCAAGGGCATCGGCAGCTGGGGCTGGGAAACGGTTCCGCAGCGGCACATGCAGAAGAAGGTCTTTCGCTACACGCAGGCCAAGGTGATCGGCGGCGGCTCCGCGATCAACGCGCAGGTCTATACCCGCGGCAATGCGCGCGATTACGACGAATGGCGTCAGATGGGATGCACCGGCTGGGGCTACGAGGACGTGCTGCCCTATTTCCGCAAGGCCGAGGATAACGCGAGCCTCGAGAACCGGTATCACGGCAAGGGCGGCCCGCTCGGCGTGAGCGATCCGCGCGCGCCCCTGCCGGTCTGCGAGGCCTATTTCGAAGCGGCCGCCGAGCTTGGTATTCCGCGCAATTACGACGTGAACGGCGAGAAGCAGGACGGGGTCGCCTATTACCAGCTGACCCAGCGCAATGTGCGCCGCTCCTCGGCTGCGATGGCCTATGTCGCGCCCAACCGTCACCGCGAGAACCTCACGGTGCAGCTGGGTGCTCAGGTGCGCCGGATCGTGGTCGAGAATGGCCGCGCGACCGGGGTCGAGCTTGTCGATGGCACGCAGCTTCGGGCGGAAAGCGAAGTGCTGCTCTGTTCGGGGGCGATCGGCTCGCCGCGGCTCTTGCAGCTGTCGGGGATCGGGCCGGCGGACGAGCTGGCCTCGCTCGGGATCGATGTCGTCTTCGACCAGCCGGAGGTGGGGTCCAATCTGCAGGATCACCTCGACCTTTATTGCATCAGTGAGCTTTCCGGCCCCTATAGCTACGACCGTTATGCGAAACCGCATTGGGCGGCGCTGGCGGGGCTGCAATATCTGTTCGGACGCAAGGGGCCGGTGGCGTCGTCTTTGTTCGAAACCGGTGGCTTCTGGTATGCCGATCCCGAGGCGCGGTCCCCGGATCTGCAGTTCCATCTCGGGCTCGGGACCGGCATCGAACACGGCGTCGTCTCGATGCCGCAGGGCGGTATCACGCTCAATTCCTGCTATCTGCGCCCGCGCTCGCGCGGCAGCGTCCGCCTGCAAAGCGACGATCCGGCGAAGGCGCCGCTGATCGATCCGAACTACCTGCAGGATCCGCTCGATCGCGAAATGTCGATCCGGGGGCTGAAGCTGACGCAGGAAATCCTGTCGCAATCGCCTCTGCGCAAATATATCCTCGCCGAGCGCCTTCCGGGGCCCGATGTCCGAACCGATGAGGATTACTTCGATTTCATCTGCACCCATTCGAAAACGTCGCATCACTGCGCGGGGACATGTCGCATGGGCGCCGATCCGGGAGCTGTCGTAGACCCGACATTGCGGTTCAACGGGATCGAGGGGCTGCGCGTCGTCGATAACTCGATCATGCCGCGCGTGATCTCGTCCAATACCAACGCCGCGGCGATCATGATCGGCGAGAAAGCCGCCGATATGATCCGCGCGTCACATGGAGGCTGACATGACAGTGCGCCACATCGTTCTCGTCAAATTCAAACCCGAGCTGAGCGAGGAAGAGATCGCGCCGCTCTGGGAGGAGCTGCACGCGATCGAGGGCAAGGTGGACGGGCTTGGCGCGATCTGCGCGGGCCGCTCCGAGAGCCCCGAGAAGATCGAGCGCGGTTACATGCATGGCTTCACTGTCGATTTCCGCGACTGGGAGGCGCTCGCCGCCTATCAGGAACATCCCGATCACCGGGCGCTCGGTGCGAAGCTCGTCGCCAACGCCCAAGGCGGGATCGACGGCATCCTCGTCTTCGACCTTGAGATCGCGGCTCAGCCGCAGGGGGCGTGACATGGCGCCGAGCGACCGCAGACCGACGATCATCGACGTGGCCCGCAAGGCCGGGGTCTCGAAATCGACCGTCAGCCTCGTGATCCAGAACAGCCCCCTGGTGAAGCAGAAAACGCGCGAGCAGGTGCAGGCTGCGATGACCGAGATCGGCTATGTCTATAACCGGGCGGCGGCCAATCTGCGCAGCGCCGGGGCCGGGCTCGTCGGTCTCGTGATCAACGACCTTCGCAACCCGTTCTTCACCGAATTCGCGACATCCGTTCAAATGGCGTTGTCGAGCCGCGGCTATGCGGCGGTCGTGGCCAATACCGACGAAGACCCGCAGCTGCAGGCGCAGGTGGTCGAGGCGATGATCGAGCACGGCGTCTCCGCGATGATCCTGTCGCCCGCCTATGGCGACGAGGCGCTGAGCTTCGAGGCGCTTCAGCGGGCGGGCATTCCGGCGATGCAGGTGCTGCGTAAAGTCGAGATGCGGACCGAGCTCTTCCCCTTCGCCGCGCCGGATTATCCGAACGGGACGCGCATCGCGACCGAGCATCTTCTCGAACAAGGCGCGAAGCGGATCGCTTTCGTGGGCGGTCTGGAAGGCCGGGCCGTCACGCAGGAACGTATGGCGGGTTATCTGAGTGCGATCGAGATGGCCGGGCTCGAGCCTCATGTTCTGACCGGCAGCGCGAGCCGCGCCTTCGGCAGGCAGGCGGCGCATGAGTTGGCGGACGACCATCCGGAGGTGGATGGCGCGGTCTGCTTCAACGATCAGGTCGCGCTCGGGATGATTTCGGGCTGCGCCGAGATCGGGCGCAATGTCGGCCGTGATCTGCGCATCGTGGGCTTCGATGACATCGAGGAGGCGGCCCATTCCTGGCCCCCGCTCAGCTCGGTGCGCTGCGACATTGACGGCTTCGGGAAGCTTGTCGCCGAAACGATCCTGGCCTGGCTCGAGAACGACAAGGTGCCGGCGCCGGAAATCCGCACGCCGGTCTCGCTGGCCATACGTGGATCGAGTGGCGAGACGCCTGCGGGCTGAGACGACAGGGAGACGGGAGGCCCGCCCGTTCGGACGAAACAGAGACGAGACCGCGCGGAGAGACACCGGCGCGAACAGGAGAGGAGTGTTCAAATGACAGAGATCCGCGTTGCCGTGCTCGGCGCTTCGGGGTGGATGGGCAAAGTCCACACGATGGCCTATCAGACCTTTCCGCATTTCTTCGGCACCGAAGGTGGCACGGCGCGCGTCGTCACCCTCGTCGATCGCAATCCCGCCGCCGCACCGGAACTCGCGAAGCGGACACCCGGCGCGCGGATCGTTCAGGACTGGCGCGAGGTGATCTCCGATCCCGAGGTCGATCTCGTGGATATCTGTCTTCCTGACAACCTGCATTACGAGGTTGCGAAAGCCGCGCTCGAAGCGGGCAAGCATGTCTTTTGCGAAAAGCCGCTCGCGGAATCCGCCGAGGAGGCGCGCGAGCTTGCCGATATCGCGAAGGCGCGCGGCCTGATCACCCGCGTCGGTCACGCCTTCCCGCGCAACCCCGTCCACGATCTCGCGAAGGAGATCATCGATGCGGGCGAGATCGGCGAGATCACGATGTTCAAAGGGTGCCAGCATGTCGACATGTATGGCGACCCGATGGTGCCCTATATGTGGCGCGCCGATGGGACGCTCGCGCCCACCGGGATCGTCGGGGATACCGGCAGCCATGTCTTCAGCTTCATGGAATTCCTCGTCGGTCGCGTCTCGTCTCTGATCGCCAACAACATCATCGTCACGCCGCGCCGTCCCAAGATCGAAGGGCTGGGGCTTGGTGAGACGGCAGAGCTGACCGGCAGCGAGGAATGGGCCGATATCACCAATCCCGACGCGACCCAGCTTCTGTGCACATTCGAGAACGGTGCGAACGGGATCGTGGATTTCAGCCGTGTCGCGACTGGGCGCAAGTTCATGCAGACCTACGAGATCTACGGCACGAAAGGCAGCCTCGCCTATACGTTCGACGAGGTGAACCGGCTGCGCTTCTACACCAATGCCGATCCGATCGGGCGCCGCGGCTACCGCGAGATCGATGTCGGGCCCGAGCATCCGACCTACGCGGCCTTCCTGCCGCTGCCGAATTTCGCGCTCGGCTATAACGAGACCAAGATCATCGAAGCGGCGGAGGTCATCCGCTCCATCGTCTCTGGCAAGGCGATGTGGCCGACCTTCGAGAGCGGACATCACATCACCCAGATCGTCGACGCCTGCATGAGCTCGTCCCGGCAACGCGCCTGGGTCGACATTCCGCAGAGCTGATCGCACCGCAAACGGAGCCAAGACATGGACAGTGCAATCCCTCAGGAAATCCTCGACGCCCTGACCGATATCGAGATGCCGCGGCTGCGGGCCGACGAGACGGTCCCGGAGATGCTCGAGATCGCGGGCCTCACCCTGCCGGTCTATCGCACCGGTTGCCTCGTCGTCGGCAGCGGGGCCGCGGGGCTTCGCGCCGCCGTCGAACTCAAGCGGCGCGGCGGCGAGGTGATCGTCGCGAGCCAGAGCGCCTGGGGCGGGGCCTCCGCCTGCTCGGGCTCCGACAAGCAGACGCTGCACACCGCGAACACCGCCGATCACGGGGATGATTTTCAAGCGATGGCGCGGGCGATCCGGGCTGGCGGCGCGATGGACGAGGACACGGCCTATATCGAGGCGGTCGGCTCGCCGCGCATGATGGCCTCGCTGCAATATCTCGGGCTGCCGCTGCCGCAGGACCGGTTCGGCGCGACGCTGCGCTACAAGACCGACCATGACGAGACCGGGCGCGCGACGAGCTGCGGCCCCCGAACGTCACGGCTGATGGTCAAGGTGCTGGCGGAAGAGGCGCTGCGGCTCCACGTGCCGATCTTCAACCACACGACGGTCGTGCAACTGCTCACCGAAGGCGAGGGGGATGACCGCCGTGTCACCGGGGCGCTGGCGTTCCGCAAATCCGACCGCAGCGAGGCCAATCCCTATGGTCTCGTGCTGTTTGCCGCGCCGAATGTCGTGCTCGCGGCGGGCGGGCCGGGCGAGCTTTATCGCGACAGCGTCTATCCCAATGGCTGCTTCGGCACGCTGGGTCTCGCGCTCGAAGCGGGGATCGAACTGGTCAACCTCACCGAGAGCCAGTTCGGCATAGGGACGCGCCGCGAAGGGTTCCCGTGGAACCTTTCGGGGACTTACGTGCAATCCCTGCCGCATATCTATTCGGTCGATGCCGAAGGGCGCGAGCATCATTTCCTCGCGCAGTACTACCGGACGACGCAGGAGCTGGCCTCCAACGTGTTCCGCAAGGGTTATCAATGGCCGTTCCACGCGACGCGGATGCTGGATTTCGCGTCGAGCCTCGTCGATCTGGCGGTCTGGCGCGAGAGCGCTGCGGGGCGCCGGGTCTTCATGGACTTCAACCGCAACCCGCTTCCGGTGCCTGGGGATCAGCCCTTCGATCTCACCCGCCTCGACGAGGATGTGCGGACCTATCTGGGCACCGCCGGGGCGGATCAGGAGTTGCCGATCGACCGGCTGCGCCACATGAACCCGCTCGCAATCGAACTGTACCGCCGCTACAAGGTCGACATCGCCGCCGCACCGCTCGAATTCGCGGTGAACAACCAGCATATGAATGGCGGGATCGCGGTCGATCCGTGGGGGCGTTCCAACCTGCGCGGTGTCTATGCCGCGGGCGAGGCGGCGGGCACGCATGGCGTGACGCGCCCGGGCGGATCGGCCCTGAACGCCGGTCAGGTCTTCGGCACCCGCGTTGGCGAGCATATCGGCGCGAGCCGCACGGCCCATGCGCCGGATGCCGTCGGATCGGAGGCCCTCACTGCGTCGGTGACGGATCTGCTCGCACGGTTGAAGACGGACAGCACGCATTCCGTGAAGTCGGTCCGCGACGAAGTTCAGGCCCGGATGAGCGACCATGCCGGGATGATCTGCAACGGCGAAGACGTGGCCGAAGCGCTTGCAGCGGCACGCCAGTTGAACCGGAGTTTGCGCAGCGGCGGGATTGCCCCGGAGCGCGCGGGCGATGGCGGTCGCGCGATCCAGTGGCAGCAGATGGCGCTTGCCTCCGAGGCCGTCCTTGCCGCGCTCGACCAGTATATCTCGCAGGGCGGTGGCAGCCGCGGCGCGCGCGCGATCTGTTCCGATGACGGCGAAGCGATCCCGATGGCGCGCGATACGGATCTGGGCGCGTTCCGCTTCAAGACGGAGCGCGGCATCGACAAGCAGACGCAAATCCTCGTCCGTCTGGAGGGGGAAGACTTGAAGATCGACACCCGCGAAAACCGCAGCTTCGACGAGAGCGCGCGCGCGTTCTTCGAGCGGGACTGGCCCGATTGGCTGACCGGACGCATCTTTGATCTCGACGCGAAAGGCCAGCGCGAATGAGTGAGAACCCGAAGAAGATGGTCGCCATCGGCGAAGCGATGCTGGAACTCGCCCCGGTCGAGGGCGGCACGTTCCGCCTCGGCTATGCGGGCGATACGTTCAACACGCTGTGGCATGCGGCGCAATTGCTTGGGTCGCGTGCCCGGGCGGGCTTCGTCACGCGCATCGGCGAGGATAAGCTGTCCGGTCGTTTCCTCGCAGAGATGGAGGCGGATGGCTTGGACATCTCCACCGTTCAGCGCGATGCCGAGCGCGAGATGGGCCTCTACATGATCGAGCTCGAGGGGGCGGAGCGCAGTTTTCACTATTGGCGCCAGCTCTCTGCGGCGCGTCGGCTCGCGGATGATCCCGATACCCTCGGGCGCGCCTTGTCCGGCGCGGATCTCGTCCATGTGTCGGGCATCACCCTTGCCATTCTCTCGCCGGAGGCGCGCGAGACGTTGTTCGACGCGATTGCCAAAGCGCGCAGCGACGGCGCGCGAATTTCCTTCGATCCGAACTATCGGCCGCGGCTCTGGCAATCGCCGGAGGAGGCGCGTGACACGTGTCTGCGCATGCTCGCCTATACAGATATCGCGCTGCCGAGTTTTGACGACGAGGCAGCCTTGTGGGGCGATGCGACGCCGGAACAGACCTTGGAGCGATTGAGCGGGCAGGGGGTGGCGGAGATCGCCGTGAAGGATGGCGCGCGCCCCGTCTGGTATCTTGCCGAGGGGCGCACCGGTCGGCGCGACACCCCGGTTCTGACAGAGCTGCGCGATACCACCGGCGCGGGCGACGCGTTCAATGCGGGCTATCTTGCCTCCCGTCTTCTTGGGCATCCGGTCGAACAGGCGATCGGGATGGGGCAGACAGTCGGCGGCGCGGTCTTGGGCGCGCCGGGCGCACGGCTGGGCAAGGACGCAGTGCGCGCCCTCGCCGCGTCGCTCGAATAGGATGCCAAGCGTGAGGGCGGTTTGCGCATATTCGTAATCTTAACCACGCGCTATACTGGCCGCGTGGAGGATTTGGATGAACGAGGCGCGAAAGGATCACTGGGACCGGATCTACGGCAGCAAGAGTGACAGTGACCTCAGCTGGCATCAGGACGCTCAGGAGATCTCGCTCGAACTTGCCGAATGCGCCGGTTTGACGCCGGACACTCGGGTGATCGACGTGGGCGCCGGCACTTCGCGGGTCGTTGACGGCTTGATCGCGCGTGGCCTGCGCGACATTTCCGTTCTCGACCTCTCCCAGACGGCCCTCGACGCCCAGCGTGCCCGGCTTGGGCCGCGCGGCGCGGATGTGGAGTGGATCGTCGCCGATATCACGCGCTGGTCGCCCCAGCGGGTCTACGACCTCTGGCATGATCGCGCCGTGTTCCACTTTCTGGTCGACCCATCGGACCGGGATGCCTATGTGACGCGCCTGTCTCGTGCCCTGCGCGTTGGCGGTCACGCGATCATCGCGACCTTCGCGCCTGACGGGCCGGAGACCTGCAGTGGCCTTCCCGTCCGTCGCTACAGTCCGGAGGCCCTCGGCGATGCGCTGGGCCCCGATTTTGAGCTGGTGGCGAAACGGTTCCAGAAACACATGACACCCTCAGGCAACCTGCAGTCATTCCAGTTCAGCCTGTTCCGGAAGCTCAGCTGATCGGCCCCTGTCTGCGGGGTCAGCCTATCGCGTCGTGATCGTCGGCGAGGCATTCCGAGTGGTCGCGCAGCACCTCCAGCACCCGGCAATCCGAAGCGGTTCCACCGCGACATTCGCCGATCATTCGTTCCAGCTCGCGCTTCAGCGCCGCGAGCCGGGCGATCCGGGTCTCGACCTCGCGCAACTGTCGCCGCGCGATCGAATCCGCAGCCCCGCAATCGCGCGCGGGATGATCCGAGAGGTCCAGCAATTCGCGGATCGCCTCGAGCGGGAAACCAAGCTGGCGCGAATGGCGGATGAAGGCGAGCCGGTCGAGATCGGCATCGCCGTAGCGCCGCTGGCCGCCCGCGGTCCGCCCCGGCTCTGGCATCAGGCCGATCTGCTCGTAATAGCGGATGGTCTGCACCTTGGTGCCGGTGCGGCGCGCCAATGTTCCGATCGTATGCATGTCGTTCCTCGGTCTCGGTCACGCGAGGGCGAAATTCCCCCTTGAACCTATAGTCGCTGTAGCTCCTATCTTCTCTGCTGTCGAGAAATCGAAGGAAGAGGACGGCAGCAGATGACCGAGGCGACAGACCTTCAGGAATGGCGGGTGACCGGGATGGATTGCGGTTCCTGCGCGGCAAAGGTGCGCGGCGCGGTCGAGGCTCTGCCCGGCGTCGAGGCGGTCGAGGTCACGCTGATGAATGAGCGTCTGCGGCTGCGGCTGGACGCGGCCACCACCTCCCGCGAGAGCGTGGAGACGGCAGTGCGCCGCCTCGGTTTCGGGATTTCGGTCAAGGGCGCGGCCCCGGAAAAACCCAAGGGCGGGTTCGTCCTGCCCGAGGGGGCTTTCACCGGAACAGAGGAGTTCGGAGAGGGATCGGAGCTTCCCGCTCAAAGCGAGACGCCACCCGCCGATCCTGCATGGTATGCGACCGTCAAGGGACGCTACCTGATCGCGACAGGGGTCTTGCTGACCTCGGCCTGGATCGTGAAGCTGCTCGTCGGCGGACAGATCGCGCATTGGGTCTTCATGCTCGCCACCGTAATCTCCGTCGCGCCAGTGATCCGGCGCGCCGCGCTGATGGCGCGGGCGCGGATGCCCTTCACCATCGAAATGCTGATGAGCATCGCCGCGATCGGTGCGCTCTTTCTTGGCGCGGCGGAAGAGGCGGCGCTCGTCGTCTTCCTGTTCGCGGTGGGCGAGATGCTGGAAGGGGTTGCGGCATCGCGGGCGCGCGGTTCGATCCGTGCGCTGGCCGATCTGGTGCCGCAGACCGCCCGGCTGGTCGTGGGCGACCGTATCAGCGAGGTTGCCGCTGACAGCCTCGCCATCGGACAGATCGTGCAGGCCCGCCCGGGCGACCGCATCCCGGCGGATGGCACCATCGTCTCCGGTAGTTCGGGCGTCGATGAAAGCCCGGTGACCGGCGAGAGCGTGCCGGTTCTCAAAGAGCCGGGCGAGGCGGTCTTCGCCGGCTCGATCAATACCGAGGGCGAGCTGCGCATCCGCGTCGAGAAGGCCGCCGAGGACAACACGATCTCGCGCATTCTGCATCTCGTGGAAGAGGCCGAGAGCGCGCGCGCCCCGGTGGAGCGGTTCATCGACCGGTTCAGCCGCGTCTACATGCCTGCGGTGGTGGGCGTGGCGCTTCTGGCCGCAGTCGTGCCGCCGCTGGTCTTCGGGGCGCCGTGGGAGACATGGATCTATCGTGGCCTCGCGCTGTTGCTGATCGGCTGCCCCTGCGCGCTGGTGATCTCGGTCCCCGCCGCGGTTGCTGCAGGCCTCTCCACCGGCGCGCGCCACGGGCTGTTGATGAAGGGCGGCGCGGTGATGGAGACGGCGGCCAAAACCAGCCTCGTCGCCTTCGACAAGACCGGCACGCTGACCGAGGGGCGACCGCAGATCACCGATCTGGTGCCGCTGCACGGCGATGAGGTCAGCCTTCTCGCCACCGCTGCGGCGGTCGAGACGGGCAGCAGTCATCCGCTGGCGCAGGCGATCCTCGCCCGGGCGGAGGAGCGCGGCATCGCGGTTCCGCAGGCGATGTCAGCCACCACGATCCCGGGCCGCGGCGCGCGCGCCGTGATCGCCAGTGAAACCTGGCACGTAGGGGCCCCGCGTCTCGCCACGGAGGCGGGTGTTCTGACGGAGGCGGATCGTGCCGCTGTCCACCGGCTGGAAAGCGCCGGCAAGACCGTCGTGACCGTCTTTACGGACGAACGCCTTCTGGGCCTGATCGCGCTGCGCGACGAGCCGCGCGCCGATGCCGCCGAGGCGATTGCCGCGCTCAAGCGCATGGGCATCGGCTCGGTCATGCTGACGGGCGACAATCCGGTGACGGGTCGCGCGATCGCCGACGGGCTCGGCATCGAGGCGCGTGCCGGTCTGCTGCCCGAGGATAAGGTGACGGAGGTTCGCGCGCTGGCGCGGGATGCGCATGTGATGATGGTGGGCGACGGTATCAACGACGCCCCGGCACTGGCCAGCGCGCATCTCGGCATCGCGATGGGATCGGGCACCCATGTCGCGTTGGAAACTGCCGATGGTGCGCTGCTGCGCGATCGGGTTCTGGATGTCCCGAGGCAAATTCGTCTGGCGCGCGCGACGATGGCCAATATCCGTCAGAACGTGGCCATCGCGCTCGGGCTCAAGGGGGTGTTCCTCGTGACGACGCTTCTCGGTGTCACCGGTCTCTGGATCGCGGTGATGGCGGATACCGGGGCGACTGTGCTGGTCACGATGAATGCGCTGCGCTTGCTGGGATTCCGGGGGGAGCCGAAAGAGGCCTGACCGCTTGTCGCGAACGGCGCGCGATGTCCGGGGGCCCAAGCGCCCCCGGGCGCTTGCGTTGCAGCCGAGCGTCTTTCGGTCGCGGATGACCGCCTTGCCGGTTTGAGCCGTTCCGGCGTGAAATCGCGAGACGAACGCCTCCAGTCCTGCACGACATATCCAATCGACAGGGCTCTGCCACAGTGCTTTCGGGTTCTGGATGGGCAGTGTAAGTCTCAATCCTGTGATCCCTTTTTGGAGGGCAGGACCGATCAGGGAGGTGACGATGAGCTCTGCGATTTCCGACGCGCCGAGAACGTACACGCAGGGCATATTCCTGATGTGCGTGGGGGTGGCCTGTCTGAGTGCCAACGACGCGATCGCGAAGACGCTCACCGCCGGCTATTCTCCGCTCCAGATCCTTTTCCTGCGCAACGTGATCGCCCTGCCGGTCACCATCGCTATTGCCCTGATCCTGGGCGGCCCTTCAGCCCTGCGTTCGTACCGGCCGCTTGCGCATTTGCTGCGCGGCGCGCTCTGGGTTGGGGCCGCGATGATGTTTTTCACCAGCTTCATCTATCTCGCTCTGGCCGAGGCCACCGCGCTGATTTTCGTCGCGCCCTTCTTCATCACCCTGATATCCGCCCTTTTCCTTGGGGAAGAGGTCGGGTGGCGGCGCTGGCTGGCGGTGTTGGTAGGGTTTCTCGGGGTGCTCGTGATCATCCGGCCGGGCGGCGCGTCGTTCCAGCTGATCTCGCTGCTGCCAGTCGCGACGGCGCTTGTCTATGCCCTGCTGATGCTCAGCGCCCGTTGGGTGGATAGCCGCGAGAGCGTGTGGACGCTGCTTGTCTACCTGACGGGCGCGGGCGCGCTGTTGAGTGCGCTGATCGTGCCCTTCGTCTGGATCCCGGTGCGGTCCGAGGACCTCTGGCTTTTCGTCGGTCTCGCGATTTTCGGCACCGCGGGGATGACGATGATGACACAGGCATTCCGCTTCGCCCCGGCGGTCGTGGTGGCGCCGCTGGACTACACCGGCCTGCTCTGGGCCACGCTCTTCGGCTGGCTCATCTGGCGCGAGAGCCCGGATGCGATGACGATCGCCGGTGCGGCGATCATCATCGCGAGCGGCGTATTCACGATCTTTCGCGAGCAGAGGCAGGCGCGCGGCTGACTCCCGATGGGGGCACGAAGACGCAGGGCGTTCCGGATGGTCTGATGGTCCGAAAGGCCGATGCCGGTCGAGTGTCAGCGCGCGATGGCCCTTAGTCGTCGGGGTGGAACAGATGGGTCCGGGCGGGGTCGAACGCCAGATCGATCCGTTCGCCGCGTTCGAATTGCCTGTCCTCGCTGAAGGCGGCGATCAGGCTCGTGCCGTCCGCCATCGCCAGATCGACGACCGTTTCACTGCCCAGCCGTTCGACGAGCGATACCTGACCGTGCAGGACGCCCTGATCGGGCGTGCTGGGGGTGACGTATTGCGGGCGCAGACCCAGCAGGGCGGTGTCGCCGGGGGCGAATTTACGACCGCGCACGGGCACGACGATCGGGTCCATGGAGTGACGCGCGACCTTGGCGTTTTCGCTGTCGGCTTCCAGGACTTCGACCTCGAGGAAATTCATCGACGGTGCGCCGAGGAAGCCTGCGACGAAGCGGTTGGCCGGGTTGTGATAGAGCTCCATCGGCGAGCCCGACTGCATCACCAGCCCGTCGCGCAGCACCACGATCTTGTCGGCGAGCGTCATCGCCTCGACCTGATCGTGGGTGACGTAGATCATCGTCGCGCCCAGCTGCTTGTGGAGCTTGCCGATCTCCATGCGCATGTCCATCCGAAGCGCCGCGTCGAGGTTCGAGAGCGGCTCGTCGAAGAGGAAGACCGAGGGGTTGCGGGTGATCGCGCGCCCGATCGCGACGCGCTGGCGCTGGCCGCCCGAGAGCTGGCTGGGGCGGCGGTCGAGCAGATGCTCCATTTGCAGGATCTCGGCGGCGCGCTGCACCTTCTCCGCCTTCTCGGCTTTCGACGCGCCCGAGATGGTGAGGCCGAAGGCCATGTTGTCGCGCACGCTCATATGCGGGAAGATCGCGTAGCTCTGGAACACCATCGCCACGCCGCGTTCGCGGGGCTGCACGTCATTGACGCGCTCGCCGCCGATCTCCAGCGTGCCGCCCGAGATGTCCTCGAGCCCTGCGATCATCCGCAGCAGCGTGGATTTCCCGCAGCCCGAGGGGCCGACGAAGACGCAGAACTCGCCATCGGCCACGTCGATATCGACGCCGCGGATGACCTCATGCGCACCATAGTTCTTGCGCAGGCCGCGCAGCTTGATGTCTGCCATGTCATTTCCCTCCCTGCTCGGCATCCGGGTCTATGTGCAGATAGCCCTCCGCATCCACGAGAACGGGCTCCGGGTCGCGGATCTGGCCGACGAAATGGTCGTGGCCGTTGTCGTCGAACCCCATGATCACCAGACCCTCGGCGGTCTTGAGGATGCGTGCGGCATAGCGCCGGCACGGGTTCGCGCCGTCGAGGAAGCCGGGGGCGATCCGCCACGGCCCGCGCGGATCGTCTGCGATCAGGTAGTGGTTGCCGGTCACCGGGGTCATGCCGGTTTCCGCGATGCGTGCGCGGCTCCAGTGCTCGGCGGCGGTGCAGAACAGGCAATACCAGCGCCCGTTCTCCTCGAAGACCTGCGGCACTTCGAGCTGACCGAACCCGCCGACGAAGACCGGCGGCTGCAATTCCCAGTGGATCAGGTCGGGCGAGGTGGCGAAGCCGATGGCCCCGGCCGCGTTCGCCTCTTCGATGCCGGGGGCGCGGGCGGTGAAATACATCAGCCAGCCGTCGCCTGCGGGGTCGCGCATCACCCAGGGGTCGCGCATCGCCCGGTCGTGCCAGTGACCGACCATGTGTTCGGCTTCGTACTGCGCGGCGTTGGGCCCGGTCAGGTCGAGGCAGAGCCCGTCGCCCACGCGGTCCCAGTTGTGCAAGTCGCGCGAGGTCGCGTGGCCGATGCGCTGATAGAGCCCGTCTTCGGACTGCCGACCGCCCGTGTAGAACAGGTGCCACAGCCCGTGATCGTCGCGCAGCACCGACCCGGTCCAGGTGACCAGATCGTCCCAGGCCGGGGCCGGAGCCGGGGTCAGCGACGTCCCCAGATGGTGCCAGCTTATCAGGTCGTCCGAGACCGCGTGGCCCTGGCTGACGTTGAAGTGGCGCAGGTCCGGATCGCCGAGCGACTTGTCGGCCTTGAGGAACCAGGCATGCCAGCGTTCGCCGTCATGGGCATACCAGCTGTCCCAGACCCATTGCTTGTCGAGTGCGAGAACCATGTCGGATTATCCTTTCACGCCGGTGGAGGCGATGGAGGCGATGAACGCCTTTTGAAGCACGAGATAGAAGGCGAGAACCGGCACCGTGATCAGCGTCAGGTAAGCCATGATCTCCCCCCATGCGGGGTTGAGTTGGAAGAAATACTGCAGGCCGACCATCACCGGGCGATACTGCTCTTGCTGGACCACGATCAGCGGCCAGAGATACTGGTTGTACATGATCAGGAATTTCAGGATCGCGGCGGTCGCGATGACGGGCCCCGAGAGCGGGATCACCACGCGGCGATAGATCTGGAACCAGCTTGCGCCCTCGACGCGGGCCGCTTCGATCAGCTCTCCGGGCAGGCCTTTGAAATACTGCACGAAGAGGAAGATCGTCAGCCCGTCCGCGATCCACGGGATGATCTGCACGCGGTAGCTGTCGAGCCAGCCCCAGCTGAGCCCGTCCAGCCCCAGCCAGGGCAGTTTCGACACTTCCAGCAGAAGCGGGATCGCGATGGTCTCGAACGGCACGATGAAGGTCGCGAGAATGATCGAGAGCATCACGTCGCGCCCGCGCCATTGCAGGAAGACGAAGGAGAACCCTGCGAGCGAACAGATCACCAGCGACAGCAGCACCGTCGTGCCGGTCACGAAGATCGAGTTGAATACGAAGAGCCCGACCGGGGCGCGCTCGAAGGCGCCGGTGTAATTGTCGAGGCTGAGCTGGCCCACCGGCAGGAAGGCGCGCAGGCTCGACGTGTCGCGCAGCAGCTCGTCGCTGGGCTTGAAGCTGGACATCACCATGAACAGCAGCGGCAGGACGAAGATCAGCGCGATCAGGATCAGCACGAGATAGCGCACACCCAGCCGCAGATTGCGGTTATCGGAACCAATGACACTCATTTCAGCGCTCCCTCGTCAGCCAGCGTTGGATCATCGAAATCACCAGAACGATCAGGAACAGGATCACCGAGATCGCCGAGCCACCCGCGATGTTCTGCATCCCGTAGCCGCGTTGCACGGCCTGGAAGACCAGCGTCTGGGTCGAGTCGAGCGGACCGCCCTTCGTCATGACGTCGATCTGGGCGAAGATCGCGAAGGCCTGCATGGTGATCACGATCAGCACCAACACCGCGGTGTGGCGCAGCCCCGGCCAGGTGACATAGCGGAAGGTCTGCCATTTCGAGGAGCCTTCGATCGCTGCGGCCTCGTAAAGCGTGGGCGGGATCGTCTGCAGCCCGGAGAGCCAGATCACCATGTGGAAGCCCACCGCCTGCCAGATCGACATCGTGATGATCGCGCCAAGCGCGGTATGTGGGTTGCCCAGCCAGTCGACGGGTTGGAAATGCCCGAAGCTCAGGAAGGACAGCATGTTGTTCAAGAGCCCGTTCTGTCCCGAATAGATGAAACGCCAGAGCAGCGAGACGACGACGATCGAGACGACCACGGGCATGAAATAGATGGTGCGGAAGATCGTGATCCCGCGCAGTTTCTGGTTGATCAGCAGTGCGAGGCCCAGCGCGATCGCGGCTTGGATCGGTGCGACCATCAGCACGAAGATGCAGGTGTTGAGCAGCGCTTTCCAGAACACGACGTCGCTTGCGATTACCACATGCGCCGTGTCGCCCGAGACCCAGCGGAACCATTCCTGCATGCCGTGATATTGCGGCGTGTCGGGATTGCGCGTGATGGAGCGCAGGCGGGGAAATTCGGCCTGCCCGTCGGCATCGGTGACGGTCTTGCCCGCGCTATCGGTCTTGGCCTGAAGGTCGACCACCGCGATGTTGAGCATTTCCCGGTAGTTCTCAAGGCCTACGAAACGCGTGGCATTGGGCGAAATCAGCCGCTGGTTGGTCAGCGAAAAGCCGACGCCCAGAAAGAAAGGCGTGATGATGAAGGCGAGGATCAGCACGATGCCCGGCAGGGCAAAGGCCCATCCCGCCCGATTGGCGGAAGTCAGTGACGAGCGCATGGCGCGGTCTCCCGGTCTGAAGTTGGAGGTGGGGGCGCGGCAATCGCGCGCCCCCGCGGCACAGCGGCTCAGTTCTTCTTGTAGCCGTCGTTGCGCTTGATATCGGCGTTGATCTGGTCGGTGGCGGAATCGAGCGTGTCGATCACGTCAGCCCCGTCCGCGATATCCGCGGCGGCCTTCTGGAACACCTTGGAGTCGACGACGTAGCCGGGCGTCACCGGACGTTTCTCGGCTTGCGCCTCGGACAGGCCGTAGAACACTGCGAGCGGACCGCCCGTCTTGTAGTTCTTCGTCATCTGCGCGGCCGACTTGGTCGCCGGGATCAGGCCGAGCGCATCCGAGAACTCCGCCAGATACTTGTCCTGCGTCGCGAACTTGATGAACTCCGCCGCACCTTCGGGAGCCTTGGAGCTGGCCGAGATGCCGAACTGCCAGGACGCGCCGCCGATCTTGGAGCCGTTGCCGAAGTCCGGCGCGGGCAGGAACTCGACATCGTCGACCTTGTCCATCGTCTTGACCGCATTCCAGTTGCCGTTCCACGAGAAGGCGTATTTGCCGTCGATGAAGCCGGTTTCATGGGCTGCCGGGTCCTGGCTGGTGCCGGGCGCCAGCTTGTCGGTAAACAGCGACTGCCACCAGTTGCCCCAGGCGATCGCGGCATCGCCGTTGAGCACACCCTCTGCGGTGTCATAGGTCTTGCGGTTGACCAGCCCGCCGCCGAAGCTCTGCAGGAAGGGCAGGAACGCATAGGGATACCACTCGCCCTTGTCCGACATGCCCAGATCGATCGCGTAGTCGAACTTGCCGCTCTTCTTCGCAGCCTCGAGCGCGCTCATGAACTCGTCTTTGGTCCAGGGCTTGTCGAGCGTGGGCGTGCGCAGCCCCAGCTCTTTCATCGTGGACTTGCGCGCATAGAGCGCGACCGCCGCGTCCCAAAGCCCGATCGAGTAGAGCTTGCCGTCATAGACACCCTTGGTGCCGGGCAGGAAATCCTTGAAGTGATCTTCCGGGATCGGCAGCGGCTGCAGATAGCCCGACCAGGCCCAGTTCGGCATGATCGGCCCGTCCATGTCGAGAATGTCGGGCAGGTTGCCCGCGAGGGCTGCTGCCGTCACCGAGTCATTGTAGCTGTTTTGCGGGAAGCTCTGCAGCGCGACCTTGTAATCCGACTGGCTCTTGTTGAAGTCGTCGATGATCTGGTTGACGATCTTGCCTTCCACCTTGTTGCCTGCGCCGTGATACCACATCGTCAGATCGGTGGTCGCGAAGGCAGCATTGCAGAACCCGGTGGCGGCAATGACCGCCCCGGCCGTCACATTCCATAGTTTCATGTCATCCTCCCTTGGATGTCTGGCTTTCGAGTTCGAGATCGGTCACGGAAGAGCGCCAGAATACGCGTCCCGCCACCCGCACGGGGTCGTGCGGACGGGATGCCTCCTCCGAGATCATGGAAAGCAAAAGCTCGGCCGCCTGCCTGCCCATCTCGGCATAGGGCAGTTCGACCGTGCTCAGCGGCGGGTAGAGGGTCTCTGCGATCGCGCGGTAATTATCGAAACCGGCGATGGAGATATCCTCCGGGACACGGATGCCGCGGGTGCGCAGCAATCCGTAAAGCTGCATCGCCATCTCGTCATTGCCGCAGCAGATCACGGTTGGCGGTTCCGGCAGGGCGAGGATCCGGTCGAGCGCCTCGTCGAGCCACTGGTGCAGAAATTCGGTATTGATCGGGTAGCCTGTCGATACGAGCGCGGGGTCGTAGGCGATCCCCGCGGCCTCAAGCGCTTCGCGATACCCCTCGATGCGAAGCGGCACCGCATCCATCGCGGGATCGAATGTCAGATAGGCAATGCGCCTGTGGCCATGCGCGGTCAGACGCTCGACGAGCCGTTTCTCACACGCCTTGTCATCGGGCACGATCGCCGGGGTGCCATGGGCGTCATAGCAGTTTGCGAGTACCAGCGGGCACGCCGGTGTCGCGGTCTCGAAGGCCACCCGCTTGTGATAGTCGGCGACATAGATCAGCCCCTCGACCCGATGCTCCTGAAACGTGCGCAGGAGTGCGGGAACCTTGTCGATCTGTCCGGCCGTATCCGCGATCATCAAGGTCAGATCGCGCTCGGCGACGACCTGCTGAATGCCCTGAAGGATGAACAGATCGGGCAGGCCCTTGGGGTCGGACAGCTCGGCCGTGCGCGAAATCGCCCCCGTCACGACGCCGATCAGCCCCGACCGGTTCGAGCGCATCATGCGTGCCGCGCTCGAGGGGACATATTTCAACTCGCGAATGGCGGTTTCCACCTTCTCGCGGGTCTTTTTGCCGACCGGCGCATCCCCGTTCACGACGCGCGAGACCGTTTTCGGCGAAACGCCGGCCAGCTTTGCTACATCGTAAATCGTCGACACGACGGCCCCCTCCAACGCGGAAACAAACTCCGCGACTCCCAAAAGACATCGATGTCATAATCAGAAATGTCATCGATGTCAAATTGTGTTGAGCAGCGCCGATTGTAAGCTCGCCGCGCTAACCTGCACTTGGAACAGTCGGCCCTCAGCGACCACCGGACGCTTGTTTCGCGCCGCACGGCGGCGTGCACAAGCCAGCGAGCATCGGGGAAAGGCGTTAGCCCTAAGCCCTGTCGACGACCCCGATCCGCCTATAGGGACCGCTGCGCTTCGGGATAATACGTCCAGGCAATGAACCGGCTCGTCTTCTGCCCTTGTCCCATTTCGACGACCTTGAATTCGGCAACCCGCGCTTTCCTGAGCAGTCTGGAGAGTGGCTGCAGATTGTCCTTCTTGGACACCAGAGAGGTGAACCACAGGCATTGATCGGCGAAGTCCATGCTCTGCTCGATCATTCTGGCGATGAAGCCGATCTCGCCACCGGGGCACCAAAGTTCGGCGTTCTGGCCTCCGAAATTGAGTTTCTTAGAGTGGCCTTTGCCCAAGTTCCGCCACTTGCGCTGGGTGCCTTTGTTCGCCTGTTCGCGAGACGCATGAAACGGCGGATTGCACATGGTGAGGTGAAAGAGATCACGAGGCCCGATCACGCCTTCGAAGATATCCTCGGGGTTGGTCTGGCGTCTGAGCCCGATGTTCAACCCGTTGCGCTGACAAATCTGCTGCGCGGATTCGATCGAGACCGGATCGATATCGACACCGGTGAAGCTCCAGCCATATTCGCGCTGCCCCGTCAGAGGGTACACGAGGCTGGCGCCGGTCCCGATGTCCAACACCTGAATGTCGGGCCCACGCGGAATCTCATGGCCGTTACTCTCGGCCAGCAGATCCGCAAGATAGTGGATGTAATCGACGCGTCCGGGGATCGGGGGGCAGAGGTAAGCGGTGGGAATATCCCAGAAATCGATGTCGTAATACGTCAGCAAGAGCGCCCGGTTGAGCATCCGGACCGCGTCCACGTCCGAAAAATCGATCGACATCCGACCGCGCGGATTTCTTATCGTGAATGCTTCCAGCTCTGGTGACTGCAAGATCAGACGTTCGAAGTCATACCCCTCCCGGTGTTGATTGCGCGGGTGCAGCATGGGTTTGATGGCCATGGAAAAACCTTCGTGCATTTTGGCGGAGACCGCTCGTCCGACAGGTCCGATCTTAGAACTTCATGGCGGCTTGAGGAATGGCTGAACGCCCCGGTGCGGACATCTCTACTACCCGCACCAGTGGCCATCGCTCCAGCCAACCTTTGCTCTGAACTCTGCTCCGGAAGGCTTCGCGTTTATGTGGCAAGCTCGATGCTGGGCGCAAAATCATTGAACAGAGGTCGTTGAGCGTGAAGGGGGCAAGGATCCGACAATCTGACCCTGACCTTTGGGCCGCGACTGCCGTTGCCGTTTCTGGCCAGTAGCGCATTGCATCTGCCACTGAGCAATACGGTGAATCTCCGTTTCGAAGGTGCATTCTCGCCTGGTTTTTCACCGACCATTGATACCCCGGCGCTGCTTGCTGAAGCCAATGCTCAAAAGCTTCGTCCGACGCTGGATCGAGGTCTTTATCGTCGAAGTAGAGAACGTCTATGTCCTCATCTTTGCAATCCGAAGCCCGACCGTGAAGGGCGTCCCACACGAAGTTTCGGACAAAGCCCGCACCGATGCTTCCCTGACGCAGATTGAGTGCTTCAACCAACTCAAGAAGCTCCCATCGCTGCCGGTTCTCGCGCAGGAGAGAAGCGATGTCGTCGGACTGAAGCACTGATGCCCTCGCGGTATTCCGGCCCACTCAGCCAAGTTAGGCGAAGATTGATGACGCTCCAACCTTCGCAACAGGATGCGATGTCCGTAGTGGGCTCGAAGCGGACTCGCAACACTGGGGCGCGAGACCTCTGACAGCAGCCGAAAACAAGATACGTCACGTATCGTTTTTCCGCACCCGCGGTAATCGCGCGGCGGGGCAGCGGGGGCTAGGCCCCTGCGCTCTTCATTCCTTTGCGGGGGTGCCGCGAGGCAACGCATGGCGGACATACCAGACATCCTCGGCGTATATTTCCACAACGCGCTCAGCCCACTCGAACTCAGCAGCCCGTGCGGAGGACCAGTCGATTCTGGCCCTGCCGGTCAGCAAGATCGCTTCGCCCGTGGCGAAATCAGGAATGAACAATCCGGCGCGGTCGCAAACCTCAATGTTCCCAAGCGTGTTGAAGTATCGATTGCCGGCATAATCCGGAAAGGAAAGCGAGCCGTCCGCATTCTGGCGAAGGACGCCAGGCAACCCGCCGCGGTGGGAGATATCTGCGCCACCTTCCGCATAGGTCGCGATGAAGAACGTGTCCGCCGAAGAGAGGAGTCGCTGCGCTGCTGCGTCGTCGATTGCAATGCGCCGGCCGTCGGCGGGCGGGAACGGCGCGGGGGGCGGGCGGATTTCGCGCGTCCGGATATATTTCGGACAGTTGCTGTAACTCTGTTCGACGGCGATCGACAGACCTTCCTCTGCCGCGGCAGTTACCGCGCCATTCACGCGGTTACGCAGCCGGGTCGCGAAGTCCAGCCCAAGAACCGCCGCCTTGCTGCCCGGCCGCAGATCCAGGCCGAGCGATTGGGAAAGCACCGGGCGAGTGCGGGCCGTCAGCCGGGTGCGCGTTGCCTGCGCGCCCGTCGGGAGCGGGCAGACCGTGGCCCAGGGGCGGCCCTGCATATCCCGCAGGCCGACAAACAGCACCGGCAGGCTTTCGAAGAAGGCCTGCTGCTGCGCGGACATCTCTGCCCGGATAGCGCGGGCGGCGCGTTGACGCCAGTTTGCCGGAACACCGACGCGATCCTGCACCGCGCGTTCACCGGCGTGGAAGATCTGGTCGAACCGGGTCATGGGATTGTCCGTCATGGCTCAGAGACCAAGATCGGACAGGCCCGGGTGATCGTCAGGTCGACGGCCCAGTGGCCAACGAAGCCTGCGCTCCTCGGCGCGGATCGGGTGTTCGTTGATGCTCGCGTGACGGTGCGCCATCAAACCGTCCTCGGCGAACTCCCAGTTCTCGTTTCCATAGGCCCGGAACCATTGCCCGCTGTCGTCATGGTATTCATAGGCGTAGCGCACGGCGATCCGGTTGCCCGCAAAGGCCCAGAGCTCCTTGACCAGCCGATACTCCAGCTCGCGGGCCCATTTGCGGGTCAGGAAGGCCTCGATATCGGCGCGGCCCACCGGGAATTCGACGCGGTTGCGCCAGCGGCTGTCGGGCGTATAGGCCAGCGCCACCTTGGCCGGATCGCGAGAATTCCAGCCGTCCTCGGCCAGGCGGACCTTTTCATGAGCGCTGTCTTCGGTGAACGGGGGAAGCGGGGGGCGGATCATCGGTGCGTCCTTTGCGGTCGGGGGCAGGGATCGGAGGCGGACGGCCGGGAAAGGGGGACAAGGCCCGGCCGCCGCTCCGGGGTCATGCGGCGAGAGTGCCGGCATCGACCATGGGGAAGTCGATCTCGGTCTGGGCGAGTTCGTTGAGGTAGTTGGTCCAGACATTCAGGGCGACGTGCTGCACGATCTCGATGATCTGGCCGTCGTCGTAGCCGGCATCGCGAATATCACGAAGATCTTCGCCCGCGACGCGACCGCGCGCCGCGACGACCTTGACCGCGAACCGCACGGCGGCGTCGGCCTTGGCGTCGTTCGAACGCCCGCCCCGGTTTGCCGCGATCTCGGCGTCGTCGAGCTTGGCGAGGTTCTTGCCGAGATAGGTGTGGGCCGAAAGGCAGTAGTTGCAGCCGTTCGATTGCGCCACGGCCAGGGCGACGCGTTCGCGGGTCGCCGCCGGCAGGCGGCCTTTGCCCAAGGCGCCGGACAGACCGAGATACCCTTCGAGCGCGGCCGGGCTGACGCTGGCGAGACGAAACAGGTTGGGGACGGTGCCCAGCTGCTTCTCGACGGCGTGCAACAGCGGTTGCGACGCCGCGGGCGCGCTCTCGACAGTGGCGGGGTAGGTGATGCGGGACATGTGAAAGCTCCTCTGCTTGCTGTGTGAGGCAGAGTTAGGGCTTTCTATAAATCGGGAGTAGATTGTATATTCGAGATGCATCCTCTCAAAAATTGGAATGAGTATGACCGACCGCCTAGAGACCATGTCCCTTTTCGTGCGCGTCGTGGACGAAGGCAGCCTGACCGCTGGCGCCCGTGCGCTGGGGATGCCGATCGCCACGGTCAGCCGCCGGATTTCCGAACTGGAGGATAAGCTCGGGGTCGAGCTGTTGCTGCGGTCTCCCCGGGGGCTGAAGCTGACGGATACCGGCCAGACCTATCTCCTCGCCTGCCGCAGGATCCTCGAAGAGGTGGCGGAAGCAGAGCGCAACGCCCGCGGTGAATTTGCTGCGCCGCGGGGAACGCTGACGATGACCGCCCCCATCGTCTTTGGCCGGATGCACGTCCTGCCCGCGGTGAGCGCCTTCCTGAGAGCCTTCCCAGATGTAGACATACGGATGGAACTGACGGACCGTCCGGTCAATCTGCACGAGGAACATCTCGATCTGGCGGTGCGCATCGGCCCGCTATCGGACAGTGTGTTCATTGCGCGCAAAACCGGCGAGGTGCGCCGTATCGTCTGCGCCAGCCCCTCCTATCTCGAGAAACACCAAACGCCCGAGAAGCCTGAAGATCTGGCGAAGCTGGATGCCATTACCTTCGAAAGTCTCATGTCGCCGTCGAACTGGCAGTTCGGATCCGAGCGGCCGCAGAAAGTGATGCCGATGCGCTCGCGCCTGATCGTCAATACGGCCGAAGCGGCGATCGATGCCGCCATCGACGGGCTGGGGTTCACACGCGTTCTGTCTTACCAAGCCGCTGCGGCGATCAAGGCTGGGAGGCTCGTGCCGCTTTTGCAGGCGTTCGAACCGCCCCCCTGGCCGGTCCACCTTCTCTATGAGCCGCGCGTCTTGATCCCCCAGAAGCTCCGCGCCTTCCTCGATTTTGCAGCACCGAGGATTGTCGCCAGCATGGCCTGACTCTCTCTGGATAAGCTGCCGCCACGCTGTCGCTTCTGTCTTCCAGAAAACGGAAGCGTTTTATCTTTTGTACCGCATCGATTTAATCGCTTCTTCTGCCGTTCTTTGGAAAATCTTGGGTGGGGTAGATGTGGTCGAAACAAATGCCGTCGCTTGTATCGCGACTTCTTCGATAGCTTTGCCACTCTTTGACAGGCGGGCGCATCTCATTCCAATTGCTTCCGCCTTGAGCGCGTATTTGGAATGTTTTGATACATGTGTGTACCGCGCGCACACGTATGGCCCTCTACTGAGAGAGCCTTTGAAGATATTTTGCAGCTTTGCCCTTGCAGTAGACCAATTTGCAGTTCTTTGGCGTTCGCTCAAATTCGACTTGAGCCACTTTGAAAGCAGTTCCTGCAGCTGACTATCTGTGAGGCCGCCGATTTCAGCAATCGACAGGGATCGGAATGTGGGAACCGAGGTGATGGGCGCGATGCCTTCCGTTAGTTGAATACCGATATCCCAACCCTCGCCCGCGATAAGACAGTTACTTTCTGATCTGCGAAAACTACCAAATTGCTTGATAGGATTGACCTTCGCTTTGCCGCATTTTTCGACGGTCACCACGGAGAGCCCCAGCCTTGTCTCAAGTCTGACTTGCTGGGCCGCCGCTTCGTTGCCGAGCAGACACGTCATTGCAGCTATCGAAAACAGAAGGGTTCGAAATCCCATAGATACCTCCATGCGTGAGTGTCGCTGTTCTTGAGCCTTCAATCTCGCAATTATGCAGACCGGCGGTTTGCTGCGTATCTCTCTCTCCCCTCGATACCGTCCCAACAGATAGGCCTGACCTCGGCGGCACTCGCCGCTCGCTTAATTCGGCGCGCTGTCCGGGCCCGAGATCGGGCTGGCTCGGAAGGGGTAGTTCTTGAGGCGCGTGTCACTACGGCCATGCGGTTCGCCAACCACTTTCGCTGGGTTGATCCACTCCCCCCATTCGAAATCTTCCAACACTTGCGCTTGATAGCTGTCTGCAAGAGGGCGGGACAGAATATCGTTCACATGCTTCCACTGCAGGAAGCGCAGACGATCCACCTGATAGGGGGGCGGGGTTCCTCCGGCAGCCTTCACGTCGGCCTTCAACGCCATTACGATTTCGGGATCGACAGCGGGCGTCCAATCAATCGCCTCCGGCAGCATCACCGGCTCCCCGGGAATGTTGTTGATGCCGTTTTTCCATGTGGCGAGAACTGCAACCTCCGTGTCTTCGCGGTAGAGGATGATCGCATGTGAGTAACGCGCGTCGTTGAAGAAACCGAGGTTGCCGTATTGCATCCGTGCGCCCGTCAGGAATGCCACCGCATCCGACCAGCAGGGCGACGTGCCGGAAATCCCCCAGAGAACGCTGCGATCGATTATGCCGTCTGGGAACAGGATATCGAACGCCACTCGCGCACTTGCCGCTGCGTGGATCGTTCCCTCGCAATCGTGGCCGTGGAAGCGGATCATGTCCTTCAGGCTCACCGGATACGTATAGGGATAATAGCGCCCCTGCGTTCCTCGCGTGGCGAGCATTTCAAAAACTGGAGCGTAAGGTTGAGCTGCCATCGGCGCATACCAGGTCGGAGCCCGATCCGGGGCTTCGACACCGGTTTCAATGAAGATGTTCTCTCCTTGGAGATAGGTTGGGTCGCCAGCCTCGGCTTCCCTCCAACCAGCTGTCGCGAAAAGCAACAAGAAGAGTGTCATTTGCAACTTCTGCGAAATCGACTTCATTTTCTCGTCCTCCGGAAAGCGCCGGGCGGCGCGGGGCTCGGCTCTGGCAGGGTGATCTGCCGCTCCTATTGGCTATGAGTGGTAACATTTTCGGGAGCGCGCAGAATTGACGCACGTCAAGTGCGGACGCGAGGGTCAACCTGAACAGCCCCACGGCGCGCGGTCGCCGCAATGACCCGTTTGCTGAGTTCCCATGACCTTCCGTGGGGGAGGAAACCGATGATCGAAAGGTGCCAGGGACCACAAACGAGCCACGTCGTGATCCACAATGGCATGCCTGTCTCTCCAGGCTGATCGCGGGCGACCTGTCGCAGGATGTTGCAGCTCAATCTCGAGACGTCCTCGCCAGAGCGCCAGCGGAATGCCCGCTTGCAGACCCCGATATTCTCGTAGAGGTCTTCTCTACCGCATCCATCGCGGCGCGGTGCGGACTGGCGGAGCAGGAGACAGCCATGCAGCAATTGACAGCCTTTGGACCGGATTTTCCCTTTTCCTACGAGGACTGGATCAGTCACCCTGCGGGTCTCGGCACGATTCCCAAAGACATGCTTGGCGCGCCAGTCGCCATCATCGGCGCCGGAGCGGCCGGGGTGATCGCAGCCTACGAATTGATGAAGCTCGGGCTGCGGCCGGTGGTTTACGAGTCCTCTCAGTTCGGCGGGCGGTTGCGCTCGCAGAGCTTCGAAGGAACGGATGGGGTCGTGGCGGAGCTTGGCGGGATGCGCTTCCCCGTCTCCTCGCGCGGGTTCTACCACTATGTCGATCTTGTCGGATGCGAGAGCCGACCCTTTCCGAACCCGCTGACGCCCGCCGCCGGGTCGACCGTCATCGAGCTTGAAGGTCAACGGCATTTCGCCCGCAGCCTCGAAGACCTGCCCGAGCAATACCATCAGATCGCAGAGGCCTACGATGAGGCACTGCGCTGTCAGGCGGCTTTCCCCGATCTGCAAACCGCGGTGCGCGCCAAGGATGTGGAGGCCATCAAGGCGATCTGGGATCCGCTCGTCCAAGACTGGGATGAGCGCACCTTCTACGATTTCGTGGCCCATTCCGACGCGTTCCAGAAGCTCGATTTCTCGCACCGGGAGATTTTCGGTCAGGTCGGCTTCGGAACCGGCGGCTGGGACTCGGATTTCCCGAACTCGATGCTGGAGATCCTGCGGGTAAACCTGCTCGGGCTCGACGACGATCAGCGCTACATCGTGGGCGGGGTAGAGACTGTCCTGCATCGCCTCTGGAACGCGGCGCCTGCCTGCGCGCATTGGCCGGAGGGCACGACGCTCGCGAGCCTGCATGGCGGCGCGACGCGCAGCCGCGCAACCGCCCTGAGCCGCGAAGGCGAGATGATCCGGATTCGGGACCAATGGGGCAACGAGGACGACTATGCCGCGGTCCTGGCGACCTGCCAGACGCACCTGCTGACGACGGCGATCGAGACCGAAGAGGATCTGTTCGATCAGAAGATGTGGATGGCGCTCGACCGGACCCGCTACATGCAGGCCGCGAAAACCTTCGTCATGACCGACCGGCCGTTCTGGAACGACATCGACCCGGAAACCGGCGAGCCGCTGATGTCGATGACGCTCACCGACCGGCTGACGCGGGGCACCTATTTCTTCGATAACGGACCCGACCGGCCCGGCGTGATCTGTCTCAGCTACGCCTGGATGAGCGACGCGCTCAAGGTGCTGCCGCTCAGTGCGGAGCGCCGGGTCGAGCTGTCGCTGCAGGCGCTGGGCAAAATCTACCCCGGCGTCGACATTGCCTCTCATATCCGCGGCCAGCCGATCTGCGTGAGCTGGGAGGCGGACGAAAACTTCCTCGGGGCCTTCAAGGGCGCCCTGCCGGGTCACTATCGCTACAACCACCGCATCTATGGCCACTTCATGCAGCAAGGCATGGCGGCAAGCCAGAAGGGCGTGTTCCTCGCCGGTGACGGTGTGAGCTGGACCCCCGCCTGGGTCGAAGGTGCGGTGCAGACGTCGCTCAATGCGGTGTGGGGGATCATGACGCATCTCGGCGGACGCAGCCCCGAGGCAAACCCCGGTCCCGGCGACCTCTTTCCCGAGCGCGGGCCGATCAGGCTGGCGGATTGATCCAAACGGCGCGCGCGGCAGGAGTGTCATGCTGCGTCTGGGTCAGGTTTCCTGTTCTCGGCATAATAATGTCGTCGGACCGCCCGAGGTCGAGCTGCAGAGAATCTCAGCAAGGCACTCGTGGGTGACGGCGCCGACGACGCGAACACCCGAAATCGCAGTCTTCCGGCTAACTCGTCGTGAATGAAATCCAGAGACGAGCGCACATTGGGTTGCGCCGCGATGAGGAGCAGGGGCGTGTCTCAGCTTGCCGGAGTGTACGCGCTTGACATGCGTCCATTCTGCGCGCGATCTACACCAGCCTGCACTCCTGCCCGATGGACAGCTCAGAGTGGTCCGGTTCGATCATGCCGTGCCTTACTTCCCGCCCCAGCGCTTAAGCTTTCGCTCCAAAATAGAGTTGGCCACCACCAGCTACCCGATCTTGGCATGGCGCTCCTTCACCAGCTCCTCGTCAATCTCGGGCTTCATGCGGTCGCCGCGCTCGAACACACCGGAGCAGAGACTCCGATGAGGGAGGTCCGTTTTGGCCACGGTCACTTTGACCTGCTTGCCAGCGCACAGTCGCGCGGGCCATCTGGCCTTGTCACGCCGGTCAGCAGGTGGAGTCCGACGAGCGTAGCAGAGCCCCCGCTCACAGCCCTTCCCGTCGCTCAAACCATCGCCGGCCTATCCGAAGGCCGATGCCGACGATCAGCGTCGCGAGACCGACGAGCGCGAGTCCCCACTTTGCGGTGGTCCATTGGTTGGCGGTGGCCACCATCTCGGGTGTCAGAGCTTCGGGACCGGCGCGCAACATCGCCGCCAGTGCGGCGTTTTCGAGATAGTCGACGATGACCGAGGATAGGGACGCCGTTCCGATGATCAGCCCTGAAAGGCCGGGATAGAGCCCGCGGAAGCACAGGAACAGGACCGCCGCCAAGAGCGGGGGGAAGAGCGTGTCCAGCCGAAGCTGTACGCCCAGATAAAAGGCCCGCCCCTCGTCCCCGATCGCGGCGAGGAAGGCCCGTGCGTCCTCGAAGGAATAGCCGGTCAACCGCATTTCCGGCAGGCGCAGCCCGCCGGACAAAGCCTCGATCCTCGGGGCGGTCCAGATATTCATGCCAAGCCAGGCCGCCAGCATCGCAGAGAGAAGGAACCAGAATATCCGCGGCATCCCGCGCGTCTCTCGATCCGTCATCCCTTTTCGGAGTCGGGCCTCCCGTGTCGGTGCGCCTTGGGGTGGCTTGTCCCGGTCCACCGCCGCTCAACCGGGCAGATGCCGGAACAGCATTGGATCGACGGTCGCCGCGGCCAGCAATCCGCCCCAAAGCGCACCGGGGATTCCGGGCGACAGAACATCCTGACCCGCAAGGATCAGACCCGGGACAGGCGTTCGGGTTTGCAGCGCTTCGCTCATCAAGCGGTCCGGAGTCGTGTCGATGCCATAGAACGCGCCCTTGTGGTGCCCCGTGATTGCCTGGGTCGTGAGCGGTGTCGACAGATTGCGGAACACGACGAGCTTGGCCAGTTCCGGGAAATAGGTCTCGAACAGCGTGAACATTGCGTCTTCGACCCTGGCCTTGAAGGCGCGGTAGTCGTCGCCACGCGCGCCCGGCGGCATGTCGGCCCATTTCTCGACAACCGACCAGTCGGCCCAGGTGACGATTTCGCCCGCGTATCTCTGCGACGGCCCGGGGTCATGGCTGGGGTCCTTCAAAGAGGCGAAAGACACGAACAAGCCGGGCGGCGGTGTGTCTGGAGCGTCGGTCCAGACAACATCGACCTTTCCGCCTGGATAGATCCAGTGGTTCGACCGCGTCGCCCCGGCGCGCTGGATATTGCCCTCGAAGCCCACGAACAGACTGAAATGGGCGACCGAGTGCGGCAGGGCATTGATCTCGTCGATCCAGTCCTGATGTCCGCACCGGGCGGGCAGCAGGTGGTTCACGGTCTCGCGCGCGCCGATATCCGAGATCACCGCATCTGCGCGGATTTCCTCTCCCTGTTCCGTGCGCACGCCGACGACGCGGTCGTCCTCCATCAGGAGCGTTTCGACCTTGGTATCCGCTCTGGCCTCGCCGCCCGCCTTGGTGATCGTCGGCAGGATATGGTCGGCAAAGGCCGCGCCACCGCCTTTGGGATACCAAGCGCCGCTTTCCAGATAGGAGGCCGTGATCAGGGCATGCAACGCGAAGCTGGCCTTGCTGGGCCGTCCGCCGTGGTCGAACCACTGCGCGGCAAAGGCTGCTGCGAGAGCAGGGTTGTCGGTGATCTCGTCGATGACCTCCTGCGTCGTCCGCCGACACCAGCGTTCGATGGCGTGGCCATGCCACCACTTCAATGCATGGCCGACGATCTCGGGCATTGCACGGGTCGATGTGACCCTGCGAGCAACCTCCCGGCCCTCTTTCAGCGCAGCGATCCATGCATCGATGGCTTCCGCCTCGTCGGGAAACCGGTCCTTGAGATCGCGCGCCTGCGCTTCGTAAGGGCGCGACAGAGCCAGCGGGGCGGTGTCACCGATGTGCAGATTGTCATAGACCGCCCCATCGAGGCCAACTCGATCGGCGTGTCCGACAACCAGTCCAGAATGCGGTGCTCGCGATCTTCTGGGGCGACGCAGTTGAGGTAGTGGATACCCGCATCCCATTGAAACCCATCGATCGTGAAGCTGTGGGTCAGGCCGCCGAGTACCTCGTATTGCTCCAGCAGAAGCACCTTGTGTCCGACCTTGGACAGCGCGGCCGCAGCGGTCAGCCCGCCCATGCCGGATCCCACGACGATGGCATCCCACTCGTTTTGGTGTCGATCGGTCATCTTGATGTCCTCCAGGTATCGACGATTTCGAAAGTAAGGCCCGCGTGTTCGGACAGGCGGTCGCGCAGGCGTGGCCCCATCGCCGAGGCCGGCGTCCAGACGCCGCCGCCGACGGGCAGATCTTCGGTATCTTCGACAAGGCAAATGGCCGCCTCGGTCAGCATCAGCGTCGTCGAGCGAACGCCGGGGTCGCCTTGTCCGGTGATACGGGCCAACAGAACGTCGCCGTCACGCGCCTTGCCCACCAGCACGATCTCGTATGACCCGGTCTCGCGCACTTCGCGGCTTGGGCCTTCGCCGGACTTCGGCAGGACGTGCCGTTGCAGCCATTCCCGCAACAAAGGCCTCGCCATGGCCTTCAGGAAAAGCCGGCCGAACACGGTGTCGCGCATCGCGGCTGCCCAGCCACTGAGACCGCCCCGTGTAAGGGCCGTCTCCTCGTAGCTGAAGTCATGTCCGTAGGGATACCCCATGATCGCGTTGCTGCGCCGGACCACCTTGGCGTTCATCGGCCCCATGAAATAGGGCTTGGTCCAGGCCCGAAGCTCCGCGTCCCATGTCACTTCCAGCGGCATCATGCGGTCCGGGCCGTCGGGCCCGTCGCGCGCACCCTCGGGGCAGAGGGCATAGGGGTCAAGTGACAGCTTTTCGAAGCCGGGGTCGGTTTCGCGCAGCTTCATGGCGTTGACGAAACTCGCAGCGGTGCCACCGCTGAAGGCGCCCTTCATCCGCGTCACGCGGGTCGCGACATGCTGGCAGGGCGCGCCGAACCGGGTCATTGCGGCCGCTTGCAGGAACTGCACCCCAAGGTCCGATGGGACGGAGTCGTGCCCGCAGGAATGCACGATGCGCGCACCGGTTTCTCGGGCGCGGTCCTCGTGCAGGTCGATCATCGCCCGCATCCACTGCGGCTCCGCCGTCAGGTCGCAATAATTCGTGCCGGTCCCGACACAGGCGGCCACCAACGCACTTCCATGAAGCGCGAAGGGCCCGACCGTCGACACGACCACGCGCGTCCGGGCGGCCATCGTCTGCAGGAATGCGCCGTCGTGGCTGTCTCCGACAAGGATGGCCTTCACGGCGTCCTTGCCGGGCAAGCTGTCGCGCGTGACCTCCAGCTTCTCGCGATTGCGCCCGCCGATGGCCAGCCTAAGGCCGCGTTCCCCGCATCGCCGCGCCAGATGGTCCGCCGCGCGGCGTCCAGTGGCGCCGGTGGCGCCCCAGAGCACGATGTCGAATTCGCGGTCCGCCATGGCCCGACCGCCGCTATCGCGGCGTACCGCTTTCGCTGTCGCGTGCACGGTGCAATGCGCGGTCCGTCGATGCGCTGGCGGTATTTGTCCCGCCCGGCATCGCCTCGTGCCCGCTGGCCGCCTGATGTCGCTCCGGACATTCCATGTTCCGGGCCCTCCGATGGTGTGGTGCTGATGGTCAAGCCTGGGCCGCGTCTCGGACGGGCGCATTGAGGGAAATCAAGGACGGCGACGGCACGGCCAAGATCCTCTCAGCTTTGGGCGAGAAACCTGCGACACTCGCAGGATGGAAAGCCGCGACACCATGAAGGCGGTGGCCATCGACGGCTATGGCCACGTTGAACCCTTGGCCTCGCCGCGCTTTCCAGAGGCAGGTAACCGCATCGCGGACCTTCTCGGTCTGTGCAGCGAATGGCCGCTCTCCGCCCTTTGTCGCGCCGCGATCAGCAACCGCCGGTCAAGTCTCTGACAGATTCCGCGCCAAGCAGACGGCCCATTCTGGGTGAAGTCCAGCTGTTGCTCAGGAACCGAAACTGGGCCTGAAACTTGCCAAAAAAGTGGGAGAAGAGGTCGAAAAGCTTTCGCTCTCGCGCTCACGGCTCAAACCGCGGAAACGAGCGCATGTTCTTAGCATTTTTTTGAAACTGGGAGACTTTTTGAAACTGGGAAACTCGGCGGCTCCGACTCCGAGATCATTTTTCGCGCCAACTCCGAGAACGCGCGACATCAGGATCGCTTGGTCAGCATTGCCGCGGAGGAACAGCTCACTGGGGTGCTTTCGGCCTCAAACCGGCCATTTCGCCCTGCCGCAGCTATCCAACAGACCGCGGTCAACATCCGGCGATATGCCTTGCTCTTTTCGCCGCGTATGGCCCTGAGCGGACCTTCCCTTGCTGCGCTTTCGATGCCCGCATTCTCTAAAGTCTTTGCCAGTCATGCCTTCCGCCGCTCTTGCCGGATATCCGTGAGACAGGCCGAACGCGACGAACCGAAGGGCGCCTGTCGCTCGCGGTCAGGAGAGGCTCGCCCGGATCGCCCGCGCCAGATGCGCCGAGGCGATGACTCCGTCGATCAGCGGAACGCGGGTTCTCTCGAAGAGATCGGCGCGCAGATGCGACATACCTGCGCAACCCATTGCGACCGCGCGCGCGCCGTCTCTCCCGGCTGCGGCAATCTCCTCGGAGAGGCGCGCGCGGACCGGCTCTGACCCCTCTTCGACGGCCAGCACCGGGACGCCACTCGCGCGCACCGCGATGCACGCGCCTGCAAGCCCGTACTGCGCGATATTCTCCTCGAGGACGGGTACGGACACCGGCAGCGTGGTCACCACCGAGAACGCCCCGAACGCCAGCGCGCCGATCACATAGGCGGCCTGACCGATCCCGATCACCGGGCAATGCGCGGCGGCGCGCAGCTCCTCGAGCCCGGTATCGTCGAAACAGGCGATCACGATCAGATCAGCGCCAAGCATCTTCGCGTCGGGCAGCAGTTTCTTCAGTCCGATCACCGCAAGCGCGCCATCCTCGGGTCCCTCGATGGCGGGTGGCCCTTCCGCATTCGTCCAGCCGACGATCTCGGCGTCCGGCAGCGCGGCCCGCGCGATGTCCACGATCTGATCGGTCATCGACGCCGTCGAATTCGGATTGATGTAGAGAATGCGCATCTGGGATCAAACGCCTTTCCCGGCATCCGATCCAAGCCGTGCGCGCCGCCGCGCCATGATCCATGCGGCGATCAGGAACGCGCCGATGATCAGCAGCGAAAACGCTGTGGTCAGGGTGCCGAGGGCATAGACCACGGGCGTCGTCACATTCGTCGTCATGCCGAAGATCTCGAGCGGAAGCGTGTTGTAGCTGCCTGCGGTCAGAAGCGTGCGCGCGAATTCGTCATAGCTCAGCGTGAAGCCAAACAGCGCAACCCCGATCAGCGACGGCGCGATGATCGGCAGCACCACGAAGCGGATCGTCTGCCATGCGCTCGCACCCTGATCGCGCGCGGCCTCCTCGAAGCTTTTATCGAACCGGTTGAAGACCGCGAACATGATCAGAAGGCCGAAGGGCAGCGTCCATGTCAGCTGCGAGCCGAAGCCCGAGGTCGCCCAATGCACTTTCAGCCCAAGTTGGTTGAAGATCAGCCCCACCCCCAGCGAGATCAGGATCGAGGGGATCACCAGCGAGGCGATCGTCAGGTAGAACAGAATGCCGGAGCCCGGGAATTTCTTGCGAAACGCGAGGCCCGCCATGACCGAGACGACGACCGTCGTCACCATCACCATCAACCCGAGCATGAAGGACCGCCGGAACGCGCCCCAGATATCGCCCACTGCCTGCTGCTGGAACAGCTCGTGGAACCAGTTGAGCGACACGCCCCGCATCGGGAAGGTCAGCCCGCCTTCCGGCCCCTGAAAGCTCAGGATGCCGATGGTGATCGTCGGCCCGTAAAGGAACAGCACGAAAAGCGCGAAAATGACGGTCAGGACGTAGAAGCTGCGCGGACGTTTCTCCATGGCTCAGAGCTCCTTGCGGATGTTGACGAAGCGCAGCAGGATCCCGATGACGATCAGCACGGTGCAGAGCAGCACCACCGCCGTGGCGGCCGCGGACGGGTATTGCAGCAACGCGATATCGTTGGAAATCAGCCGCCCCACATTGGCCCGCTGCGAGCCGGACATGAAGCGCACGGTGATGAAATCGCCCATCACCAGAGTCAGGACGAAGATCGTGCCGATCATGATGCCGGGTTTGGTCAGCGGGATGATCACATGAACCAGCGTCTGGAACCCGCTCGCACCGTTGTCGCGCGCCGCCTCGATCAGGTTGCGGTCGATCCGCATCATCGTGTTGAAGATCGGGACCACCATGAACAGCGTGTAGAGATGCACGAAGGCGAGGATCACCGAGAAGTCGGAATAGAGCAGCCACTCCAGCGGCTGGTCGATCACCCCCCATGAAATCAGCGTCTGGTTCGCGATCCCGTTGCGCCCGAGGAACGGGATCCACGAGATCATGCGGATGATGTTCGAGGTCCAGAACGGGATCGTACACAGCAAAAACAGCGCGATCTGCATCGTCTGGCTGCGGATGTGAAAGGCGAGGTAATAGGCGACGGTGAAGCCGATCGCGAGCGTCATCGCCCAGGTCAGGAAGGCGTATTTGAAGGTCGCGGCGAAGACCTTGTAGGTCACCGGCGAGCCGAACAGGAACTCGTAATTCTCAAGACTGAAGGCCGGGATGATCGAGAATTCGGTCGCCTGCCAGAAGCTGACGATCACGATGGTAATGATCGGCGCGACCAGAAAACCCAGCAACACCACCGTCAGCGGCGCTGCCTGCATCCATCCCGTCACCGTCTCGCGGGTCACTTTCATCGCGATCCTGCCCTTCGACTTGGCTCAAATATCCTCGGGGGGTGTGGGGGGCGGATAGCCCCCCACCACGGTCATCACGAGGCGATGAACTCGTTCCACTTGCGAACCATGTACTGGTTCTCGTCCATCACGGCGTTCCAGCACGCGACATGGCCCATGCGGTCGTAGAAGGAGCCGCCGTCGCGGGTCTCGCCGGCTTCGGCCAGCTTGTCGCCGGTCGGGCTGGTGATGACATCGGTCGCGGGCTTGCCTTCGAACCAGTAGCCCCACTCGTTGTCCGACATGAAGTCCTTCGAGGTTTCCGGCACGGCCGAGTAATAGCCCTGACGCATCAGGTAGCCGCCGACCCAGCCCGAGAGATACCAGTTGATGTATTCATAGGCCGCATCGAGCTCCATGCCCGAGAGCGACTTGGACAGGCCGAGACCGCCACCCCAGCTGCGATAGCCCTCTTTCAGGGGCTGGTAGACGCAGTCGATGCCACGCGATTTCACCGCGGTGATCGCGGGCGACCACATCGACTGGATCACCACTTCGCCCGAGGCCATCAGGTTCACGCTCTCGTCGAAAGTCTTCCAGAAGGCGCGGAACTGGCCGTTCTTCTTCGCCTCGGTGAAGATCGCCATGGTCTTGTCGATCTCCTCGCGGGTCATGTTGCCCTTGTCGCCATACTGGATCTCGCCCATCGCTTCGCAGACCATGGCCATGTCCATGATGCCGATCGAGGAGATGTCGAGGATCGAGGCCTTGCCCTTGAACTCGGGGTTCAGCAGCTCGGTCCAGCTTTCGATCGGGCGACCGATCAGGTCGGGACGGATGCCCAGCGTGTCGGCGTTGTAGATGGTCGGGATCAGCGTCATCCAGCCGGTTTCACTCTCGGCGAAGGTGGTGCCGCCGGGGCCCTCGACGAAGCCCACGGTCGAGGGCGCGGTGCCCTGCGCGATCTCGCTGTCGGGCGTCAGCTTGCCGGATTTGAAGATGCCGACGATCTTGTCGTAATTCTTGATCTTCGAGGTATCCATCGCCTGCAGGTTGCCGGTCGGCCAGACCTTCTTGCAGATCCAGTATTCGATATCGGCGATGTCGAAGTTGTCGGGCTGGGTGGCCGCGCGCTGGGTCACCGCGTCGGAATCGAGCGCGGTCATCTCGAGCGTGAAGCCAAGGTCTTCCTTCACCTTCGTGGCCACGTCATTGAGGTTCGACACGCCGGTGCCGAACTGGCGCAGCGTGATGTTCTTGATTTCCTGCGCCCAGATCATCGGCGCGGGCAGGGCGGAGGCGCCAAGCGCGGCGGCCCCGGTTTTCAGAATCGAGCGGCGGGTATAACCGGTTTTCGACATTGTCACGTATCCCTCTGTTGGAGTGTCGATTTCAGGCACGGAGGCGGTGCAGCCGCCCCTCATCCCAAGCAAGGCGCACTTGCTCGCCCGGGTTTATGTTGTCGGAGTAGAAGGCTTCGTCGCTCATCAGTGCGATGATCGGCTCCTGGCCCTCGGCCTGGGCGGTCACCGCGACGCGGTCGCCCTGATATTCGATCGCACTGACCGTCGCGGGCATCCCCTCGGGGCCAAGCCGCACCGCATCCGAGCGGATCGCATGGAGTTTTCCGTCGAGCGTGACCACGTTGTGGCCGCCCATGAAGCGCGCCACGAATTCGGTCCGGGGCGTGTTGAACACTTCGCGGGCCGGTCCGGCCTGTTCGATGACGGCGTTGTTCATGACCACGACCTCGTCGGCGAGCGCGAGCGCCTCGTCCTGCCCGTGGGTGACATGAAGGAAAGTGATGCCGAGCTCGCGCTGCAGCCGCTTGAGCTCGGCACGCATCCGCACCCGCAGGAAGGGGTCGAGTGCGGAAAGGGGTTCGTCGAGCAGCAGCACTTCCGGTTCGGTGACCAGCGCGCGCGCCAGCGCGACGCGTTGCTGCTGTCCGCCGGAGAGCTGCGTGGGAAGACGCTCGGAGAGATGCGCCATATCGACGAGTTCGAGAAGCTCCATCGCCTTGGCATGGCGCGCGGTCTTGTCGACGCCCTTCATCCGCAGCGAGAACGCGACATTGTCCTTGACCGAAAGGTGCGGAAAGAGAGCGTAGTTCTGGAACATCATTGCCGTGCCCCGCTTGGCCGGGGGCAGGGCGGAGACATCAACGCCGTTCAGGCGGATCGCGCCTTCGCTCACGCTTTCATGGCCCGCGATCATCCGCAGCGTCGAGCTTTTGCCGCAGCCCGAGGGGCCGAGCAGGCAGACATAGCTGCCCGGCGCGAAAACATGGTTGATCTCGTCCACCGCGACCGTGTCGCCGTAGCGCTTCGTCAGATTCACCAGTTCGAGATCATGTGCCGTTCGCATCGCATCGCTTCCTTTTGATCTGGATTCAGCCTTCGGTGCGAACCGGACCGCTCGCCATCATTTTCCGAGCTCACGGTGCCGTGAATCCGACCTTGCCTCGAATTTGAGCAGAAAAATTTTCTGCATGCGCAAAATTACGACACAACATTGTATACAATCCGAATCGGAGCGATCCAGCTTGTCCTCCGCGGATCGCCCGGGGCATCGTGTGAGCGAAAGGACCTCAAGATGAACGAACCGCTCCCCGCCGCCCCGATGCCCGATACGATCGCCAATGATCTGGCGCTCGCGATTCACGAGCATCGTCTGATGCCGGGCACAAAGCTGTCAGAAGAGGAGCTGGGGGAGATCTATGGCGTTTCGCGAACCATCATCCGCGCCGCCTTGCAGCGGCTGGCCCATGACCGGTTGGTGGAGCTGAAGCGCAACCGCGGGGCCTATGTCGCGCAGCCAACCGTCCGCGAGGCGCGCGAGGTGTTCGAGGCGCGCGCTCTGCTCGAGCCGCGCACCGCGCGCTCGGCCGCCGAGCGGATCACCGAGGACGACCTCGCGGCCCTTCAGCGTCATATCGACGAAGAGCATGCGGCGATCGACGAGGGCGAGGCGGGCCGGGCGCTCTTTCTCTCGGGGCAGTTCCACCTCGAGATCGCGCGGATTGCCGATCAGGCCACGATCACCGAATTCATCACCCAGCTGGTCGCGCGGTCTTCGTTGATCATCGCGCTCTATTGGCACAGGCGCGGGGCCCTCTGCGAAAGCCATGCCCACCATGCTTTGATGCGCGCCTTCGCGGAACGCGATGCCGACTTGGCGGAAGAGCTGATGAAAAACCACCTTCTCGACCTCCTCAGTTCTCTCGACTTGCGAAACCGCTCGTCCGCCCCGGCGAGCTTGCGGGAGGCTTTGGGCGCATGAAGCTGCGCAATGCCGATCTGTCAGAGCTGGAGACGGTTCTCGACTGGGCCGCCGCCGAGGGCTGGAATCCCGGCCTCGCGGATGCCGAGGCGTTCTACGCAGCCGATCCCCAAGGGTTCTTTGTCGCGGAGGTGGCAGGCGCGCCTGTGGCCGCGATCTCTGTGGTCAATCACGATGCGAAGACCGCGTTCTTGGGTCTCTATATCTGCAAACCCGAGATGCGGGGGCGCGGCATCGGGTTTGCCCTGTGGCAACATGCGCTGCGCCATGCGGGAGATCGCAGCGTCGGCCTCGATGGAGTGGCCGCGCAGCAGGACAATTACGCGCGCTCCGGGTTTCGGCGTCAGGGCGCGAGCTTGCGGCTCACGGGCTTGCTTTCGCGCGAAGACGACACAGGCGTCGTGCTGGCCGAGCCCTCTGACCTAGAGCACCTCATTGCGCTCGATGCGCAGGCATCTGGCGTGCGGCGGGACGCATTTCTGAGCCGCTGGCTTGCGCCCGGCCCATCCCGCCAGACCGTCCGGCTCAGCGATGGCAGGGGCTTCGCGACCGTGCGGCAATGTCGCGAGGGACTCAAGATCGGGCCCGTCATCGCCGAGCATAGCGAAGATGCGATGCGGCTGGCACGCGCCGCTGCGAGCCGGTTTCCGACCGCGCCAGTTTCGATCGACCTTCCGGACAGCAACGCGCCACTCAGGGCCCGTCTGATGGACTGCGGCTTCGCCCCGGCTTTCGAGACGGCGCGCATGTATCGCGGCACCGCTCCGAAGACGACCGCGTCCTTGCAAGCCATCGCAACGATGGAGCTCGGTTAAGTAAGCGGCGTCTTCAATCGAGACGGATGCTCACGTCGGAGCAGATGGCATCAGCGGCGCGGGAACGATTGCTGCCGGCCCAATCCCACCCTTGTGTCTGATACGGCGAATGGCAGGTCACGGCCCCACTTCAGACGTCGGCGTGCCTGCCTCTTGCTCTTTGATCATTCCCGAGAATCTGCGCGCCGCTTTTCGCGGCGGTCTAGGCCTCCGGGGCGGATCCGGCGGTGAACCCTTTGCGCGCCGTCGTCGCGGCGGCGTGCAGGTGGGTCTGCATTGCGGTCTCCGCCCAATTCGGATCGCCCGAGCAGATCGCGTCGGCGATTTCCTGGTGATGCGCGGCGGAGCGTTGGATCGCGGCTTCGTCATAGCTGTGGAAGGTGCGCGCGACGAGGGCGAGGTTCACCACGAGCGACAGCATCGCCTCCAGCCGCGGCGAGCGCGAAGCCACGAGGATCAGCTGGTGGAATTCGCGGTTCGCTTCGGTGATCTCGCGGAAATCGGCCTCGCTGCGCGGCGGCACATGGTTCGCCATGCGTTTGGCCAGCCGTTGCAGCTCGGCGCATTCGGCCTCATTGGCAAACCCCGCGGCACGCTTTGCGGCATAGGATTCCAGCAATAGGCGGATTTGGAAGATCTGCTCGATCTCGTCGGGGCCGAGGCCCACGACACGCAGACCGGGGCCTGCCTCCCGGGTCAGCAGCCCTTCGAGCAGAAGTCGCTTCACCGCCTCGCGGATCGGGGTACGCGACATCTCGAGACTCTGCGCGATCTCGGCCTCGGTGACGCGTTCATTCTCGGCGTAATGGCCGGAGAAGATGCGCTTGCGAATGGCAAGATAGGCCTGCTCGGCGGCGCCGATCCTTTCGCCGCCTTCCTCCCGGTGTCCCATGTCGCCCCCTCCTTCGCCAGATCAGGTCGTCTGAGGTTTCGGGAAGCCGCCCGCTTTCATGAGCATCCCCGGCACCTCGTGCCCCACTGCACTCTCGAGCGCCTTTGCGGCCTCGATCGCCTTGTCCAGATCGTATCCGGTTGTAATACCGGAGCGCTCGAACATGTAAACAAGATCCTCGCTCGGCACATTCCCGGTCGCGCGCGGGGCGAAGGGACAGCCGCCGACACCGCCGAGCGCCGCATCGAAAGAGCGCACGCCCGCCTCGTAGCCCGCCCATGCATTCGCCAGCCCCGTATTGCGGGTGTTGTGGAGATGCAGGCGGATCGGCAGGTCGGGGTGGCGCTCGCGCACGGCTGCGACCCGTTCGGTGACGTCGCGCGGCGAGGCCACGCCGATCGTGTCGGCCAGCGTCAATTCGTCGGGCGGCGTCTCCATCACCTGATCGAGCACCCAGATCAGCCGCGAGACCGGAACCTCGCCCTCGAAAGGACAGCCGAAGCCCGCCGCGAAGGTCACGTTCGTCTTCTGCTTGCCCTTCGCGCCGGCTGCGATGTCGCGCCATTGTGCGATGCCGTCCTCGGTCGACATGCCCTGATTGCGCTGGCTGAACGTGTCGCTGAGAACGATCGCGTAGTTGATCTCGTCGACCCCTGCCGCTTGCGCGCGCACGAAGCCGCGATGGTTCAGCACCAGCCCGATATAGCACATCCCCTCGCGCGGCAGCCGGGCGCAGATCTCTTCGGCATCGGCCATCTGCGGCACCTTCTTCGGATGGACGAAGCTCGTGATCTCCACCCGGCGCGCGCCGGCACCGATAATGCCCTGCAGAAGCTCCAGTTTTGTATCCATCGAGAGGATTTGTTTCTCATTTTGGATACCATCCCTCAGGGAAACATCCACGATTTCAACATTATTGTCCAAGTTTTCGCCCTCCCGAAGAAAAATTGTTGCCATGCAACTTTAAAAATGTATGCATTATTTTTGAGGAGAGTCGAGTCCGCTTTGGTGGGTCGGCGTGAGGAAGAGGAAGAGATACCCTATGGCCACGAAGGCAGAAACCGCGCGTAGCGGGCCGCTTAATGATGTTCGCGTGCTCGAGATGGGGCAATTGCTGGCAGGACCTTTCTGCGGGCAGTTGCTTGCCGATTTCGGTGCCGAAGTCATCAAGTGCGAGCAGCCCGGCTCCGGCGATCCGCTGCGGGTCTGGGGGCAGGAAAAACCCTATGGGAAATCGCTCTGGTGGCCGGTTGTCGGGCGCAACAAGAAATCGCTGACGCTGAACCTGCGCACCGAAGAGGGGCAGGAGATCGTGCGCGAGCTGATCCGCTCGACCGACATTCTGATCGAGAATTTCCGCCCCGGCACGATGGAGCGCTGGAACCTCGGCTATGAGGATCTGAAGAAGATCAACCCGCGCCTGATCATGGTGCGCGTCACTGGCTTCGGCCAGAGCGGCCCGTATTCCAAGCGCGCAGGTTATGGCGCGATCGGCGAGGCGATGGGCGGTCTGCGCTATGTCGTGGGCGATCCGTCGACGCCGCCGAGCCGCATGGGCATCTCGATCGGCGACGAGCTCGCGGCGGTTTATGCCTGCATGGGGGCGCTGATGGCGCTGCATGCGCGCGAACGCACCGGGCAGGGCCAGATCGTCGACAGCGCGATCTACGAGGCGGTGCTGGCGATGATGGAAAGCACGGTCAGCGAATATGACGTCGCAGGCTACGTGCGTCAGCGGACCGGCGCGACCCTGCCGAATGTCTCCCCTTCGAACGTGTTCGAGACCCGCGACGACAAGCTGCTGCTGATCGCTGCCAATCAGGACACGGTGTTTCGCAGGCTTGCCACGGCGATGGGGCAACCCGAACTGGCCGAGGACGAGCGCTATGCGACCCATTCGGCGCGCGGCCAGAACATGCGCGCGCTCGATGGCAAGATCAACGAATGGACCAAGACGCTCGATCTCAAGCCGCTGGAGGAGGTGCTGCACGAACATGGCGTGCCTTGCGGTCTGATCTACAGCGCCGCTGAAATGATCGACGATCCACATTTCCAGGCGCGCGAGGCAATCGTGGAGCTGCCGCATCGCGATTTCGGCTCGATCAAGATGCAGAACGTCGCGCCGCGGCTGTCAGACACGCCAGGCGAGATCCGCCATGTCGGCCCCGAACTGGGAGAACACACGGAGGAAATTCTGGGAGGTGAGCTTGGCATGAGTTCCGACCGTATCGCGGAGCTGCGCGAGGCGGGGATCGTCTGAGCTTTTCGTTCGGCGCGTGCTGTGGAGGAGCGGCGCGCGGCGGGCAGTGATGGCATTTCGCCAGACAAAAGGCCGGCAAGGAGGTCGGCACTCATTGGGAGGACTATCATGAAATCTTATGCAATTGCCGCGATGCTCGTGGGCAGCGCGCTGATCGGCACTACCGGTCAGGCGATGGCCGAAAAGACCCTGCGCGCGACCGTTCAGGTGTCGGTCGATCACCCGATCGGCGCGAACCTCGTGACCTTCAAGGACGAGGTCGAGAAACTCTCGGACGGCGATATCAAGGTCGAGATCTATGACAGCGCGCAGCTCTTCAAGGGCAGCGAAGTTCCGAAGGCCGTGGCGAGCGGCGCGATCGATATGGGCGTCGTGCTGGCGGACGAATATTCCGGCACCGTGCCGGCCGCGGGTCTTTTCAGCGAGCCCTTCCTGTTCCCGAGCTACGACGTGCTCGCGAAGGCCGCCGAACCCGACAGCCCCGTGCGCAAGACCTTCGACAAACTGATCGGCAAGACCGGGACGAAAGTGCTCTGGTGGCAGGATTACGGCCCCGTGCAGATCCTGTCGAAGGACGAGCCGATCCGCACGCCCGCCGACATGAAGGGCAAGCTGGTGCGTGCGCTCGGCAAGCCTTCGGGCGACTTCATCGAGGCCGTCGGCGGCACCCCGGTCGTGATGGGCGGCTCCGAGCAGTTCATGGCCTATCAGCGCGGCACCGTCGATATCGGCATGAGCGGCACGACCGCCACGAAATCGCGCAAGCTCTATGAGGTGATGAACAACGTCACGATGACGAACCACGCGCTGGCAGAGTTCATCGTGGTCATCAATCCCGACGTCTACGCCTCGCTGAGCGACGAGGAAAAGGGCTGGGTCGATCAGGCCGCCCATGATGCCGAGATGTCGATGCGGGCCAATACCCGGAAGCAGAACGAGGACGCCGCGAAATGGCTGCAGGAAAGCGGCAATGCCACGGTGACCGACCTGACCGACGATGAGATGGAGCAGTGGCGCAAGGCTTCGGCCCCGGCGATCGACATCTACATCAAAGATGCGGGCGATGTCGGCCAGAAGCTGGTCGACGAAGTCCGCGCGCTCTACTGATCGCGGCCCCGCGCCATGATGGATGAGCACATTCCTCAGCGGCCGGAGACCCCTTCGGGGGGCTCCGGTTCGCCGGACGGTCCGCGCGCGCTGCGGGCCGTCGACGCTGTTTCCTCCATCGCGGCATGGGGGGCCGATATCGCCATCGTCGCGATCTGCTGCATGGTCAGCTACGAGGCGCTCGCACGCTACATTCTGCACGCGCCGACGCGCTGGACGGCGGATGTCGCAACGACGCTGATGCTGTGGCTGACCTTTATCGCGATGGCGCAAAGCCTGCGTCATCGGCGGATGATCCGGATCACCGCACTGATTTCACATCGCAGCCCCAATGTCGCACGGCTGGTGGAGCTGTTCTCGCTGCTCGTCATTGGCGGCTTCTCGGTGCTCGCGGTCTGGCTTTGCTGGGGCGAGCTGATGGAAAGCGTCGAGATGGGGCGGCGCACGGCGAGCATGCTGCAGATGCCGCAATGGATCGTCGAGGCGCCCGTCGTGCTGGGCTACGCGCTGCTCGCGCTGCAGGCTTTCGCGGATGCGGCCCGGCTCTGGATGCGGCCACCACCCGAATTCAGCCATTCTGAAGATCCAGAATTTCACGAAGACGAAGGGCAGGGCGCATGATCCCGGTTTTGATTATCCTCGGGCTGATCGCCTTGCTGCTGACCGGTCTGCCCGTCGCTTTCGGTCTCGCGACTTTCGGCACGTTGCTGATCGTGCTCAAAGGGCTGCCGCTTGCGCTGATCCCCTCGAACCTCTTCGGCGGGGTCAATGACTTCGTTCTGCTCGCGGTGCCGCTTTTCTTGCTGATGTCCAACATCCTGCTGCGTGGCGGGGTCGGGCGCGATCTGTTCGTGGCGCTGCAAAGCTGGGTCGGGCATCTGCCCGGCGGCTTGGGCATCTCCGCGCTTCTGTCCTGCGGCGTCTTCGCGGCGATCTCGGGCAGTTCCGTCACCACCGCCGCGACCGTCGGCACCGTGGCGATCCCCGAGATGACGAAACGCGGCTATGGCAAATCCTTCACCCTCGGCCTTCTGGCCGCCGGAGGCACGTTGGGCATCCTGATCCCGCCCTCGATCCCGCTGATCGTCTATGGCGTGATCGCCGAGGAGAGCATCGGCAAGCTGTTTCTCGCCGGGATCGGTCCGGGCCTCGCCCTGATCTTCGTCTTCGGCATCTACGCGGTTTTCGCCGCCACAATCGGCTCGCGCGCCAGCGCCACACCGAAAGCCACCTGGCCCGAGCGCCTACGTGCGAGCCGGCGCGCCATGCCGACCGCAATCCTCGCGGTGATCATGCTGGGCGGCATCTATTCCGGCGCCTTCACGCCCACCGAAGCCTCGGGCATCGGGGCCTCGGTCGCGCTGCTGATCACGGTTCTGCAACGCTCGCTGAGCTGGAGGGGCTTTTTCGCAGCGGTGCGGGATTCCGTGATGACGACCTCGGTGATCTTCCTGATCGTCATCGGCGCGAAAATTTTTGGCCGCGCGATCACGCTCTACCAGATCCCCGCGCAGGTCGCGCATATGTTCGAGTTGGCGGGCGACAACCGCTGGGTCTTCCTGCTGATCGTGTCGATCATCCTGCTCTTTGTCGGGCTGTTCCTCGAGAGCATGTCGATGCTGCTGATCATGGTGCCGGTGTTCCTGCCGACCGTGATCGGGCTGGGAATCGATCCGATCTGGTTCGGCGTCTATTTTGTCCTGTTGATCGAGATCGCGCTGATCACACCACCGGTCGGGCTCAATCTCTTCGTCATACAGGCGATCGCGAAGACCGGGATCGGCACGGTGATCAAGGGGGTGACGCCCTTCGTGCTGCTGATGCTGCTCATCGCGGTGACGATGTGCCTGATGCCCGGCCTCGCGCTGTTCATTCCGTATCGCCTGTGACCGGTCCGGGAAGTGCGACATATTGCGGGTCCGCGCCCGCAGCGTGCCCCGCACGCTTGGGGCGCGGGAGTTGTCGGGGCCGGGGAGGGCCGTGACGGAGCCGCGAATACAGATGGTCAGGGAGAGACCAGAGGGAGGAGAATATGCGTCTTGGATTTTCACAGGATAGGCCCACCGGATGATTGAACCTGTCATCGTGGTGATTGCCTTGATCGGCCTGATCGGCATCGGCGCGCCGATCTTTCTCGCGCTGGGCGCAAGCGGTCTGCTCGGGTTTTGGATGGCGCGCGGGTCGCTCGCCTTTTTCTTTGCGCCGACGTCGTTTTTCGGCCAGCTCAACGCGTTCGAACTGATCGCGCTGCCGCTGTTCATCCTGATGGGCAACCTGCTGGGCGCGACGCCGGTGGGTAAGAACCTGTTCCGCGCGGCAGCTCTTTGGCTGCAATGGCTGCGCGGCGGGCTGGCGATTGCGACGGTGGGCGCTTCGGCGATCTTCGGTGCGGTGTCGGGCGTATCCGTGGCGGGTGTCGCGGCAGTGGGCTCCATCGCGGTGCCGCAGATGCTGGAGCGCGGCTATTCGCGCGGTCTCGCGGCAGGCTCGGTCGCCTCGTCGGGGGCGCTTGCGATGCTGATCCCGCCTTCTGTCCCCTTCATCATCTACGGCGCGGTATCTGGCGTCTCGGTCGGCTCGCTTTTCATCGGGGGCATTCTGCCGGGGATCGCGCTGGCGGCGGCGCTGTCGCTCTACATCTACATCCGTGTGCGGCTGAAGCCGGAACAGGCCCCACGAGAGGAAGGCCCGGCCCCGGCAATGGGCGAAAAACTGAGGTCGCTCGCAGGCATCTGGCACGCGCTGCTGCTTGTCGCGATCGTGCTCGGCTCGATCTATACCGGCATCGCCACGCCATCCGAGGCGGCCGCCTTCGGCGCGCTGGGCGCGTTCGTGATCGCGGCTCTGGTGTTCCGCGCACTGACATGGCGCAGCTTCGGGCTGATCCTGGCCTCCTCGGTGAAGGTCTCCAGCGCGATCCTTCTGATCATCGGCTGCGCGAAAATCTTTGGCGACTATCTCAACCTGGTGCGGGTGCCCGAGCTCGTGGCGGAGAGCCTGACCTCGACCAACCTGCCGAACTGGGGGATCCTCGTGATCCTGATGGTGGCGCTGATCCTACTGGGGATGCTGGTCGATGCCGTGTCGCTGATCGTCGTGACCACGCCGATCCTGCTGCCGCTGATCCAGACGCTCGGCTACGACCCGCTCTGGTTCGGCATCATTCTGGTGATGAATCTCGAGATCGCGGTGGTCACGCCGCCGGTGGGGCTGAACCTCTACGCGCTGCGCGGAGTGTGCCCGATGCTCAGCGTCGAAGAAATCGTCCGCTCCATCGTGCCCTTCGTCGCGGTGCAATTCGTCATGCTGATGATCTTCGTGCTGTTCCCCGGGATCAGCCTCTGGCTTCCGAGCCTGCTGTGACCGGATCGTTTTCTGCAAGTTCAAAGGGAGGAGAACTTAAAATGACGCAGACAAGACGCAATTTCCTGAAAACCGGAGCCGCACTCATGGGAGGGAGCGCGGTTCTGGGGATGGCCGGAAGCCCGGCATTCGCGAACACCACGCTGACCGGGGTGAGCTACCTGCCGCCGAGCTACAAGGCGCTGTCCTACGGGTCGGCGGGCTTCGTCGAGCGGCTGAACAAAAGCGATGCCGTGACGGTCGACTACTACGACAGCGCGAAGCTGCTGAAGGCCGACGAGCAATTGCCCGCCCTGCGCGCAGGCACCATCGACTTCATGTTCCACACCACGAGCTACATCACGCGCTCGGTGCCGATTCTCGGCGTGACCGGTCTGCCCGGCGTCGTCGAAGAGCTCTACGAGAACCCCGACCGCCTGAAGAAAGGCAGCCCGCTGTTCGACCTCATCAACGAGCAACTGGCGAAGGAAGACCTCTATATGGTCTCGATGATGGGCAACATCCTGCAGCCGGAATACATCTGGTCGAGCGCGGATGCCCCGGTCCGCTCGATCGCCGACGTGAAGGGCAAGAAGGTCCGCGTCGTCAGCTTCGAAGGCACCAAGGTCATCGAGAATTTCGGCGGCGCGGCGGTGCGTCTCCCGTCCTCGGAGCTCTATCTCGGGCTGCAGCGCGGCACGGTCGATGCGGCGGTGGCCAATATCTCGACGATCATCGGGCGCTCGCTGCAAGAGCAGCTGCACCATGTCTACAAGCTGCCGATCACCGGCTTCGGGATCGGTCTGTTCGTCACGCCGAAGCGTTGGGAGGCGATGGACGCCGACACCAAGGCTGCGTTCGAGACCGCCGCCGACTGGTTCGATGCCGAGGGCGCGAAATACTCCAATGACGTCATTTACAAGGACGAATATTGGCCCATGGTGGAGGAGGCGGGGATCGAGGTGATCGAGCCCTCGGAGGAAGATCTTCAAGCGCTGACCAAGTCGGCCGAAGAGGTCCGCGCGGCCTGGATCGACGAGGTCGGCAAGGATCTCGGCGAGCGTGCCATCGCGCTTGCGACCGGTCAGGCGAGCTAAAGGGGAGGGCGCCGTGAGGACGATTTTCAACCGTATCGTGCGCGGGACGCGGTTCCTTGGTCAGCTGGTGCTGGTCTTCATGGTTCTGACGATCTGTTACGATGCGATGATGCGATACATCTTCGCGGCGCCGACTTCCTGGTCGCTCGAGATCAACACGTTCCTGATCGTCTATGTCGCCGTCATGGTGGCGGCTGACGTGCAGCGAACGGACAGCCATATCCGGATCACCTTCTTCGTCGAGAACGCCCGGCCCCTCGTCAAACGGGGCACGCAGGCGATCATCGCGCTGGCCGGGATGGCGTTTGCGGGGATCATGACGTGGCGCGGCTTCCTGATGACCTATCAGGCATGGGACTATGGCGAGCGGGTGTCGTCGAGCTTCGGCACGCCGATGGTGATCCCCTACGCTTTGATGCCGATCGGCTTCGGCACGCTTGCGCTGCAATTCCTGTTCGACTTTCTCGACGCCACGATCTGGCCGGATCGCGGGGGGGACAAGAAGCATCAGGAGCTTCAGGAAGTCTGAACCGCATCAGCGGCGTGCTCCGGGAATGTACAGGTGCGTCCGATCAGGCGACGAGATCAAGCGCGATCGGCTCGATCTGTTGAGGGATCGTTTGCCGGCCATCCACTTCTCGCATTTCGATCTGGCTCGATGCCATCAACGCCCACGGGAGCATCGGCACGGTTTCCGCGAAAGGGAACACTGTCTGGGCCTTGATGCGGTGGTGGAATTTCTCGTTCAGCCGCAAAGCCGACATTGGGGTCGAACGCAGCGAGAGGCTGCTCTCCGCGCTTTTCGTCGCGCCGCGATCAAAGGCTGCCGATCGAGTCTCTGACCGAGCCAGTGCCAAGCAGACGGCCCATTCTGGGTGAAGTCCTGCTGTTGCTCAGGAACCGAAAATGGGCCTGAAACTTGCTAAAAAGAGTGAACAAAGGCGCGAGAATCTCTCGTGCCCGCCTTGAAGGCCGAACCCTCAGAAACGAAGCCTAATGGGCGTTTTGCGGAAACTTATGGGCAGCGCGAAGCATTACGCGCTGCCCTACTGAGTCTGTAGGCGCGTGCGTAGTGTTTCGCCCTCACCTTTGTGATTTCAATGGGTTAGACGAGCCTTTGCGCACAAAGGATTTCGCGGATTACGCACAAAGGTTTTCGCGGCCGGACTTCAACCCACACTCGCTACTGGTAGTGCCTTACCCGTTCTGAATTCTACTCTTTTTACAGGGAGCATGGAAGTGCACTTGCTCCTCGCAGCAGTTTCCCGGTTTTCACGAGAACTGGCAAGAGTACACCCTTGGGTTGCGTGCGTCAGCTGCGCAGGAGCTTTCTGCCGTCCGGCGCACGTGCTCGCGCCTCGCCGCGGCCTCCACGGCCAGTCGACCGGAAGGGCGGGAACCGGACATTCGCTGCGCTCGCCTCGAAAGTCCGGTTCGAGCTAAAGTCGGGAGGGAGCGCCTGTGCGTCAGTGTTGGCGCTCGCCCCGTCTTCCGCATTCACTTCATCCCAAAATCCGAGAGCGTGATACCGTCGTCACCGTTCTTGTCCAGCTTCACGAACCAGGCCTTCGTGCCCTCCTGAAACTCGTCACGGCTGACACGGCCATCCCCGTCCAGATCGCTATTCTCCAGGGTCATCCCATCGGCGACTTTCTGCATCTGAGCGCGTTGCGCGTTCTGGTAATTGGCAACGTCCGCCGCCCGCGCCTCGTCGAAAAGCACATATTCCTCGGCATCGAGAGCGCCATCATCATTGGCGTCGAAGCTGCTGAAGACGTTGCCGCGCATCTCTTGCAGTTCGGTGAGCGTGGCGGTGCCGTTGCCGTCGAGATCCCAGGCTTGCATGAACTGATCGCCGGGCGTGGTCTGGGCGAGGGCTGCACTTGCAGCAAGAAGGAAAGTCGCGGTGAGAAGCGGGAGTTTCATGGGAAGTGTCCTTTGTTTTTCAGGGGCGATTGGCCCGCGCCACAGCGCTGCGTGGAGGGCACGGGCGTCGTCGGGATCAGAGTGCGGGACGGATCATCCGCGCCATCACGTTGTTCTTGAGAACGAGGCGGTGGAACGGCACCGCAAGCACATGCAGGACGATCAGCGCGAGCAGCGCGACCTTGAGCACGTTATGGATCTGCGCGGCCACGACGATATCGCCGAACCAAGCGGCAAGACCGGTGACCGACATTGCCGCGATCAAGGCGTAGAACGCCCAATGTGCGAGATGCGACAGGGTCTTGAGCGGGCCGGGTTCGTTTTCGGGCGGGGGCGGTGCGCCACGCTTGAGCCGCAACGCGAAACGCCAGACAACCAGCGCGAGGATCAGCCCGCCACCCACGACATGCGCGAGGATCAGCGGATCGAAGTCATAGCTGATGCCTTGGCGGATTTTGCTCCAGGCACCTGCGATGGAGTCCTTGAAGATATATTGTCCCGCGATCAGCGCGGCCACGCCCCAGTGGAGCGCGATCTGGGTGACGGAATAGCCTTTGACTGTCATCTTTCACATCCTCTCTGAGCCGTGGAGCGGGCCAATCCGGCCCGCTCTCAGGGTGTTTATTGCGCGGTCTCAGGGGCTGTCGGCGCGGCGGTGGGCGCCTGCATCGCCTGCATCCGGGTCATCATCTGCACCGGGAAGGTCAGTTCCTCGGCCGAGAGCTGTCCGTCCTTGTCGGCGTCGAGCATGGCGAAGGGGCGCTCGGCAAAGCCGCGGGTCGCCTCGGCGAAGAGGGCCTCGAACTCGGGCTGCGACAGCGTGCCATTGCCATCCGCGTCATGCTTGGCCTGCAGTCCGGCGATGCCTGCCTTGGCTTCCTCGGGGCTTACCGCGCCGTCGGCATCGGTGTCGAAGGACTTGTAGAGCGCGCTATCGGTCATCGGATTGCCGCCCATCGGGCCGTGGCTTCCGAACGATGCGCGCTGCATCATCGCAGGACCGCCTTTGTCATGCATCATGCGCATCATCTGCTGAGGGCCCCAGTTGCCGTTCGGGCCGAACCCCCCTGCGATGGCGGGGATGGACAGGGCGCCGATCACGGCGGCGGTGGCGGCAGCACCAAGGGTCAGGATCGTCTTGCGTTTCATCGTCTTGCCTCTTCGGTTTCGCGTTTCGATGAGGCCAAGATGGGGCAGCTCTGTCGCAGGGGTGTGCCAGTTCGGGGGGAGATTTGTATCCGTTTGTCGCAAAACCTGCCGCCTGCGACGAAGCGTGACGCAAATCCTTACCTCAGCGTCCAAAATCGCGCTATGACGGGGCCATGAGCGAGCAACCCCATATCCTCGTCGTCGACGATCACCGTGAGATCCGCGATGCCGTCACGCGCTATCTCGAACGCAACGGGATGCGCGCGCAAGCCGCGCGCGACGTGACCGAGATGGATGCGGCGCTGAAGACCGGGCGCTTCGACCTCGTAATCCTCGACGTGATGATGCCGGGCGAGGACGGGCTGTCGGCCGCGCGCAGGCTCTCGGCAGCGGGTGGTCCGCCGATCCTGATGCTCAGCGCGCTCAGCGAAGAGACCGACCGCATCATCGGGCTCGAGATTGGGGCCGATGACTACCTGCCCAAGCCCTTCAATCCGCGCGAGTTGCTGGCCCGAGTAAAGGCGATCCTGCGCCGTTCCGAGCGCGCCCAGCCGATGGCGGGAAGCCTTGGCGGGCGCAAGCTGGAATTCGCGGGCTGGGTGCTCGATACCGATACGCGCGCGCTGACGCATAGCGCGGGGGGCGATCCGGTTTCGCTCACGACAGCCGAGTTCAAGTTGCTCACCGCCTTTCTCGAACGGCCCCGCTACGTGCTTTCGCGTGATCAGTTGCTCGACATCACGAGCGGGCGCACGGCAGATGTCTTTGATCGCACCATCGACAATCAGGTGAGCCGGCTGCGGCGCAAGATCGAGGCTGACCCGGCCCATCCGCAGATCATCCAGACGATCCGCGCCGGGGGCTACAGCCTTGCTGCCGACGTGCGCGAGGTGACATGAGAGCGCCCCGTCCGCAATCTTTGACCGGTCAGCTTGCGCTGCTCGTGATCGCGGCCTTCGTCGCGGCGCAGGTGCTCAGCCTCTGGCTTTTCGCCGACGAGCGGGGCGCGGCGGTGCGAGCGGCGCAGCAGGCCGAGATTCTCGAACGCAGCGCGGTGGTGCTGGACGCCATCGAGGCCGCGCAAGAGGAAAACCGCGCGGGCATTCTCGCGGCGGCCAATTCGCGGCTGGTGCGCTTCAGCACCGATCCCGCGCCGCTTGCCACGCGCGGCAATGCGCCGGTGCTCACTGAACAGTTGACGCGACTTCTGGGAGCCGATCGAAAACTGCAAGTCGAGGAAGTGGCGCTCTCGCCCCATGGTGTGCGTCGTTCCGATCCCCCGGCGGCGCTGGCCTGGCTGCGCGACCGGATGATCGCTGCCGGGATCGCGCCCGAGGAGCTGCGGATTTCGATTGCCCTGCCGGGTGGCCAGTGGCTGAACACCCGCGCCGAGTTTCAGCGCCCCGATATCCAGCTTCCGCCCGTGATCCTCGGCACCACGTTCCTGTCGCTCCTGTTGATCCTCGCGGCGCTCTGGTTCGGGCTGCGCCGGATCACCGACCCGCTGCGCAAGCTCGCGACCGCCGCAGACGGGTTCGGAATCGATGCCCCACCGCCCGCAATGCCGCAGGATGGGCCGCGCGAGGTTCAGGCGCTCTCGGAAGCGCTGGAACGCATGCAGGCGCGGCTGTCTGCGATGATCGCGGACAGGACTCGAATGCTCGCAGCGCTCGGCCATGATCTGCGCTCGCCGATCACCGCGCTGCGCCTACGCGCCGAGATGGTGGATGACGATGAGACCCGCGAGCGCATGGTGGTGGCGCTCGACGAGATGCAGGAGATGGTCGAGGCGACCCTAGCCTATGCACGCGGTGTCTCCCCTGACCAACCTCTGGAAAGCGTGGACCTGTCGGAGCTGCTCACGGATCTGGTGCGCGATCTATCCGCGCAGGGGCCGGAGGTGCAGCTGACACAGGCCGCGCCCTTGCGCGCCGAGATCAAGCGCACGCCGCTGCGGCGTGCCTTGCGCAACCTGATCGAGAATGCGCAACGCTATGGCGGTGCGACGCAGGTGACGCTGCGCCCGATGGGCAAGTCCATCGAGATCGTTATCGAGGATGACGGTCCCGGAATACCGCCCGAGGACCTCGAGCGCGTTTTCGACCCGTTCACGCGGCTCGAGGCGTCGCGCTCACGCGAGACCGGCGGCACAGGGTTGGGTCTGTCGATCGCGCGGGCGATCCTGCGCGCTCATGGCGGCGATGTCACCTTGGAGAACCGCGTCGAGGGCGGCTTGCGCGCCCGCGTGCGACTGCCGCTCGAGGCCGCCTGAGCCTCAGAACCGGGTGCCCCAATGCGGGTGCAGGTCGTCGATCACCAGCGGATGGCGGTGCGTGCGATGGCCCTGAAGATGCGGATGATCAGGCGAAAGATTGTCGTGGCGATGTTCCAGCGTGACCGGATCGCCGGAAGGCCAGACTCGCAGCGCCACGATTAGCCCGAGCGCTGCCAGCCCCGCCAGCCCGAGCAGTGCCGGGACCGCGCCGAACTCCGTCATCAGCCAGCCCGACAGCGGGTAGGCCACCAGCCAGCAGGCATGGCTCAACGCGAACTGCGCGGCGAAGAGCGCGGGACGGTCTTCGGAATGGGACGAGCGTTTCAGCAGTCGGCCTGACGGCGTCAGCACCGCGGAATATCCGACGCCCGTCGCCAGCCATGCAGCGAGCAGCAAGGGCCAGCTCAGCCCGATGGCCCAGATGGCCAAGGCAAGGCCGACGAGAGCGCCGATCATCACACCGGCGCCGGACAGCATCACAGGGCGATCCGCCACACGATCAAGGAGGCGCGGCAAGCCGAGAGCCGCCAGCATCGACCCCGCCCCAAAGGCGAACATCGTCCACGCCAGATCGCTTTCCGAGAGGTTGAGGCCACCCCGCACCAGCACGACCGAGTTCACCAGAACCATCGCGCCCGCCGCCGCAGCCGCGAGGTTCACCGCGAGAAGCCCACGCAGCCGGGGCGTTGCAAGGTAGATCCGGATGCCGCGCGTGGTCCGATCGTAGATGCCGCGCCGGGTCGCGGCCTGCGGGCTCGGAAGGATCACCGACACGACCAGCAGCGCCGAGCCTACGAACCCCGCGACCGTGCCGAGAAACAGGCTGTTATAGCTCATCACCGCGAGGAGGAGCCCGGCGAGAGTGGGGCTGACGATATTCTCGAGGTCGTAAGCCAGTCGGGAAAGAGACAGCGCGCGAGTATAGCGCTCTTCCTCCCGCAGCACATCCGGCAGCGTCGCCTGAAATGTCGGGGTGAAGGCGGCCGAAGCCGATTGCAGCACAAAGATCAGTGCATAGACTTGCCAGACTTCAGTCACGAAGGGCAGCGCCAGCGCCGCGCATGCGCGGACAAGGTCGAGCGTGACCAGCAACGCCCGCCGGTTCACCCTGTCGGCGAACGCTCCCGCGACCGGCGCGATCCCGACATAGGCGACCATCTTGATCGTGAAGACCGTGCCCAGCACCATCCCCGCATTGTCCCCCGCGAGATCGAAGGCCAGCAGTCCGAGCGCCACCGTGGCGAGCCCGGTGCCCAGAAGCGCTACGATCTGCGCGGCGAAGAGGTGGCGATAGGTTCTGTCAGCGAGGATGGAGAGCATGGGGCACTCATAGATATCGGGAAATGGCCTTGCGTTCCGCCCGCTCTGCTTCGTCCTCTGCGTCGAGACAGTGATCCAGATGATCATGGATCAGAGCCTGCTTGGCGCTCCGGATTGCACGCTCTACAGCCTGCAATTGCTGGGCAAGCTCAAGGCAAGACCGCCCGTCTTCGATCATGCTGATGACCGAGTGCAAGTGCCCTTCGGCGCGTTTCAGCCGGGTTGCGACTTTCGAATGACTTGCGTGGAGGTGCGGTTCTGTCATAGCAATGGGCTAACCTCCCCGGGAGGATAGTGCAAGACATCGCATAAGATGCATGGGCAGAGTGAGGCAGCGTCGAAGATGAGCTGGAAGGAAAGAGGAGCGCGCATCGCGGCACGGCTTGCGGCCGTGGCTGCTTGCCTTTCCCTCGTCCTCTGGACGGTGATGCCGAGCGCCTCTCACATCCCCCGTCTCGTCGAGACCTTGCAAGATCACGCGCAAATGATCGCAGAGCACGGCCACTCGCACGGGCTCGAAGAAGATCTCGCATGGGCTCTGCATGGACATGACCATGAGGGCACTGACCATGATCACGGTCACGCCGTTCTGCCGAGTGGTCCTTCCAGCCAATTAGAGCACACGCGCCTTGCGACCTGGCGCGGGATTGCGCGGTCTCATTGGTCGCCACCGGTCTTCAGACTGGATCGTCCGCCGCGGGCGTGAGGCCGGTCCCTCGCGGACCATCCCTCACTGACAACGCGGACAATCCAAGGAGACTGAAATGACTTCCGCTTTTGCGGATGACGGACGCATGCGCATAGGGCGCGCGACCGCCATCCTTACGGCCCTCTTGGCTCTGAGCCTCTGGGCGAGCGCTGCCTCGGCCCATAACGTCACCGAAGGCGACGCGGGCTATATCCAGGAAATCTGGGGCGTGAACCTGATCCCCTTCATGTATCTGGGCGCCAAACACATGGTGACCGGATATGACCATATCCTCTTCCTGCTCGGCGTCGTGTTCTTCCTCTATCGAATGAAGGATGTCGGGCTTTATGTGAGCCTTTTCGCCTTGGGGCACTCGACAACGATGTTGTTGGGCGTCTGGTTCGGCTGGGGCGTGAATGCCTATGTCGTCGATGCAATCATCGGGCTCTCGGTGGTCTACAAGGCGCTCGACAATCTCGGCGCCTATCAGCGCTGGTTCGGTTTCCAGCCGAATACCAAGCTCGCCACGCTGATCTTCGGCTTCTTCCACGGCACCGGGCTCGCCACGAAGATTCTCGATTACGATATCGCGCAAGACGGGCTTTTGCCCAACCTGCTCGCCTTCAACGTCGGTGTCGAGATCGGCCAAATCATGGCGCTCGCCATGATCCTTATCGTCATGGGCTACTGGCGTCGCAGCCCCGCCTTCCTGCGCCAAGCCTACACCGCAAACGTCGCGATGATGACCCTGGGCTTCGTGCTCATGGGCTACCAGATCACCGGCTATTTCGTCGCCTGAAAGGAGACCTGACATGTTCAATTCAAATCGACCTTCCCTCGAAGAACTGCCGAGCTCGGCCCAGCTCCTCAAATCGACTCTCATCGCGGGCATCTCCGCCGTGGTCATTCTGGTGACCGTCGTCCTGCCGGCAGAATATGGGATCGATCCGACCCGTGCAGGACGTTTGCTGGGACTGACCGAGATGGGAGAGATCAAGACCCAGTTGGCTGAGGAAGCCGAAGCGGACCGCATCATGGTCCCGGCCGTCGAGGACCAGTCGAGCCTAATCGACAGTATTCTCGGCCTTTTCGTGAGCGCGGCTTATGCAGAAGAGGCCGAACCATGGCGCGACGAAATCAGTTTCACTCTGGAGCCCGGGCAGTCGGCCGAGTGGAAGCTGCTGATGACCAAGGGGCAGGCCGCGCAATACCGGATGATCGTCGAAGGTGGCCGCGTGAACTTCGACATGCACGGGCATGGTTCGGGCGAGTCGGCAACCTACGAGAAAGCACGTGGCTCGACAGGATCAGAGGGGAGCATCCTCGCAGATTTCGACGGCCAACACGGCTGGTTCTGGCGTAACCGCGATGGAAGCCCCGTGACGGTGAAGCTTCAATTGCGCGGCGAATATGCCGAACTGATCGACGCGAGTTAAACCAAGAGCTGCCATTCCCGCGCCCAGCGGCGAATGTCGGCTCTGGGCCGAGGCTGTGTGGAAACTGAAGTCCATGGTATATTTCCGCAAGGCAGCGGGAGGCACGGATGGCGGGTTTCATTGATGGCATCGACCGGGAGCAAGCCACGCTTTTCCCCGAGCGTCTCGAAGATTGGATTGGGGAGGATCATCTGGTCCGTGTCGTCGACCTCTTCGTCGATGAGCTCGATCTTCTCGCGCTCGGGTTCGGACGCTGTGTGCCTGCTCGAACCGGTCGCCCGGGCTACCATCCATCCGTCCTCCTGAAGCTCTTCATCTATGGCTACCTGAACCGGATCCCGTCCAGCCGCCGCCTGGAACGCGAAGCCGGTCGCAATGTCGAGCTGATGTGGCTAACCGGTCGCCTGGTGCCCGACCACAAGACCATCTCCGACTTCCGGCGGGACAATGGCCCGGCCATCCGCAGGACCTGCGCACAGTTTGTGGAACTATGCCGCCGGATTGGCGTGCTGAAGGGGGATTGCGTTGCCATCGACGGCAGCAAGTTCAAGGCAGTGAATAACCGCGACCACAACTTCACGAAGAACAAGATCGCCAGCCGTCTGGCACATCTCGAGCGCGATGTTGAGCGCTACATCGATGAGATGGTGCGCATAGACCGTCAGGAGGAGGGTAAGGCCCGGGCCGAAAAGGTTGCCCATCTCGCCCGTCGCTATGGCCGCATCCGGCAGGAGATCGCGCGGCTGAAGTCAATGGAGAAGGCTTTGGCCGATGCGCCCGACGGGCAGATATCGCTGACCGATCCCGATGCCCGCGCCATGTCGACCAGCGCCCGGCACAGCGGCATGGTCGGCTACAATGTGCAGACAGCGGTCGATACCGAGACGCATCTGGTCGTGGTGCACGACGTTACCAATCAAGGTTTCGATCGAGACCAGCTCAGCCCAATGGCGACCGCCGCCAAGGAAGCCCTGCGGCGCGACGACCTGCACGCCGTCGCCGACAAGGGATATTTCAGTGGGGCTCAAATCCTGGCTTGCCATCAAGCGGGGATCACCACGACCGTGTCGCGCCCGGAAACCTCGGGCAACCGGGCCAAAGGTATGTATGTGAAGGCCGATTTTGCCTATGACCCGGCACGCGATGTCTATACCTGCCCCGCGGGTGAAGAGTTGACCTACCGCTACACGCGCGAGGAAGACGGGCTGCAGGTCGGTCGCTACTGGACCAATGCCTGTCAGCATTGTCCGGTCCGGCACCGCTGCACCAGTGGTAAGGAACGCCGGATCACGCGATGGGAGCATGAGCATCTGGTCGATGCGATGCGCGAAAGGCTGAGCGGGGACGCGGACCCGATGACCCTGCGCCGCTGCACGGTCGAACACCCGTTCGGCACGATCAAGGCTTGGATGGGGCACACCCATTTCCTGACGCGGAGGCTGAAGAATGTCAGCACCGAAATGGCGCTCAATGTTTTGGCCTATAATATCAAGCGAGTGATCGCGCTGATTGGCCTCCGGCGCCTGATGCAGGCCATTCCGGCCTGATCGGGCAGCCGCCCCGGGCTCAGTCGTCATGCTCTGCCCAGCAAGGGCTCACCAGGCCGCGATGCGCGCGAAGGAATGGTCGAAGGCCGCGAAAAACGAGCCGTGCGGAAAACTTGCATCAGAAAGCCCTCGTCGACGGGTTTCCACACAGCCTCGGCCGATAGCGTCAAACTTCCGGGCAACACAAGGTCGCGGCGTCCGTATCGCGCCTGACGAACGACCGGAATCGACGGGAGCTCTGCCGCGTGAGCTTTGGGCTATGCGGGGCGGAAAAAACTTCCTGACCGCCAACGGAAAAAATCGAAAAAAATCCGATTGACGATTCATAGCAATTTTCCGGCTACGCAAACTTATGCGCAAATCGCGCAAACCTTTGCGTGGAATGCAAAGCTTTGCGCGAACCTACAGAGCCTCAGAAATCGAGGTTTTCCACCGTCAGGGCGTTTTGCTGGATGAACTCGCGGCGCGGTTCGACGACGTCGCCCATCAGCTTCGAAAAGATGTCCTCGGCCTCGGCCACGTCTTCGATGCGGACCTGCAGGAGCGTGCGCGCGGACGGATCGAGCGTGGTTTCCCAAAGCTGCTCGGGGTTCATCTCGCCCAGACCCTTGTAGCGCTGCAGGCTCAGGCCCTTTTCGCCCTCGTTCAGGATCGCGTCGAGCAACTCGAGCGGGCCGTGGATGAGGATTTCGCGCTCTTTGCGCACCAGCTTCGCCGGGCGGTCATAGACTTCCTGCAGCTGTTCAGTCTGGCTGCCGAGACGGCGGGCCTCGCCCGAGCGCAGCACCGCGCCGTCGAGCGTGCGGACCTCTTCCACGCCGCGCAGAACGCGGGCGAGGCGGATGCCGTGATCCTGCGTCGGACGGCCCTGCCAGCCGCGCTCGTATTCCAGCGCGACGAGGTCGAGACGTTCGGCCACCGAGTTCGCGACGCCCTGCGCATCGCCGTCGATCTTGCCCGGCACCATCGCGCCCGCGATCGCCGCCTGTTCGAGGATGTGATGCGGATAATGGGTCGGGAAGGTCGCGAGGATGCGCTTGATCAGGCGCGCCTCTTCGACGACGCGCTTGAGATCCTGACCGCTGATTTCTTCGCCGGTGTTGAGCCGCAGAATGGCCCCCTCGACGCCCATGTCGATCAGGTAATCCTCCAGCGCGGTCTGGTCCTTCAGATAGACCTCGGACTTGCCGCGCGCGACTTTGTAGAGCGGCGGCTGCGCGATGTAGAGATAGCCGTGCTCGATGATCTCGGGCATCTGGCGGAAGAAGAAGGTCAGCAGCAGCGTCCGGATGTGCGCACCGTCGACATCCGCATCGGTCATGATGACGATCTTGTGGTAGCGCAGCTTGTCGATGTTGAACTCGTCGCGGCCGATGCCGGTGCCGAGTGCGGTGATCAGCGTGCCGATCTGATCCGAGCTGAGCATCCGGTCGAAGCGCGCGCGCTCGACGTTGAGGATCTTGCCGCGCAGCGGCAGCACCGCCTGGTTCTTACGTTCGCGGCCCTGCTTGGCCGAGCCGCCTGCGGAGTCACCCTCGACGAGGAAGACTTCCGACAGCGACGGATCTTTTTCCTGACAGTCGGCGAGCTTGCCGGGCAGGGAGGCCACATCCATCACCGTCTTGCGCCGCGTCAGTTCGCGCGCCTTGCGGGCAGCCTCACGCGCCAGTGCGGCCTCGATGATCTTGCCGACGATCTGCTTGGCCTCGTTCGGGTTTTCCTCGAACCATTCGGCGAGCTTCTCGTTCACCAGGTTCTCGACCGCCGGGCGGACCTCGGAGGAGACCAGCTTGTCCTTGGTCTGGCTGGAGAATTTCGGATCGGGCACTTTAACCGAGAGCACGCAGGTCAGGCCTTCGCGCGCGTCGTCACCGGTGAAGTCGACCTTCTCGCGCTTGGCGATCCCGCTCTCCTGCGCGTATTTCGTGATCGTACGGGTCAACGCGCCGCGCAGGCCCGCCATATGGGTGCCGCCGTCGCGCTGCGGAATGTTGTTGGTGAAGGGCAGAACGGTCTCGTGGTAGCTGTCGTTCCACCACATCGCGCATTCGACGCCGATGCCGCGGACCTCGCCGACCATGTAGATCGGGTCCTCCATCACGGCGTTTTTCGAGCGATCCAGATATTTCACAAATTCCCGAACGCCGCCTTCGTAGTGCAGTTCGGTCTTGATCGGCTCGGCAGGACGCTCGTCTTCGATGATGATGCGGACGCCGGAGTTCAGGAAGGCCAGTTCGCGCAGGCGCTTTTCCAGCGTGGCGAAGACGAACTCACGGTTCGAGAAGGTGCCTTCTTCGGGGTCGTCTTCCTTGCTCGACGCGAGGAAGCGCACCTCGGTGCCGCTCTCGTTCGGGGCCTCACCCACGACATGCACATGCTCGACGCATTCGCCATGCTCGAAGCGCGCCTTGTGGATCTTGCCGTCACGCCAGACCGTCAGTTCCAACCAGTCCGAGAGCGCGTTCACCACCGAGACGCCCACACCGTGCAGACCGCCCGACACCTTATAGGCGTTGCCGTCATCGTCGGTGTTGTTGAACTTCCCGCCGGCGTGCAGCTGGGTCATGATGACCTCGGCCGCGGAGACGCCTTCCTCGGCGTGGATATCGACCGGAATCCCGCGCCCGTTATCGCGCACGGAGACCGAAGAATCCGCGTGAATTTTCACGGCGACGTAGTCGGCGTGACCCGCGAGAGCCTCGTCGATCCCGTTATCGACGACCTCATAGACCATGTGGTGCAGGCCCGAGCCGTCATCGGTATCGCCGATATACATGCCGGGCCGTTTTCTCACGGCTTCCAAGCCTTTGAGAACCTTGATAGAATCGGCGCCGTATGCGTTCTTCTTCGGGGTGTCGTCGGTCATGCCTGCCCGTCCTTTATCTGTTGCCGGTTTTATATCGGCTGGGCAGAGGAATGTCACGTGTCAGACACAAGATTTAGGGGGTCACGTCACGGCGATAAGAAGGCCTACAAGGATCATCAGCCCGCCCGCGATCCGGTTCAGCTTTGCGAGCTTGCCGCGGCTTTGCACGAAGTTGCGGATGCGGTCGACGAAGGCGGCGAGGATCAGGTTGCCGGTCAGCGGCACGATGGCAGAAATCAGGCTGACCGTGGCGATGTCGACCCATGTCATCGTGGCGATCGGGAAGAAGCCCGGCAGGATGCCCATGTAGAACAGTATCGCCTTGGGATTGCCGATGATCACGATGAGCCCGGCGACGAAGCCCGCCCACATGCCGGGGCGCGTCAGGCGGCTGTCGGAGCTGATCTGATGGTCGGCATGGCGGATCAGTAACGCGCCCATTCCGACGAACATCGCGACCGCAACCCAGCGCAGGGCTTCGAGGAACCAGCTGAATTCGCCGACCAGCCACGACACGCCGAGGATGGCGAGCGCGGGCCAGATCATATCGCCAACGGTGACCCCGAATGCGAGCGGCCAGGCGGCGGCAAACCCGCCCGACATGGCGCGGGCGAGAAGGGCGAGCCAGACCGGCCCGGGGGTGAGGAAGAGAACGAACAGCGCGCCGGAATAGAGCGCGATCTGCGACAGTGTAAGGGTCATGGGAGGGTCAGGCTTCCGTCGTCGGCCAGCGGCCAGAAGGGGTTATGGGCGAGTTCCCACACATGGTGGTCGGGATCGGCGTAATAGCCCGAATAGCCGCCCCAGAAGGTCTTTTCCGGGGCTTTCAATTCGGTGGCGCCCGCTTTGAGCGCGGCGGCGAAGGCGGCATCCACCTCCTCGGGGCTGTCGAAATTCTGCGCCAGCGTCATCGCTCCGGTCCCCAGCCTTGCGCGGGGCCGGCCCTGATCGGCGGCCAGCGCAGGCAGCGAGAACAGACCCAGAGCCATCCCGTGCAACTGGTAGAAGGCGACGTCTTTCTGCGCAGAATGGGGTTCCCAGCCGAGGGCGGCATAGAAGGCCTTGGATTGGTCGAGATCGGCCACGCCCAGCGTGATCAGCGTCACGCGTTGCTGCGGATAGCTCATGGCGTTGCCTCCCTCACTTCGGAGCCCTGCGGCCCCTCGATCACTTCCAGATATTGACCGCGGGGGCCGAGCGCCTCGAAAAGTTCCGCGCCGGTCCCGGTCATCATCACCTGCGCGCCCATCGCACAGATTTCGTCATAAAGCGCCGCGCGCCGGCCGGAGTCCAGATGGGCAGCGACCTCGTCGAGCAGAAGCACCACATCCTCGCCCGCAAGCGCCCGCGCATTGGCGAGGATCAGCGAGATCAGCAGCGCCTTCTGCTCGCCGGTAGAGCATTGCGCGGCAGGCGCGTCCTTCTCGACGTAAGTGGCCAGCAGGTCGGCCCGGTGCGGCCCCTCCAGCGTGCGCCCTGCCGCCATGTCGCGGGGGCGGTTGGCGTCGAGCGCGGTAGCCAGATCCTCGGGGCCCTCATTCTCGAGGACCAGATGCGCCGCGGGAAACGCCGTCGCCGCATCCGCCTGCGCCTGCATGATCCGCGTCAGGGCCTCGGCTCGGTTCGCCCGGATCGCAGCACCGGCTTCGGCCATCTGCGCCTCCAGAGCGTGATACCAGTTCGGGTCGCGGACCATGTCTTTCAGCAGTCGGTTACGTTCGCGCATCGCCTTTTCATAGGCCAGCGTCACCTCGGCATGGGCGGGGGTGAAGCTCATCACCATCCGATCGAGAAACCGCCTGCGCCCTTCCGCGCCTTCGATCCAGAGCCGGTCCATCGAGGGCACCAGCCACAGCACGCGCAGGATCTGCGCCAGTGCCACCTGCGGCGCGGCCTTACCGTCGATTTCGACCCGGCGCGACTCTCCGGGCAGGGCGGAGGTCTCGATCTCATGGGTGTCGGTGACGGCGCGCAGCTTCCAGCCCACAGCTTCGGCGCGGCGCATCAACTCATCGGCCTGCGCGCGGCGCAGCCCGCGCCCGGGCGAGAGCAGCGAGACCGCCTCGAGGATATTCGTCTTGCCCGCGCCGTTCGGCCCGTAGATCGCCACGGGCCGCCCATCGAGCGGAATCTCGGCACGGCGATGCGAGCGGAACTGCAATATCTTCAGCTCACGCAGCATCGCGCCTCTTCGTGTTGGTAAAAATATCCCCGCCGGAGGCGTCCGTCAGGCGTCACACGCGCATCGGCATGACCACATAGACCGCCGAGGTGTCGCCACCTTCGCGCATCAGGGTCGGATCGCCCGAGGAGTTGAACAGGAAGACGGCATTCTCGCGATCGACCTGGCTCGCGATTTCGAGCAGGTATTTCGCGTTGAAACCGATCTCCAGCGGCTCGTCGGCATAGGCCACGACCAGCTCTTCTTCCGCGGCACCGGCATCGGGCGCGTTGACCGACAGCACCAGCTTGTCGGCGTCGAGCGCGAGCTTCACCGCGCGCGAACGCTCGGACGAGACGGTCGCCACACGGTCCACCGCTTTCGCGAATTCGGACGCGTCGACTTCGAGCTGGCGAGTGTTTCCGGTCGGGATGACGCGGGTGTAATCGGGGAAGGTGCCGTCGATGACCTTCGAGGTCAGCGTGATCACCGGGGTCGCGAAACGGACCTTGGTTTCCGACACGGAGACCGCGATTTCCTGATCGTCATCTTCCAGCAGCTTGCGCAGCTCGTTCACCGTTTTGCGCGGTACGATCACGCCGGGCATGCCCGAGGCGCCGTCCGGCAGGCCGGAATCGATACGCGCCAGACGGTGACCGTCGGTCGCGACGCAGCGCAGGACCTGACCGTCTTCGCCGGTCGCGATATGCATATAGACGCCGTTGAGATAATAGCGGGTCTCTTCGGTCGAGATCGCGAATTTCGACTTGTCGAACAGGCGCTTGAGCACCCCGGCCTTGGCCGTGAAATTCGCGGTGTATTCCGAGGAGGCCATCACCGGGAAGTCTTCCTTCGGCAGCGTGGCGAGGTTGAAGCTCGACCGGCCGGCCTGCACGTTCAGACGCCCGGCGGTCGGATCGTCCGAGATCGAGACCAGCGCGCCGTCGGGCAATTTGCGCACGATTTCATGCAGCATGACCGCCGAGACGGTCGTGGCCCCGGCCTGTTCGACCTGCGCGGGCGCCTTGTCGACCACCTCGATGTCGAGGTCGGTCGCGCGGAACTGGACGGTGTCGCCTTCGGCTTCGATCAGGACGTTTGCAAGGATCGGGATCGTGTTGCGGCGTTCCACAACGGATTGCGCTTGCGAGACGGCCTTGAGCAGAGCGGCGCGTTCGATGCTGAATTTCATGTCGATCCCTCACGACTTTCCGGGGCTGGCAAGGTAGCACCTCGCGCCGCCGGCACAACGGTTTTCGCAGACCTTCGGCCGCTTTGCCCGGAGCGTCAAGCCCGGCGGGCCAGATCAGCTTTCAAGGAGGCGGCGGAGCAACTCGATATCTTCGGCGAGCTGCGAATCCGTGCCGCGCAGCTCTTCGATCTTGCGGATGCCATGCATGATCGTGGTGTGATCGCGCCCACCGAAGCGGCGCCCGATATCGGGAAGCGAACGGGTGGTCAGCGATTTCGCGAGGAACATCGCGACCTGACGCGGCCGTGCGATGGCACGCAGGCGTTTGGGGCCCACGAGATCCGAGAGGCGGACGTTGTAATGTTCCGCCACCTTGCGCTGGATTTCCTCGACGGTGACCTTGCGCTCGGATTGGCGCAGCTGGTCCTTGAGGCATTCCTGCGCCAGATCCATCGTGATTTCGCGCCCGATCAGCGAGCCATAGGCGAAGAGACGGGTCAACGCGCCTTCGAGGATACGCACGTTCGACGTGATCCGGTGCGCCACGAATTCCAGAACGCCGGGGGCGATCTTCAGATCGGGATACTCGCTCTTATAGGCTTCGGTCTTGGTCTGCAGAATACCAAGGCGCAGTTCGTAATCGGTCGGGTGCAGGTCGACGACGAGGCCGCAGGACAGGCGCGACTTGATGCGCTCTTCGAGATCCTTGATCTCGCCGGGCGCACGATCCGCCGAGATGACGATCTGTTTGCCCTGATCGACCAGCGCGTTGAACGTGTGGAAGAACTCTTCCTGCGTGGAATCCTTGCCGGCGATGAACTGCACGTCATCGACCATGAGGACGTCGATCGAGCGGAACATCTCTTTAAAGTCCATGATCTGCTTTTCGCGCAGCGCCTGCACGAAGCGATACATGAACTGCTCGGCCGAGAGGTAGAGCACGCGCAGATCGGGGCGCTGATGCTGCAGGTCATGCGCGATGGCGTGCATGAGGTGCGTCTTACCAAGGCCGACGCCGCCATAGAGGAACAGCGGGTTGAAGGTGACGGGGCCGCCTTCGGCGACGCGCTTGGCGGCGGCATGGGCCAGCTCGTTCGGTTTGCCGACGACGAAGCTGTCGAAGGTGAAGCGCGAATCCAGCGGCGCGCCGGGAAGCGGCTCGTCGGGGCGCGGGGTCTTGCGCGGTTTGGCGACAGGAGCGGCCGGGGCAGGGGCCGGAACGGTCGGGCGCGTGGCGCCATTCGCAGAGCCGTTCATGGGGCGGCGCGACGGGACCGAGATATTGACGCGCTCGGCGGAGACACCGGCCCGGCGCAGTTCGCTCAGGATCGGTTCCGCGAAGTTGCGCGAAACCCAGTCGCACATGAATTTCGTCGGTGCTTGAAACGAGGCGATGCCGTCCTCGAGGTCGATCAGCTCGAGCGGAGCGATCCAGGTCGTGTAGTTGTTCTGCCCAACCGCTTTTTGAAGCTCATTGCAAACCTGCCCCCAAGTGTCGTCCGTCATTTTTCCGCCCATCGCCAAACACAAATCAGGTGCGTCTTTGTCCCTTGGCATTGCGGAAAGTCCGGCTGACAGGCCGGTTTCAATCACAAACAGACACGACCTACCCGCCGGGATTGACACCCGGTTTCAGGCAGATTTGCCGAAAGTGAGGGGTTATACCCCCTCGAGAATCGGAATCGCATTTCGCTGGTCGCCGCCAGGCGTTTTCATTTGTCGTGGCAGACTTATTTGCCCTCGACGGCCAGATAAATGCGTCATGTCCCCCAAGGCGACGTGAATCGCAGGTAGAAGCTAGCAAGGGGTTGAGCCAGCAGGCAACCGACCTTTGCGCTTGACGTGAGATTCCCCGAAACGAATCTTAGAGGGCTGCGCAAAACTGCAACAGTTTCGTGTCAACGCATTGATTGTTCAGAAAAAAACGCGCCCACCAGATAGGCGGACGCGTTTTTCGTAAGGAATCCAGCGTATTCCCGAGCCGGATGGGCTCAGGACGCAGATCAGGCGTTGAGAGCCTTCACGCGCGAAGCGAGGCGCGAGACTTTGCGCGATGCGGTATTCTTGTGCAGAACGCCTTTGGTGACGCCACGAGCCAGTTCGGGCTGGGCAGCGCGCAGGGCGTTGGTCGCCGCTTCGTAGTCGCCCGAAGCGATTGCTTCTTCGACTTTGCGGATGAAGGTACGGATGCGCGAACGACGTGCTTTGTTGACGTCTTGGCGGCGCTCGTTCTGACGGGCGCGTTTCTTGGACTGGGGCGTGTTAGCCATGTGTATCTTCCCACTTTCCGGGTCTGTTCAAATCTTTCAATCGCACGACAGACCCCGGGCTCCAGCGAACCTAGATGATTCTAGCCTAAGCGGGCTCCACGCGCATGTGAGGCGGCCTCATAAGCCAAAATGCGTGAAAGGGAAAGGGAATAATGAAAAGCGGGGCCGAAGCCCCGCCATCTGCTGTCGCGTTGGTGGCCCTAAGGGGCTCACTTGTCGCGGAATTGCGGCTCGCGCTTTTCGAGGAAGGCGGCCATGCCCTCTTTCTGGTCGTCGGTCGCAAACAGCCCGTGGAACAGACGACGCTCGAACAGGATGCCCTCGTTCATCGTCGTCTCGTAGGAGCGGTTGACCGCTTCTTTCGCCGCGCGGGTCGCGAGCATCGACTTCTCGGCGATCTTCTGCGCCGCGGCCATCGTCTCGGGGATCAGCTTGGCGTTCGGAACGACGCGGCTGACGAGCCCCGACCGTTCGGCCTCGCTCGCATCCATGAAGCGGCCCGTGAGGTGCATGTCCATCGCTTTGGACTTGCCCACGAAGCGCGTCAGGCGCTGGGTGCCGCCGATCCCGGCAATCACGCCGAGATTGATCTCGGGCTGGCCGAACTTGGCGTTCTCCGCGCAGATGATGAAATCGCACATCATTGCCAGTTCACAGCCGCCGCCGAGCGCGTAGCCCGCGACTGCCGCGATGATCGGTTTGCGGATGCGGTTGATGGCATCCGCTTCCTTGCCGAAGAAGTCGCTCGTGAACATGTCCACGAAGCTCTTTTCCGACATTTCCTTGATGTCTGCGCCAGCCGCGAAGGCCTTTTCCGAACCGGTGATGACGATGCAACGCACCTTGTCATTCTCTTCCGCCGATTTCAGCGCCTCGGCCAGTTCCCCCAGCAATTGGGAGTTCAGGGCGTTCAGGGCGTCGGGGCGGTTGAGCCGGATCAGGGCAACGTAATCCTCGATCTCGACGATCAGGGTCTGGTAGGCCATTCGGTCTTGCCTTTCCTTGTCTCTGAACGGGACTCCTAGCAGAGCATCAAATCAGATCAAGCGTCTTATGACGCGAGGGCGCTGCGTCATTTCTGGCAAGACGGGCAGAAAAAGGTCGAACGTCCCGATTGAACGATGCGCCGGATCGGGGTGGCGCAGGTAGTGCAGGGCGTGTCCTCGCGGTCGTAGACATGGAAGCTGTGCTGGAAATATCCCAGCTCCCCATCCGCCTGACGATGGTCGCGCAGGGACGAGCCGCCGGCCGAGATCGCCTCGCTCAGCACCTCGCGGATAATCGGCACGAGCGAAGCGAGCCGCAGGTTCGAGATCCGCTTCGCCTGACGCCGCGGATCGATACCTGCCCGATGCAGCACTTCACAGACATAGATGTTGCCAAGACCCGCCACGACATGCTGATCGAGCAGCGCCGATTTGATCGGCGTCGCGCGGCGTTTGAGCGCCTCGACCAGATAGTCTTCGTGGAAGTCGTTGCCGAAGGGCTCGGGGCCCAGCCCCGCCAGTAGCCAATGGGCCTGCTCGCGTTCGGTCAGCACCAGATCCATCGCCCCGAAACGGCGCGCGTCGTTGAAGGTCACACGCCCGCCGCCGGACATGTGCAAAACAACGTGATCGTGCTTGGCAGGCGCCGGATGATCGAGGTGAAATTCGCCGAGCGTCACGCCCGACACCAGCATCCGCCCGGACATGCCCAGATGGATCAGCAGACTCTCCCCGCTGTCGAGATCGGCGAGGATATATTTCGACCGTCGCCGCAGTCGGTCGATGCGGGCACCTTGCAACCGCTCCGCCATCCGCTCGGGCAGGGGCCAGCGCAGGTCGGGCCGATTGACTTCGGCGCGCTCGATCCGATGGCCTTCCATGGCCGGGACCAACCCGCGACGAACCGTCTCGACCTCGGGCAATTCGGGCATTGTTCCTCCTCATCGCATTGTCTTGGGGCAAAGGGCCCCTATAAGAAGGGGGTGAAATGAGGAACGGCAAGGGCCCATGAGCGCAGAGCAATCAAAGACCACGCATTTCGGTTTTCAGACCGTGGACGAAGATGCCAAGGCTGGCATGGTTCACGGCGTGTTTTCGCGGGTGGCATCGAAATACGACATCATGAACGACCTGATGAGCATGGGCATCCACCGCGTCTGGAAAGATGCGATGATGGATTGGCTCGCGCCGCGACCGGGTCAAAAGCTGCTCGACGTGGCGGGCGGCACGGGCGACGTGTCCTTCCGCTTCCTCAAGCGCGCGGGCTCGGGCCACGCGACGGTCTGCGACATGACCGAATCGATGCTGGTCGAAGGCCGCAAGCGCGCCGAGGCCGAAAGCATGGCCGACAGTCTCGACTGGGTCGTGGGCGATGCGATGGCGCTGCCCTTCGCGGATAACTCCTTCGACGTCTACACGATCTCTTTCGGAATCCGGAACGTGACGCGCATTCCTGATGCGCTCAAGGAAGCCTACCGGGTGCTCAAGCCCGGCGGGCGGATCATGGTGCTCGAATTCAGCCAGATCCCGAACGAGATGATGCAGAAGGCCTATGATCTCTATTCCTTCAACGTGATCCCGAAGATGGGCGAGATCGTCGCGAATGACCGCGACAGCTATCAGTATCTGGTGGAATCGATCCGCAAATTCCCGACGCAGGAGACATTCGCGCAGATGATCCGCGAGGCCGGGTTCGAGAATGTCTCCTACCGGAACCTCTCGATGGGGATCGCGGCGCTGCATTCGGGCTGGAAACTTTAACCGATGCGCGGACCCCATAATATCTGGCGCCTGATCCGGACGGGCGCGACCTTCATCCGCACGGGTGCGATGCATCAGGCGCTCGAAGCGATGGAAGCGCCGCCGCGGCTGCGCGCCGTGGCCTATGCGATCAGTGCGCCCTTCGCGTGGCTCGGCTACAAGGGCGATCCGGAACTGCCGCCGGTGACGCGCGCGATCACCGCGCTGGGCCCGGCCTATATCAAGTTCGGTCAGGTCCTCTCGACACGGCCCGACGTGGTCGGCTCGGAGCTCGCCGATCAGCTGCGCGTGCTGCAGGACAAGCTGCCGCCCTTCGAGACCTCGGTGGCCAAACGCATGGTCGAGGAAGAACTGGGCGCGCCTGCCGATCAGCTCTTCATGGAGTTTTCCGAGCCCGTCGCCGCCGCCTCGATCGCGCAGGTCCATTCCGCGCGCCGCGCCGATACCGGCGAGCGCGTCGCGGTGAAGGTGCTGCGTCCGGGGATCGAGCGCGCCTTCCGCCGCGATCTCGACGCCTTCCATTTCGCCGCTGCGATGATCGAACGGATTTCGCCCGCCTCGCGCCGCTTGCGCCCGAGCGATGTTATCAAGCATTTCGAATCCGTGGTGATGGGCGAGCTGGACCTGCGCCTGGAGGCGGCCTCTGCCTCGCAGTTCGGCGCGAATACCGAAGGCGATGCTGGCTTCCTCGTGCCGCAGCCGGTGTGGAACCTTTCGGCCAAGCGGGTAATGGTGCTCGACTGGGCCGAGGGTCTGCCGATGGGCGACCCGGACGGTCTGCGCGCGGCGGGCCATGACCTCAAGGCCACCGGCGAGCGCGTCTTGCAGCTCTTTCTCAGCCATGCGCTGCGCGACGGTTTTTTCCATGCCGACATGCATCACGGCAATCTCAAAGTGGCCGCGAACGGCGATATTCTCGCCTATGATTTCGGGATCATGGGGCAGATCGACGAATATACCCGCCGGGTCTATGCCGAGATTCTCATGGGCTTCATCCAGCGCGACTATAAGCGCGTGGCGGAGGTGCATTTCGAGGCCGGTTACGTCCCCGCCGATCGCGATGTCGACGAGTTCGCTCTGGCGCTGCGCGCTGTCGGCGAGCCGATCTTCGGGATGGATGCGGCGCATATCTCGATGGCGCGGCTTCTGGCCTATCTCTTCGAGGTGACCGAGCGGTTCGGGATGCAGACCCAGACACAGCTGATCCTGCTGCAGCGCACGATGGTCGTCGTCGAGGGCGTCGCGCGCTCTCTGCATCCGTCTTTGAACATGTGGGAAGTCGCGAAGCCGGTCGTGGAGAAATATATTCGCGAAAGCCTTGGTCCGCGCGCCATCGCGAATGACCTGCGCAAGACGGTGCAGGTTCTGGGCCGCTTCGGGCCGGAACTCCCCGATCTGGTGAAAGCGGCGATCCGCAAGCAGACCGAACCGACGCCGCCCCCCGTGACGGTAACCCGCTGGCGCTATGCGGCGCTGATCTCTGCCGGGACCGCCTTGCTGTTGCTGGGCGTGGTGCTGGGTCGGTTGCTTTAACCCTCTCGCAACGCACTGACCGTGTCCGCGGAAACCGTGGCCCCGCCTTCAAGCGTCAGCATCGCGCCCTCTGCGCCTGATTGCACCTCGGTCACGCGTGTGTAGGCCGCGACCGGGTCGGTGCCGATCAAGTTTCCAGAGGCGTAGCTTTGCAGCGCGAAACTGTATTGCCCTGCGCCCAGTACCTGACCTGCGTCGTTTGTGCCGTCCCAGGCATAGCTGTCGAGTGCGGGCGAGATCGGTTTCTGCGCGACCTGCCGCCCGGTCGAATCCGTGACCACGAGAACCGCGGCATCGGCCCCCGATTGCGCTGCTGGCGCGAGATCCACGGGCGTCGCGCCGTCGAAGTAACTCGGCGCCTCGGCACGCGCCTGCATCCCGACCCAGCCGGCCAGTTCGCTCAACCCGCCGAGCCCGATCTGACCGGACAGAGCGGTCAGCAGGTCGTTGGTCTTCACCTGCTGCTCGACGCCCGAAAAGGTCGCGAGCTGCACCGCGAAATCCGCGCTTTCTATCGGGTTGAGCGGGTCCTGGTTCTTCATCTGAACGGTCAGCATCGTCAGAAAAGTCTCGAAATCCGAACTCAGCGCCGAGGGTGCTTTGGTGCCGGTGCCGTTCTCCGCGGCGGTAACGGCCGACGTGGCGGTGCCAGGCGAGGTGATTGGGGAAGTGGTGGTCATGGTCGTCTCCTACATCCGCAGATCGAGCCCGCTTTGCGGGGGGGCGAGGCGCGCGGTTGCGCGTGGGGTCGGGGCAATCGGCGTCTCAATTGGGTCCAGGTCCGGGCCTGCGCCCAAGCCGTCGAGCATGCCGGGCTGTTGCTGCGGACGCTCGTCGCGCTGGCTGAACTGAAAATCGAGCGTGCCATAGCCCATGTCGTGCATCTCGCGCGCGAGCGTGTCGATATGGCGGCGCATGAGGTCGAGCGTCTCGGCACGGTCAGCCTGAATCGCCACCGTCATGCCATGCTGGCTCGCATGGAGGGTCATGCGAACATGGCCCAGTTCCTCTGGCGAGAGCGCAATCTCCACCGGCCGGTCAGGCATCCGCGGCAGTGAGATCCCGATCTGATGGGCGATCGACTGCGCGATAGAGGCGGGAGTGGGTGTCACTCCCGAATGTGCCAGCCCCGTCCCCCCCGTTGTCGCGGCCTGCGGAGCAACATGGGCAGCCCAAGTCTCGGGCGTTTCGATAGCACCGGACTTTGGGACCAGACCGGGGTCGTTTGTGTCGGCCTGCGCCGCCCCCAATGCAGCCGACGTCAGATAGATGGCCTGGGCATGATCCACGCGCGCAGGCGGTGCTTGGGGGGCGTCTCCGTCCTGCTGGCCGGGCAAGGGGCCAACCCGGGTCGCCCTCTCGCGCTCCACGACCTTCGCATTTTTCGGAGCACCGCTTTCTGCGCCAATCGAGATTGGCGGCGGAGACGGGTGCCTCTCCGCCCCGGAGGTTTCGGTCTCTGTAATGCCGCCGGGAGCGCTTTGGGCCGTCAGCCCGTCAGGTGGGCCTTCCATTTTTGCGGCGTGCCGTGACCTTGGGGATACGATGTCCGTCTCACCGGTCTGACGGACCTCGCTCGCGCCGAATGGCTTTTCCGTAGCGCCGGAATTTTGCGTCGTAGCATGGGGTGGTTCGAACGGTATCGCTGGCTTTAACAGGCGCGTCGAAGCCGCAGCCTCGCCTGCCTTCCTGGTCGCGGGTGTTTCTGCAGGCTCCGTCTCGGGCGCTTGTGGGGGTACAAGCTCTGTCGGCGCCAAGATCGAAGGCGTTTCGCTCCGAGAAGCCGCCTGAGAAAGTCCCCCAGCCAGCGGTGCGTGGGAAGACGGCGTCGTGTTCGGAACGCGTGTTGGCGCGGCTTCGGGGCGGAGAGGGTTCGAGCCGGTCGCTGCTCCATGCCGCCTGTTCCTTGTTTCAACGTGCTCAGCTTCCGTCCGCGCCTCATCAGCTGCCCCGGGTCGCGGTGGCACGGCCGCCGCTGATGCTTCATGGGCTTCGGCAGGCGTCTGTATCTGAGCGTGCGCGTCGCGCGGCACGACAGGTCCCGCAACTCTCGTAGGAGATGTTGTGGCTATCCCATCTTGCCCCTCTCCCCTGTTTTGCGCGCCGATCTGCGGCTGCATCGGGCTTCCGTTCGAGAGTGGAGCAGAAGGCAATGTTCTGCCCGAGAGTGTCTTTCTGATCTGAGTTGGTTCTTCGTCCGTATTTGTCTTTTTCAACGCGTCTTGCCCACTTAGTTCAGGCGATGCGCTTCCTTCATTCGATGCGGCGATCTCGAACGGCCTCTTTCCGATATTGGACGCATTGGGCAGATCTGGTTCGGCCGCGGACGCAGTCGAAGCCGGACCAAGTCGGTTTAAAGACCCGGGCGGCAGGAGGCCCGCCGCGCTGTCAGGGGTTTCATGCGAGCCCGGCTCGCTCGGGGGCGAGGCCTGCGTCTCGTCAGACTCGGGCTCCGCATCCTTTTTGGTCTTGGGCTCAGCCTGACCCTCGCGCGTCCCGGGCAACTCTGCGCCCCGCGGCGCGGGCTCTGCCTCAAGCGAAAACCCACCGCTTGGTGGCTCTGTCGCCTCAGGATGGGCGGCTGCAGTCTTGAGATGGCCGCCCCAGCCTTTCGGCGTTTCTGGCATCGGAAAGGGAATCATGGTCCTCACGACTTCTGTCTGTGTCGAGGCCACTATTGCCGCAGGAACTTACTGATTCTTTACGCCCGACTGGCAGAGTGCAGAAAATTATCCGCAACCGGAGAGTTCGATGCACAGCCCGACCGTATCGCCGCTGCCACGCGCCGCTGGCGTCTCGCCGCAAGACGCCAAACTGTTCGAGCAAGCGAAGGCGCTCGAGGCCGGTTTCCTTTCGGAAATGCTCAAAGAGGCCGGTTTGACGGGTGCAAACGGCGCGTTCGGCGGGGGTATCGGAGAAGAGCAATTCTCCTCCTTCCTAAGGGCCGAACAATCAAAGGCCATGGTCGAGGCCGGCGGAATTGGCCTTGCAGAAATCATCTTCGAATCGCTTAAGAACGGGAGGCAGGATGCCTGAAAGCAATGCTACGGAAGAGCTGTTGTCGCTGTTGCGCCTTGAGCGGGAAGCGATTCGATCTGCGGATTTCGCCGACCTCGTCGGTTTGAGCGATCGAAAGGAGCGCGCCATGGCGGCGCTGGCGGATCTTGATCGCGACACAGTCGAACAAATCCGGGCGCTTGCCCGCGAGAATCAGACTCTGTTGGCCGCGGCCTTGGCAGGGGTTCGCGCGGCGCAGGCTCGCCTGAAGACGATCGTGACGGCGGCGAAAGGGTTCGATTCCTATGACAAGGAAGGCCGTCCGCAGCCGATCCGTCGCGGCAGCGGAGATTTCGAGCGACGTGCATAAGCTGTTAATCATGAACGGAATTTGCCGGGGGATCACGGGGGAGACTTAGCAGATTGTTAGCCTTTGCAGAGCCATGGTGGCGACGCATCCAAGCGATGGCGCGCTTCACGACTCAGGAGGCGCATTGGTCAGAAAGCCTTGAGTGCCGCGTCGAACACGCGGCTTTGCAATCGAGTGACGCAAAGCGTCGACACTAAGAGGATAGATCATGTCCAGCATTCTGACGAATACCAGCGCGATGGTCGCGCTGCAGACCCTGAAAGGGATCAATTCAGGCCTCGCGACCACGCAGTCCGAAATCTCGACCGGCAAATCCGTCGGCTCGGCGAAAGACAATGCGGCCGTGTGGGCGATTTCGAAAGTGATGGAGTCCGATGTGAAGGGCTTCTCGGGGATCTCCGACAGCCTCGCGCTCGGCGAATCCACGGTCGCCGTGGCACGCCAGGCAGCGGAAACCGTGACTGACCTGCTCACCGAGATGAAAGGCAAGATCGTCGCCGCGCAGGAGCAGAATGTCGACCAGACAAAGCTTCAGACCGATGTCGACGCGCTGCGCGAGCAGATCAAATCAGTCGTCGGTGCGGCGCAGTTCAACGGCCTGAACCTTGTCGACGGTTCCTCCGCTTCGACCGTGAACGTTCTGTCGTCGCTCGATCGGGCGTCGAATGGGACGGTCGCGGCCAAATACATCGGCGTTTCCGCACAGGACCTCTCCGTTGGCGGCTATGCGGGCGCGGACGTGTTCACCGGCACCGATGGCGTAACCGCGACGACGGACGATGCCTTCTCGTTCTCCCTCGATGCGACTGGCGGTTCGGATGTCGACGGGACCGTCGTAATCGTGGACACCAACCTTGCGGCTGGCGACAAGATCAACATGAGCATCGGCGACTTGTCGGTGTCCTATGTCGTAACGGCGGAGGATATCGCATCGACGACCACTGCGGATGTCGTGGCGGTCGGGCTGAAATCCGCAATCGAGAACTCGGGCGCGAATGTCACCGTCGATTACGACAGCGGTACCGCCGGCACGCTCACCATCACCAATGACGGGGCCGCTTCTCTGACCATCACCGGTCAGTATGAGAATGCCGGCTCGGGCGGTCTCGGTCTGCTGAGCGCGATCAATGTTGACGACGGTGCCGGCGGGAATGCGGCGAGTGCGCTCGGCAGCATCGAAACGCTCATCCAGACCGCAACCGATGCGGCTTCGGCCTTCGGCTCCGCCGAGGGGCGTATCCAGACTCAGGCCGAGTTCATCTCGAAGCTGAGCGACTCGCTCAAGGCGGGGATCGGCACGCTTGTCGATGCCGACATGGAGGAGGCCTCGGCCCGTCTTCAGGCGCTGCAGACGCAGCAGCAGCTGGGCATTCAGGCGCTCTCAATCGCCAACCAGCAGCCGCAGAACATCCTCTCGCTGTTCCGCTAAGGCTCGGGTAGGGGCGCCTGACTTGGCGCCCCCGCTTCCCTCATGTGCCGCGCGCATGATCAGTTTCAGTCACCGGAAGGATTTCCCGTGTACGCGACGACTTTGGCCAAAACGGCCTATTCCAATCCAAGCCAGCCGATGCGCACTCCGCGCGGGCTCGAATTCGAGCTATTCGCCCGCATCACGCGCCGCCTCAAACAGGTCTCTTCGCAAGATGCCCCTTTTGCCGCGCTGGCCGAAGCGATCTTCGAAAACCGCCGTCTCTGGACTGCACTCGCGGCCGATGTCGCCGACCCGGAGAATGGCTTGCCGCAAGAACTCCGCGCCCGCATCTTTTTCCTGCACGAGTTCACGCAGGCGCATAGCCGCCTCGTGCTTTCGCAAAAGCGGTCGGTCGATGCGCTGATCGACGTGAACACCGCCATCATGCGCGGGTTGCGACAAGAAGGGGCAAAGCAATGAGCGGCCTCGTTCTGAAACTCGCCCCGAAAGAGAGAGTGCTGATCAACGGTGCCGTCATCGAAAACGGAGATCGCCGATCGCGGCTCGCGATCATGACGCCGAACGCGAATATCCTGCGGCTGCGCGATGCGATACATCCCGAAGAGGTCAACACCCCGGTCCGTCGGGTTTGCTATATCGCGCAGCTCGTGCTCTCCGGTGACACCGACCCGCAAGAGGCGAAGATGCAGTTGCTTCGGGGGATCGAGCAGCTCAGTCAAGTTCTCAAGGATCAAGATAGTCGCGCGCAGCTCAATGCAGCCACGCTCGCCGTGATCGAGAACCAGCATTACCAAGCGCTGAAAGCGCTGCGCACGCTTCTTCCACGGGAGGAACGTCTCCTCGCCGCAGGCGCGCCATGACGTATCAGCCGGTTGTGCCTTTTTCCGGGTTTGCGGGGTGGCGATTTCTCTCGCGCACGATGGAGACGCAGCAGGCCGCTTTCGCGGCGTCGACGGAGAACCAACGCCTCGATACATATTTCCGGGAGATGATCGGACAGATCGATACGGCGAAGGCTTTGGTGGACGATCGACGTCTGCTCGGTGTGGCGCTCGGTGCATTCGGTCTCGATGCGGATATCGACAATAAATACTTCATCCGAAAAGTGCTCGAGGAAGGCTCTTTGGACAGAACAGCGCTGGCTAACAAGCTGTCGGATAAGAGCTATCTCGCGCTGACCACGGCTTTCGGTTTCGGCGATCACTCCGTTCCGCGAACGAAGCTTTCGACTTTCGCGGATGAGATTCTGACGAAATTTCAAACCCGAGAATTCGAGGTCGCGGTTGGCGAAGTTGATAATGACCTGCGCATGGCGATGTCGTTGCAACGCGACCTACGTGAGCTCGCGGCAAAGGATATGTCCGAGGCTGCGAAGTGGTACACGATTATCGGATCGCCATCCCTGAGCCGGGTGTTCCAGACCGCGCTCAACCTCCCATCCAGCGTTGGCGCGCTGAATGTCGATCAGCAACGCGAAATCTATATGTCGAAGGCGCAACGCGTCTATGGCACCTCCGACCCCGCGGAGCTCGGTGCATCCGACAAGCTGGAGGTCCTGACGCGGGATTATTTGCTTCGTGCGCAGCTCTCGAGCCTGACCAGTGTCTCGTCGCAAAATGTCGCGCTCAGCCTGTTGCAGAACGCAGGGGCTCAGGGCCTGTCCCTTCGGCTCTAGGCTTTAGGGAAACTGCGCGGCGCGGCGCAGCTCGCCCGTTTTCAGGCCGCGCCAATTGGTGATCGGGCCGGTCAATCTGCGATGCACGACGGGCGCGTTGGCATCGAGCGCACCGAGGCGGATCAGCAGCGCGATTATCGCCGCTTCCGAGGCCCGGGTCGCGCCATCAGTGATCTTCAGGGCGATGCCGCGTTTCTGATCCGGAAGCATGGCGACATAGACGCCTTCCGCACCGGTCTTGACGGCGACGCGCCCGTTCGCCTCTCGCATGATCTCGGTGCAGGCGCGGCCTTCGCCCGCGACGAGCTCCGGATGCTCCATCATCGCGTCGACCAGACGGGTCGCAGCGCGTGCCCGCAGATCGCCGTCGGAGGTTGCCGCCGCGAAGAATTGCATGGCGCGGCCGAGACCGGCGAGGCTGGTCGCGAAATTCGGGGCCGAGCATCCGTCGATCCCGTAGCGCGGCGAGGTCTCTTCGGTCACCTCTTCAAAGGCGGATTTCACGGCCCGCTGCGCGGGGTGATCGATCTCCACATAGTCAGGGCCGCCGCCCAGATGCCGGTTCAGCGTCAGGAACCCGGCATGTTTGCCCGAGCAATTGTTATGCGCTTGGCAAGGCGCGTGATCCGAGCAGATCAGATGCTTCTTCTCGGCCTTGTCGCGCGGCAGATGCGCCCCGCAGCACAGGTCGTCATCGCCCAGCCCAAGCGTCGCGAGCCAGTCTTCGACCGCCGCGCGGTGCATCTGCGCGCCGGAATGGCTCGCGCAGGAGAGGGCCAGCTGGCGCGTCGTCAGCCCGGCGGCCTCCGCCGCGCCGCTTTCCAGCAGCGGCAGGGCCTGGATCATCTTCACGGATGAGCGCGGAAAAATAACGGCTTCGGGATCGCCCCAGGAGGCTTCGATCCCCTCCGGGCCGAAGATCACCGCATGGCCATGATGGACGGATTCACACATCCCCCCGCGCCACAGCTCGATCATTGCCTTCGGTGCCGTCATCGCCTGCCTCCTATGCGCGAAATCTCGCCATCGCGGGGTTTTACCCCTAGGCTTTTTTAGGTTAAATGAGTGTTATCGAGAGGAAAACGCATTCGCCACCGAAAACAGGGTGACCGGCCCGGGCGATGCAGAGGCAACCTGACAGCTGGAGGCTGTAAGCATGATGATGAAGGGTCTGCGGATCGCGGCGGTCGCCGCGCTCATGATCGGGGCGGGGCATGGCGCAATGGCGCAGGAAAGCACCAACCGCGTCGCGGCGAATACCGATTGGAGCGTCTTCGTCGATAACGATCCGAAAGAGTGCTGGGGCGTGTCGAAACCGAAGAAGACGGTTAACACCAAAGGCGGCAAGGTCGTGCAGGTGAACCGCGGGGATATCCTGCTGTTCGTGACCTACCGTCCGGGCAAGAAGCCCGAGATTTCGTTCATGGGCGGCTATCCTTTCGCGGATGGCTCGACGGTCGCTCTCGAAGTCGGCGGTCAGAAATACACGCTCTTCACCGACGGTGGCGGCGCTTGGGCCGGATCGCCGGAAGAGGATGCGAAGATCATCGACGCCCTCAAGGCTGGCGCAGACGTGAAACTGACCGGTCGTTCGAGCCGTGGCACCCAGACCGAGGACACGTTCTCGCTGATGGGCTTCACCGCCGCGACCACCGAAGCCGAGCAGCGCTGCCAGTAAGCGACCCTCGCGCCTGACATTGGAGCCCCGGCCATGCGCCGGGGTTTTCGCGTTCGAGCCAAAAGCGCGACGCCCCCTGTTAATGCAGGGGCGAATCCCCTATATGAGGCGCCTCATTTCAAGGAAACATGCGATGACCCAGTCTCAGGCTCCGATCACGCAAGACGTGCACACGATCCCGCGCAAGCTGCCCGAAGGCGGCAAGGTGAACCTCATCGGCCTCACCCGTGACCAGCTGCGCGCGGCGCTGATCGAGGCGGGCACGCCCGAGAAGCAGGCGAAGATGCGCGTCGGCCAGATCTGGCAGTGGCTCTATTACTGGGGCGTGCGCGATTTCGCGGCGATGACCAACCTCGCCAAGGATTACCGCGCGATGCTGGCCGAGAAATTTGAGATTACCCTGCCCGAGATCGTCTCGAAGCAGGTCTCCGAGGACGGCACGCGGAAATACCTTCTGAAGATCGCGGGCGGCCACGAGGTCGAGGCGGTCTATATCCCCGAGGAAAGCCGCGGCACGCTGTGCATCTCCAGCCAAGTGGGCTGCACGCTGACCTGTTCGTTCTGCCACACCGGCACGCAGAAACTCGTGCGCAACCTGACCCCGGGCGAGATCGTCGGGCAGGTCATGCTCGCACGCGACGATCTTGGCGAATGGCCCGAGAAGAACAGCCCGAAGAACGAGACCCGTCTGGTGTCGAACGTCGTTCTGATGGGGATGGGCGAGCCGCTTTATAACTTCGAGAATGTCCGCGACGCGATGCAGGTCGTGATGGATGGTGAAGGCATCAGCCTCAGCCGCCGCCGGATCACGCTGTCGACCTCGGGCGTCGTGCCGGAGATCGCGAAGACCGCCGAGGAGATCGGCTGTCTTCTGGCAGTGTCCTTCCACGCCACGACCGACGAGGTGCGCGACAAGCTGGTGCCGATCAACAAGCGCTGGAATATCGAGACGCTGCTGAACGCGCTGCGGGAATATCCGCGCCTGTCGAACTCCGAGCGGATCACGTTCGAATACGTCATGCTCAAGGGTGTGAACGACAGCGACGAGGACGCGCGGCGTCTGGTGAAGCTGATCCGCGGCATCCCCGCGAAGATCAACCTGATCCCGTTCAACGAATGGCCGGGCGCGCCTTATGAGCGCAGCGATTGGGAGCGGATCGAGAGCTTCGCCGACATCATCTACAAGGCGGGCTACGCCTCGCCGATCCGTACGCCGCGCGGCGAGGACATCATGGCCGCCTGCGGTCAGTTGAAATCGGCGACCGAGCGGGCGCGCAAGTCGCGGGCGCAAATTCAGGCGGAAGCGGGGCTTTAAGGGAACCCGCTTCGCCGCTTCTGCATTGACGCTGCGTGTGGGAACTAACCGGAGACGTCATGACGCGAGAGGCCATCGCCCCGCTGCCAAAGCCCTGTAATGCCGAGGGAAAGCCGCGCCGGACCGGCGTGGAGATCGAGTTTGCCGGGCTCACCGAGGCGCGCATCGCGCAGATCGCCGCGCAAGCGCTGGGGGGTGAGGCGCGGCGTAGCGAAGGTCAGGACTGGGAGGTCACTGGCACGAAGATCGGCGATCTGCAGGTCTATCTGGATATCTCGCTGCGCAAGCAAGCCGATAGCTCGCTCAAGGAGCTGGGTCTGCGCATCGGGCGCGAGGTCATTCCGGTCGAGATCGTGACCGAGCCGCTGGATCGCGAAGGCCTTCTGCAACTCTCTGATTTCATTGAATTGCTGCGCAGCGAAGGTGCGCAGGGAACGGGGCGGTCTCTGCTCTATGGGTTCGGCCTTCACCTCAACCCCGAGATCGCCTCCAGCAAGGCCGAGGATATCGTTCGTCCGCTTCTGGCCTTCGCGCTGATCGAGGAGTGGATGCGCGAGACATGGCCGATCGAGACCACGCGCGAGGTGCTCCCTTTCACGGCGCCCTATCCGAAAAAGCTGATCGAGGATCTGGCGCGGCTCGGCCCGGATGCTGCGCTCGACGAGGTGATCGTCACCTATCGGAGGCAGACGCTGTCGCGGAACCACGGGCTGGATATGCTGCCGATCTTCTGCGAGCTGCGGCCCGATCTCATCGCGCCGGAAGAAGGGAAGGGCGGCACCGTTTCGCCGCGTCCCGCCTTCCATTTCCGTCTACCCGATTGCCGCATCGACGATGAGACCTGGTCGCTCGACAGCGAATGGCGACGCTGGTGGTTCGTGGAGACGCTCGCGGCGGATCCCGAGCTTCTTGGCCTGATGTGTCGCGAATGGTTGACGGCGAAGACCGAATTCCATCTGCTGGGCGGGAAATGGGTCGAGACCTGCGAGAAAATCCTGAGGCTTGCCGGGCATAGATGAAGCCCCTGATCGGCATATCGACATCGCGTCGCACCGGGTGGCGGGTCTACCCCTTCATCGCCTTCGGCGTCTGGCTGGCGGGCGGACGCTCGGTCCGCTGGGTCGCGGGCAAACGCGCCGAGGTGCAGCATGTCGACGGTGTGATCGTGGGCGGCGGCGATGACATTTCACCCGAACTCTATGGCGGCGATCTGATCGCGAGCGCGGTGCTCGACCCTGCGCGTGACGAGCTGGAGAAATGCCTCGTCGAGGAGGCGATGGCGCAGGGCAAACCGGTGCTGGGGATTTGCCGCGGCGCGCAGATGATCAATGTCGCGCTCGGGGGCGATCTTCATCAGGACGCCTACGATCATTACAACGCGCATAAACATACGACGCTTCTGCCGAAGAAGGACGTTCGCGTCGAACCCGGCTCGCGGCTCGGTGCGCTGGCGGGGCTGGAGCCGATGCGGGTCAACGCGCTGCACAGTCAGGCCGTGGATCGCCTGGGCGACGGGCTACGGGTCGCGGCGCGCGACGGGTCGGGGATGGTGCAGGCGGTCGAGCGGGTCGAGGAGCCTTTCGCCCTCGGCGTTCAGTGGCACCCGGAATACCTGACCTATGCCCATCGGCAGCGTGCGCTGTTCCGGGCACTGGTGGCGGCAGCGCGCGCAAGCCATGAGCACCGCGCGCAACTGCCCGAGGTCAGCGCCGAGGCGAAGGCCTGAGCGCCGCGCCTCAGCAGTTCTCGTAATTCCAATTGTCGATGATCGCGACCGCGTCCTTGGCGCTCTCGACGAAGCTGACCAGATCGAGATCCTCGGGCGAGATCGTCCCGGCCTCGGCCAGCCGATCCCAGTTGATGATCTCTTCCCAGAACTGCCGCCCGAACAGGATGAAGGGGATTCTCGACATCCGGCCCGTCTGGATCAGGGTCAGCGCCTCGAACATCTCGTCGAGCGTGCCGAAGCCGCCGGGGAAGACGCACACGGCGCGGGCGCGCATCAGGAAATGCATCTTCCGGATCGCGAAATAGTGGAAGTTGAAGGTCAGATCGGGCGTGACGTATTCGTTCGGGGCCTGCTCATGCGGCAGCACGACATTGAGGCCGATCGACTGCCCGCCCGCCTCATGCGCGCCGCGATTGCCCGCCTCCATCACGCCGGGGCCGCCGCCGGTGCAGATCACGTTCTCCCGGCCGTATTCCTGCATCGAGCGTTCGGTCATCTCGCGCGCGAAGAGGCGGGCCTCTTCGTAGTAACCCGACAGTTCCGCGAGATATTCGGTTTTCGCGTTGGCCTTGTTCTCGGGCGCGGGGATGCGCGCGCCGCCGAACATGACGATGGTCGACTCGATGCCGCGCTCGTCCATGATCAGCTGCGGTTTGAGCAATTCGAGCTGCAACCGAACCGGGCGCAGCTCGTCGCGCATCATGAAATCCACGTCCGTATAGGCCAGCCGATAGGCGGGCGCGCGGGTTTGTGGCGTGTCGGGAATGTTCTGTGCAGCCTTCGCGTCATCCCGCGAGTGGCGGAACGAATGCGTCGTGTCGTCCTTCATGGGGCACCTGCTCATTGCGCGTTTCGCTTTGACCAACTATAGCGTGAACGCTGTAAAGGCCACCTGAAAGAGGATTTGCCCATGTCGAACGCCGCGCTCGAAACTGCAATCGAAGCCGCTTGGGAAGCCCGCGACACCATCACGCCCTCGACCGGCGGTGAGACCCGCGAGGCCATCGAAGATACGCTCAACGCGCTGGATCGCGGCGAACTGCGTGTTGCGGAGAAACGCGAGAACGGCGACTGGCATGTGAACCAATGGGCCAAGAAGGCGGTTCTGCTGGGCTTCCGTCTGAAGGACATGGAGCAGCAGGATGGCGGCCCGCAGGGCGGCCACTGGTGGGACAAGGTCGACAGCAAGTTCAAAGGCTGGGGAGACAAAGAGTGGAAAGCCGGCGGTTTTCGCGCCGTGCCGAACTGCATCGTGCGCAAATCGGCCTATATCGCGCCGGGCGTGGTGCTGATGCCCTCCTTCGTGAACCTCGGCGCCTATGTCGACGAGGGCACGATGGTCGACACCTGGGCCACCGTCGGCAGCTGCGCGCAGATCGGCAAGGGCGTGCACCTGTCGGGCGGCGTCGGTATCGGCGGCGTGCTGGAGCCGATGCAGGCCGGCCCGACCATCATCGAAGACAACTGCTTCATCGGCGCGCGCTCGGAAGTCGTCGAGGGCTGCATCGTCCGCGAAGGCTCGGTGCTGGGCATGGGCGTCTATATCGGCAAGTCGACCAAGATCGTCGATCGCGAGACCGGCGACGTGATGTATGGCGAAGTGCCGCCCTATTCGGTCGTCGTGTCGGGCTCGATGCCGTCCAAGAACGGCATCAACCTGTATTGCGCGGTGATCGTGAAGCGCGTCGATGCGCAAACCCGGTCGAAGACCGGCATCAACGAGCTGCTGCGTGACTGAGAAGCCGGAAAAGCCGCAGAAGAAACCCTCGCGCCAGCAGGTCTTTACCCTGCTGGTCGAGGTTGGTCGTTCGCCCAATGACGGTCTGCCGAAAGGCGCGTCCGGGGCGGGGCTGCTGTGCTACGCCTCGGGCGTGGACGAGGCAGAGGCCGTGCGCGAGACCGTGGCGATCCTCAAGCAGGCCGAGATGGCGCCGCTTGACGTCACGGGTTACGGCACGCTCGCAGAGCGCGAGAAACAGGGTCATGAGATCGACGATGCGGAACGTGAATTGATGCAACGTGCGCTCGACGAGAACTCCGTGATCATCGCCCAGATGGAGCCGTTTTTCGGCAACGACAAGAAGCCGCTGCAGTAAGCCATAGAGTGTCTTTTGACGCCCGTTGAAACCTCACGAACCGTTGATACAGTGGTTCAAAGGGCAAAACAGCGAGCAGGCACAATGGCAATTCCCGGCAAGATTATCCCACTGACATTTCTGGCATTTTCTGCGCTTTCGGCCTGTGCGGGGCCTCCCGAATCTTCGCCCCGCCCGCTGGCGCGGGGCAGTGCGCCCGTGGCGGACCCGATCCCGCCGACGGACGCCTTGACCGAGGCCCGCTTCGAGTCCTTCCTCGCGGGGTTCAAGTCGCGTGCGCTGGCCAACGGCATCACCGAATACACCTGGAACCGCGCGATGGCCGATGTGCGCTACAATCCCAAGGTGATCGAGCGCGACCGCTACCAATCGGAATTCACCAAGTCGATCTGGGATTACCTCGACAGCGCGGTCTCGGAGGAGCGCGTGGCCACCGGCAAGCAGATGCTGCGCCAGTATGGCCCGCAGCTGAATGCGATCGAACGCAAATACGGCGTCGACAAAGAGGTCGTCGTCGCGATCTGGGGCATGGAGAGCCGCTACGGTGCCTATCGCGGCAGGACGGCGATCATCCCCGCACTCGCGACGCTGGCCTATGACGGGCGGCGTGGTGAGTTCTTCGCGAAGCAGCTGATCGCCGCGCTCAAGATCATCCAGTCGGGCGACGTGGACGAGCGGCACATGACCGGCTCCTGGGCCGGGGCGATGGGCCACACGCAATTCATCCCGACTTCCTATCTCGCCTATGCGGTCGATTTCACCGGCGATGGCAGACGTGACATCTGGTCGGAGAATCCGACCGACGCGCTGGCCTCCACGGCGGCCTATCTGGCGCGCTCGGGCTGGTCGAAGGGGCAGCCCTGGGGCGTTGAGGTCATCCTGCCCTCTGGCTTCAATTACGGCCTCACCGGCAAGGGCACGAAGAAGAGCCCCGCCGACTGGGCGGCGCTTGGCGTGCGCTCGGCCACTGGCGGCACGGTGCCGAATTACGGCTCGGCGTCGATCCTCGTGCCTGCGGGCGCGAAGGGGCCGGCCTTCATGATCTTCGGCAATTTCCGCGCCATCTCGCGCTACAACTCCGCCGACAGCTACGTGATCGGCGTGGGGCATCTGTCGGATCGTCTGAAAGGGAAGGGGCCCTTCGTGCAGGACTGGCCGCGCACGGGCAAGCCGCTCAATTCCAAGCAGAAGGTCGAGCTGCAGGAACGCCTGACCGCGGCGGGCTTCGATACCGAGGGGACCGATGGCAAGATCGGCGCGAATACCTCGAAGGCGATCGTGGCCTTCCAGAAGTCGCGCGGTCTGCCGCCCGACGGTTACGCCACGCTGGAGCTGCTGCAGGTGCTGCGCGGCACTTAAGGCTGCGGGCTGACGCCTATCACCGGCGCATGCAGGTGATAGAGCGCGGCCCAGACCAGCAGCGCCATTCCCAGCCGGATCAGTGAGGGTCGCGCGCGCGGCTTCCAACGACCGGAAAGAAACGCCGCGCCGGGAATGAGCGCTGTATGGGCGCTCAGCCGCTGCCAATCGGCCGCGCCCATCTGCCGCCGCTTGCGCGCTTCGAGCGCGCGCATCCCCAGCGTCGTGAAGAGGGCGAAGGCACCGAAGAGGATCACATGCGCCAGATCGCCATTGGCGATCAGATGCGCGCTGGCCCAGATCAGGATCGCCCAGAGGAGCGGTTGCCGTGTCAGCCCGACAATGCCGGGGCGGTCCGGGTCGAACCCGGTGGCGTGGCCTTCGAAGGCGAAAGGATTGGGGGCACCCAGCCCGAAACTGCCCAGCAGGATCGCAAGTGGCATCGCCAGATTGACCAGCCAGCGCGCCCAGATCTCTTGCGGCCAAAGAGCCACGTAGGGCGCGCGCCCGGCGGCGAAGATCATCCAGAACAAAAGCACGGTGGAGAGAAGCGCGAAGCCGATCGTCCAGCCGCGTGGCCCGAGAAGCGCCACGAAGCGCGCCTTCAACTGGGGTAAAGAGGGGATCGCATGCGAGGCAAGGAACAGAAATCCCGCAAGCAGGAATTCTGTCCAGCCACTCACCGCCGCGCCTCTTGCTTTGAGATTTGCACCGCGAGAATGCCGCCTGCGATCACCAGCACGCCAAGCGCGTCGTGCCAGTCGACATGCTCGCCCAGCACCGCCCAGGCGATGGCGACGCCGAAGACGGGCGTCAGGAAGTGGAAGGTCGCCGCGCGCACCGCGCCGATGCGGCCCACCAGCCGGAACCAGACCCAGGTCGCCATCAGCCCCGGCACGATCACCGTATAGGTGAAGGCGAAGGCCAGTGTCGGCGTTACCTCGACGGAGAGATGCTCGGTGAAGGCGGAGACCACGGCGAGGCTCACGGAGCCCACCAGCATCTGCAGGCCGACGATCATCAGCACGCCGCCCCCGCCGCCGCTCGCGCCGCGCACGGTGAGCGTCGCCACCGCCAGCGCCAGCGCGCCCGCGACGCAGAGGCCCAGCCCGAACGGGTCGATCCCGCCTTGCAGCCGCGCGCCCATGATGATGCCGACGCCCGCGAAGCCTGCCACCAGCCCGGCGATGCCGAGGGGCGGAATCCGGTCGCGGAAGACGATCCAGCCGAGTGCGCCGACGATCAGCGGCATGGTCGAGGCGATGATCGCCGCGACCGAGGCTTCGACCGTGGTCATCGCGACCCAGTTAAACCCTAGGTAGAGCGCGTTTTGGCAAATTCCGAAAATGATCGTGGCGCGCCACTGCGCCCGGCTTAGCCGCCAGCTTTGGCCGAAGGCCAGTGCCAGCACGATGCCGATCCCCCCGGACAGCGCGAAGCGCAGGGCAAGGGCTGCAAGGGGCGGTGCATCTGCCACGATGATATGCGTGGATGTGAAAGCCGAAGACCACATAAGGGCAAAGGCGAGCCCCATTCCGATCGCGCGCAGATCCATCTTTCCTCCGGGCCTGAAAAAGGGCGCCCCGATTGCTCGCGGGCGCCCTAAAAACTTGGCTGTCCCTCTCTTGAGAGAGTGGTGCGATCAGGAGTTGACGCTGTCCTTGAGCGCTTTCGCCACGGTCACTTTGACCTGCTTGTCAGCCGGCTTCTGCATCTGCTCGCCGGTGGCCGGGTTGCGGACCATGCGCTCGGGGCGCTCGCGGCAGTAGACTTTGCCAATGCCCGGCAGGGTAACGGCGCCGCCGTTCGACACTTCTTTGGTGACGACGTCGGTGATCGCGTCGAGTGCGGCCGAAGCCGTCTTCTTGTCGGCGTCCATCGCCTCGGCGAGGGCTGCCACCAGCTGGGTCTTGGTCATCGGTTTCGACATATTCGTTCCTCTCTCCGCCCCGGTAATCCAGGGTCAATTTCGTCCGCGTTGCACGGTTGGTGGGCCATGTTCCACACGTTTTTATTGAGCATGGCAAGCCCTTTTCCCAGATTACACGGGTTTTTCCCACGTCACAGAAAAGCTGTTTCCTCGAAGCTACGCAATTTCCGGCTGTGAATACGATCCAGAGGCATCTCGCGAAGTTTCTCCATTGCGAGGATGCCGATGAGCAAATGGCTCGCAACCTGGGTGCGGTAGAATTCGGTGGCCATGCCCGGCAGCTTCAGCTCGCCATGCAGCGGTTTGTCGGACACGCACAGAAGCGTGCCGTAGGGCACCCGGAACCGGAAGCCGTTCGCCGCGATCGTCGCGCTTTCCATATCGAGCGCAACCGCGCGCGACTGGCTCAGCCGATGGACCGGGCCGGATTGGTCTCTCAACTCCCAGTTGCGGTTGTCGATGGTGGCGACGGTGCCGGTCCGCATGATCCGCTTCAGCTCGTAGCCTTCCAGCTTCGTCACTTCGGCCACCGCTTCCTGCAGCGCGATCTGGATCTCGGCCAGCGCCGGGATCGGCACCCAGACGGGCAGGTCGTCGTCGAGCACATGGTCTTCGCGCAGATAGGCATGGGCGAGGACGAAGTCCCCAAGCTGCTGCGAATTGCGCAGACCCGCGCAGTGACCGACCATCAGCCAGGCATGCGGGCGCAGCACCGCGATGTGGTCCGTCGCGGTCTTCGCGTTGGACGGGCCGACGCCGATATTGACCAGCGTGATCCCGCCGCCATCGGCGCGCTTGAGGTGATAGGCGGGCATCTGCGGCAGTTTCGCGAGGCCCGGAATCTCGTCCTGCGGGTCGGTGATCTCCTGATTGCCGGGAGCCACGAAGCTCGTGTAGCCCGAGTCCTTGTCGCCCAGCAGACGCCGCGCGACGGCCTCGAACTCGTCCACATAGAACTGGTAGTTCGTGAACAGCACGTGGTTCTGGAAATGCTCGGCCTTGGTCGCGGTGTAATGCGACAGGCGCGCCAGCGAGTAATCCACCCGCTGCGCGGTGAACGGCGCGAGGTGGCCCGAGCCATCCGGGTTCGGCCCCGCCATGCCGTTGACGATATCGTCGTTCATCCCCGCAAGGTCCGGCACGTCGAACACGTCGCGCAGCGAGAAATCGAGAACGCCTTCCTGCGGCACGGTCACTTCTGGATGCGCAGCCACGGCGAAATGCACCGGGATCGGCGTGTCCGAGGGGCCGATCGTGACCGGAATGTTGTGGTTCTTGATCAGCAGGCCCAGCTGCTGCGTCAGGTAGTTTCGGAACAGATCGGGCCGCGTGATCGTCGCGGTGTAGGTGCCCGGCAGCGCCACATGGCCGAAGCTCAAGCGGCTATCGGCCTTGATATGCGAGGAAACGGAGATGCGCACCTCCGGGTAGAAGGCGCGAAAGCGGTTCCGCGCGGTTTTGCTCTCCAGCGTCTCATTGAATTTCTCGAGCAGGAAGGCGGTCGCCTCGTCATAGAGCGCCTCGAGCCGGGCAACCGCCTCGGCGGCATCGGTGAAGGTCTCCGCAGCTGCGGTTTCCGGGGTGATGAGTTCAAGAGTTTCGTTCATTCAAAAAGATCCGTCAGTTCAAAACGCGTCACGTCGACGAGGCCCAGATCCGAAATGCGGATCTCGGGAATGACGACGAGCGCGAGCAGCGAATGCTGCATGTAAGCGTTATTCAAAGTGCAGCCGCAGGCGCCCATCGCCTCGACCATCTTGGCGGCGCGCGCGGCCACCGTTTGTGCCGGATCGTCCGACATCAGCCCTGCGATCGGCAGCGGCACGGCGGCGATCTCTTCGCCGTCCTTCCAGACGGAGACCCCGCCGCCCATCTCGCCAAGCGCATTGGCGCAGGCGGCCATCATCTCGCGGTCGGTGCCGACCACGATCATGTGGTGGCTGTCATGGGCCACGGTCGAGCCCATGGCCATGCGCCCCTTGTAGCCGAAGCCCGAGACGAAGCCGTTGGTGACGCCGCCGGTGCCCTGATGGCGTTCCACCAGCGCGATCTGCGCGATGTCCTTGGCGGTGTCGGGCTGGGCGAGCCCGTCGGTCACGTCCAGCTCCGCCGTCAGCGCCTTAGTGGGGGCCTGGTTCTCGACCACGCCGATCACGCGGGCGGTGACGGTGTTGGCGCCCTCCGGCGCTTTAATCTCGAAATCCGCCGCCGTCAGGGGCTTGCCCAGATGCACCGTGTTGCGGGCGCTGTCGGGCCAGTTGTAATGCGGGCATTCCGCCAGCAGCTTGCCCTCCTTCGCGACCGTCTTGCCCCGCGCGATGACCTGCTCGACCGGCAGGGTCGCGAGGTCCGAGGTCAGGATCACATCGGCCCGGCGGCCCGGCGTGATCGAGCCCAGCTCGCGCTCCAGCCCGAAATGCGTCGCGGTGTTGAGTGTACACATCTGCAGCGCGACCAGAGGATCGGCTCCGCACGCCACCGCATGGCGGAAGACGCGGTTCATATGCCCGTCATTCACCAGCGTGCCCGAATGGCAGTCATCGGTGCACAGGATGAAGTTGCGCGGATCGAGACCCTTCTCGGTGACGGCGGTGATCTGCGTCTCCACGTCATACCAAGCGGAGCCCAGCCGCATCATCGAGCGCATCCCGTTACGCACCCGCGCGATCGCATCGGCCTCGCAGGTGCCCTCGTGATCGTCGGCGGGCCCGCCCGCGACATAGGCGCGGAACGGCGCGCCCAGATCGGGGGAGGCGTAATGTCCGCCCACGGTCTTATGCGCGTTCTGCGTCGCCGCGATTTCGGCGAGCATCTTAGGATCGGCATTGATCACGCCGGGGAAGTTCATCATCTCGCCCAGACCGATGATGCCGGGCCATGTCATCGCCTCGGCCACGTCCTCGGGGGTGATCTCGAAACCCGTGGTCTCCAGCCCCGGCGCGGAGGGCGCGCAGGAGGGCATCTGGGTGAAGATGTTGACCGGCTGCATCAGCGCCTCGTCATGCATCATCCGCACGCCGTCGAGCCCCAGCACATTCGCGATCTCATGCGGATCGGTGAACATGCTCGTCGTGCCATGCGGGATCACCGCGGCGGCGAATTCAGCGGGCGTGAGCATGCCGCTCTCGATATGCATATGCGCGTCGCACAGGCCCGGCACCATGTAGCGCCCCTCGGCCTCGATCACTTCGGTGTCGGGTCCGATACTGTCCGACAGATCGGGGGCCACGGCGGCAAATCGCCCCTCGGCCACGGAAATATCGTAGCCCTCGAGAACCTCACGCGTGTGGACATTGACCCATTTGCCACCCCGGATCACGAGGTCGGCGGGTTCGCGCCCGGCAGCCACGGCAATCAATCGCGGTGCGGCTTCGGGCCAGGATTTGATCTTGTTCTTCTGTTCCATGTCCAAGCCTGTCATTGCGTGCGGGAAGGTTCAAGAGACGTTGTTATGCCTTCACACAGCCTCTACCTATGACGGATGACAGAAACGCAAAAGGGGGCCGTGATGCCGACGCTTCTTTCCATCGGACATGGCTATTCGGCCCGTGCGCTCGCACCGCTTCTTCTGGCAAGCGGCTGGCGGGTGATCGGCACCACGCGCAGCGCCGAGAAGGCCGAAATGCTGCGCAGCGAAGGAGTGGAGCCGCTGGTCTGGGAAGGTGGGCCTCTGCCGCTCGATCAGGCGACGCATCTGCTGAGTTCCGTGGCGCCGGGACCGGAAGGAGACCCGGTTCTCGCTGCGCAGCATTCCGAAATTGCTGCATCGCAGCATTTGGAGTGGATCGGCTATCTTTCGACCGTCGGCGTCTATGGCGATCACGCGGGCGGCTGGGTCGACGAGGCGACGCCGCTGACCCCTTCGACCAAGCGCGGACAGGCGCGGGTAGAGGCCGAGGCGGCTTGGGGCGCGCTGGCCGCAGCCCATGACCTGCCGCTGCATATCTTCCGGCTCGCGGGGATCTACGGCCCCGGGCGCGGGCCCTTCGAGAAGGTACGGCAGGGCACAGCCCGGCGGATCGTCAAGGAGGGGCAGGTCTTCTCGCGCATTCATGTCGAGGATATCGCGCAGGTGCTGCTGGCCTCGATCGACAATCCCGATCCGGGCGCGGTCTATAATGTCTGCGACGACGATCCCGCCCCGCCGCAGGATGTGATCGCCTATGCGGCGGAGCTGCTCGATCTGCCGCTGCCGCCCGAGGTGCCGTTCGACGAGGCCGATCTGAGCCCGATGGCGCGCAGCTTCTATGCCGAGAGCAAGCGGGTGCGGAACGACAAGATCAAACGCGACCTTGGCGTCACGCTGCGCTATCCGGATTACCGCGCAGGGCTGCGCGCGCTGCTCGATCAGGCGGGCTGAAGCTCGACCCGCTTCTCGCGCACCGGCAGATGCACGATGGCCGAGAAGGCGCCCACGCCCACGCCGACCCACCAGACCAGCGTGTAATCGCCGTAGATGTCGTAGAGCTTGCCGCCCAGCCAGACGCCGAGGAACGCGCCCACCTGGTGCGAGAAGAAGACGATCCCGTAGAGCGTGCCCATGTAGCGCAGCCCGTAGATATGCGCGACCAGCCCCGAGGTCAGCGGCACCGTCGCCAGCCACAGCGCCCCCATCGCGAGCGAGAAGATCAGCACCGTCGCGGGCGTCATCGGCGTCAGGATGAACGCGCCGGCGACGAAGGTGCGCAGCAGATACACCCCCGCCAGAAGGTACTTCTTCGAATAGCGCTTGCCCGCCCAACCCGCGAAGATCGTGCCCGCAATATTGGCGAGGCCGATCACCGAGATCGCGGCAGCGCCGAGCGCCGAGGTCGTCTCGATCCCGATTCCGGCGAGCAGCGATCCGGGTGGCACCGCGCCGCACATCTCGGTCACCATCGCGGGGAAATGCGCGGTGATGAAGCCCAGCTGATAGCCGCAGGAGAAGAAGCCGAGGAAGATCAGCGTGTAGGACGGATCGCGGAAGGCGCGCATCAGGACGCTGCCCATGCTTTCGGCCATTTCCTCACGGCTGGCGCGCTCGGGCGCGCGGATCAGCGGCAGGAAGGCCAGCGAGGCGAGGATCACGGCGGCGAAGATCACGAAGACCGTCTGCCACGGGAAATGGCCGAGCAGCAGCTCCGCCATGGGCGCGCCGAAGACCTGACCTGCCGAGCCCGCCGCCGTCGCGATACCCAGCGCGAGCGAGCGGTTCTCGTCGGAGGTCGCGCGGCCCACCACGGCGAGGATCACGCCGAAGCCCGTGCCCGCGATGCCGAAGCCCACGAGGATTTCCAGAAGCTGATGCTGCCCCGGCTCCACCGCGAAGGCCGAAAGCACGAGACCGAGCGCATAGACCAGCGCGCCGAGGACGATCGCAAGCCGGTCGCCCCAACGCTCGGCGATCGCGCCGAAGATCGGCTGTCCGATCCCCCAGGCGAGGTTCTGTACCGCGATGGCGAGCGAGAATTCGGCGCGTGGCCAGTTGAACTCGCTGGCGATCGGAATCTGGAAAACGCCGAAGCTCGCCCGGATGGCGAAGCTCAGCATCAGGATCACGGCACCGCCGATCAGAACCGGCGTGAACAATTTGGCTTGCGTCATTTTACATCTCCCGGCGGATCTCCCTTCCGCGCGGGCCGCATATCGACATGTATGCTGCAGCGCGTCAATCGCGGGCTTGTCCGGGTCACAATCGCGCGGAGATGATGGGGCGCTGCCCTTGAACCTCCCCGGCAGCCGTGGCCCAATGTCGCGACTTTCGACGGGAGGCAGGATGTATACGGTTATCGGAACGGTCGGCTCGCGGACGCTGCGCGTGCTGTGGATGCTGGAGGAACTGGGCGCGGAGTATCAGCATGTGCGGGCCGCGCCGCGCTCGGACGATGTCGTCGCTTTCAACCCGGCGGGCAAGGTGCCGGTGCTGGTCATCGACGGCACGCCGATCACCGATTCCACGGCGATTCTCACCTATCTCGCGGATGCGCATGGGAAATTCACGCATGAGGCAGGCACGCTGGAACGCGCGCGGCAGGACAGTCTGACGCAATTCCTGCTCGATGAGTTCGACGCGAATCTTTGGACTGCCGCACGCCACAGCTTCATCCTGCCCGAGGAGTTGCGGCTGTCAGGGATAAAGAATTCGCTGCGCTGGGAGTTCGAGCGGTCGCAGCGCACGCTGATCCATCGGATGGGCGAGGGCGAGTACGTGATGGGCGATGAAATGACCGTGCCCGACATCATCCTGGCGCATTGCCTCGACTGGGCGCTGATGGCGAAATTCCCGATCGTCGAGCATCGGCTGAGCGAATATCACGACCGGATGCGGGCGCGGCCTGCGTACAAACGCGCGGTGGCGATGCGCGACGGGTGAGGGGGCTCTGCCCCCGTCGTCGGAGGGCGACAAGCAACGCGGAAAGAGGGGGCTCTGCCCCCGGTCCTACGGACCTCCCCCGGGATATTTACATCAAGGGGAAGAGAGCCGTTGGGCCGCGGCGCGTCCGGCATGGCGGCCGGAGGCGAGGCACGCGGTCAGCAGATAGCCGCCCGTCGGGGCCTCCCAGTCGAGCATCTCGCCCGCGGCGAAGACGCCGGGCAGGGCGGTCAGTTCCAGATCGTCGGTGAGGCTGTCCCACGCGATGCCGCCCGCGCTGGAGATCGCCTCGGCGATCGGGCGCGGCGGGCCGAGCGGGACGGGCAGGGATTTGAGCGTCGCTGCGAGTTGCGCCGGGTCCTTGGGCAGCGGGCGACCCCATTCCAGCGCAAGCGCGAGCTTCACCGGGTCCAGCTTCGCGCCTTTGCGCAGGCGGTTGGTCAAGCTCTGTTTCGGCGGGATTTTCGCGAGCCGCGCGGCGAGGTCTTCGGCGCTTTGGTCCGGTGCGAGATCGAGGCTCAGCGGCACGCCTTCGCGCAATTCGGCGGAGAGTTCATAGAGGCCGCCGCCTTCGAGCCCGCGCTCCGAGATCACGAATTCCCCGCGCGTGCGCCGCGTCGGCGTGATCAGCGCCGCACCTTTCACGGGCTGGCCGAGCTGGCTTGCCATATGCGCCGACCAGTCGATCTCGAAGCCCATGTTGGCGGGGGCGAAGGGGGCGATCTCCACGCCTTTCGCGCTCAGCCGCGGCACCCATGCCGCATCCGAGCCGAGCCGCGGCCAGCTCGCGCCGCCAAGCGCGAGGATCGTGGCATCGGGCCTCAGGCTCTGACGTCCCTCGGGCGTGTCGAAAACCAGCGCGTCGCCGTCGAAGCCCTGCCAGCGCCAGCGGGTGCGGATCGTGACGCCGAAAGATTCGAGCCGCGCGATCCAGGCGCGCAGCATCGGCGAGGCTTTCATTACTGTCGGGAAGACCCGGCCGGTGGAGCCCGTGAACAGCTCGACACCCAGATCGCGGGCGAAATTCTGCGCCGCCTCGGGGCCGAATTCGCGGGTAATCGCGGCGATCTGCGGGTGGGAATAGTGGGACAGGAAGGCGTCGAGCGGCTCATCCCTGGTCAGGTTCAGCCCGGATTTGCCCGCCATCAGGAATTTGCGCGCGAGCGTCGGCTTGGCCTCCGCCAATGTCACGGAGACGCCGGCCCGCGCCAGTTCCTCGGCCGCCATCAGGCCCGCCGGGCCGCCACCGATGACGAGCGCGGATTTCGCCGCCGCGCTCACCGCCGGGCCAGCATCGCGAGCCGCATCAGCGCGCGCTCCATCACCGCCATTTGCGGCGCGCGGCTGGCGGAGCGCAGGGTCAGGTCGGTCTCGACCAGTTCCTTCAGCGCGGTCTCCAGCTTGTACATGCCCCAGCTTTGCGCCTGCCGTTGCATCCGGTCGCGGCGCGGGCCGAAGATCGGCGGGCGCATCCTCGCGATGCCTGCACCGGGGCCCTGCGGGTCGGAGGCCGCGGCATGCAGCGCGCGGAAATGGCGCATCGCGGCGATGGCGAGCTGGACGGGTTGCACGCCCTGGCTTTCCAGCCGCCGCATCACCGGGCCAAGCTCGGGCGCGCGGCCCTCGGCCACGATGGAGAGCACGTCATCGACGCCCGCCTCGACCGAAGACGGCGCGCAGGCGGCCACATCGGCGGGACCAAGCGGCGTGGTGTCGCCGAATTTGTAGAGCGCGATCTTCTCGACGGTCTGGCGGAAGTCGCCCGGATCGAGCGCCCGCGACAGCGCCACGAGGTCGGTCATCGCGTCGTTCGAGATGTCGCGCAGACCGGCGCGGCGCAGGATATCCTCGATCTCCTCGCGGCTCGGCGGGTCGTCGTAAATCCCGACGGAATAGGCGTTGTTATGGCCCTCGAAGGCTTTGCGCAGCTTCGATTTCGCGGCGAGCGAGCCTGCGGTGATCACGATCTGCGCATCGCCCTCGCGCCATTCGTCGAGCGCAGTCTTCACCGCGTCCGAAACCGCATCGGTCGCATCCTCGACGAAGGCCACGCGCGGGCCAGGGAAGAAGCCGACCTCCTTGATCGCATCGAGCAGGAGCGAGGGTTGCTTGCGCAGATCGCCGCCCGCGATCCGGCTCAGGCGCATCTCTTCTTCGCCCTTCGGGCCGATCAGCGCGGCGATGACTTCCTGCCGCCGCAGGGCCACGCGCATCGCATCGCCCCCGAAGATCAGCAGGCCGGTGCGCTCGGGCTCGGGTTTGGCGAAATAGCGGGTCGCTGCTACGCCGGTCAGCTTCATTCCGGCAGACCCGGCGCTTGTGACAGAAGTCGCGTCACGATCTGATCGGCGAGGATCACCATCAACCGGCGATGCGCGTCTTCCTGCGCGGCCTGCGAGGCGACAACGGTGCCGGTCGCGGACCACGAGGTGAAGGAGGTCACGCGCCCGGTCAGCAGCACGGCATTATCCGCCGCATCGCGCAGCGTGTAATCCACCGTGCCGTTGAGCTGGTAGCGGGTCGTGGCGTTGTCGGGCGAGATGCCCTGACCGAGCGACTCGGTGTCGATCTTGTAATCGAGCCGGTAGCGGGTGACCTGCGACGGTCCAAGCCGGGCGTTCAGCTGCTGGACGAGGGCGAAGGCGTCGCGCGTCGTGGGCGCGGCCGGCTCGACCCCTTCGAGCAGTTTCGCCGCCCCACCCTGAGGCCCGTAGGCCGGGGTGAAGCCGCAGCCCGCGAGCAGGCCAGCCGCCCCCGCGAGCCCCAGAAATCCGCGTCTGTCAGATGACCACATTGACGATCCGCCCCGGCACAACGATCAGCTTCTTGGGCTGGCCACCGGCCAGCGCCTTCACGACAGCTTCGTCGGCCAGAACCAGCTTTTCAACCTCTTCCTTCGGCATGTCCTTGGGCACCGAGATCTCGGCGCGGCGCTTGCCGTTGATCTGGATCGGCAGCGTCACCGAATCCTCCACCAGAAGGGCGGGGTCCGCCTCGGGCCAACGGGCTGCGATCACGAAGCCCTCGCCGCCCAGCATCGACCAGACCTCTTCGGCGAGGTGCGGCACCATCGGCGCCAGCAACTGCGCCATCAGCTTCATCGCGTCGCGCTTGGTCTCGACCCCGGCCTTCGATTTCGACATCGTGTTGGTCAGGCCGTAAAGCGTGGCGACCGCCTTGTTGAAGGTGAAGCCCTCGATCGACTTGGTGACCTCGTCGATCGCCTTGTGGGTGGCCTTCAGGAGCGCCGTATCCTCGGCCTCGTTCGCGGGCGCATCCGAATTGGCGATGTCGTCGGCGATGCGATGCACGCGGGCGAGGAATTTCGACGTGGCCTCCGCACCGGCGGCGGTCCATTCGACGTCGCGCTCGGGCGGGCTGTCGGACATCACGAAGAAGCGGGCGGTATCGGCCCCGAACTCGGCGATGATGTTCATCGGATCGACGACGTTCTTCTTCGATTTCGACATCTTGGCCGAGGGGATGGTCTCGACCGCTTCGCCGGTGGCCTTCAGCTTGCCGTCCTCGACCTCTTCGGGGAGGTGGTAGACGGGACGATTCTTGGCGTCGCGCGTGAGGTAAATCTCATGCGTCACCATGCCTTGCGTGAACAGCGCATCGAACGGCTCGATCGCTTTCGCAGGCAGGTGGCCGGTCTTGTGCATCGCGCGGGCATAGAAGCGCGAGTAGAGCAGGTGCAGAATCGCGTGCTCGATGCCGCCGATATATTGATCGACATTCATCCAATACTCGGCCTCGGCCGGGTCGGTCGGCGTGGCGGCACCGGGCGAGGTGAAGCGCGCGTAATACCAGCTCGAATCGACGAAGGTGTCCATCGTGTCGGTCTCGCGCTGACCCGGGCCGCCGCAATTCGGGCAGGTACAGTCGCGCCAGCTCGGATGACGATCGAGCGGGTTGCCGGGAATCGAGAAGTCGATCTTCTGGCCGTCCTCATCGTAGGGCAGTTCGACGGGGAGGTTTTCCTTTTTCTCGGGAACGACGCCGCAGCTCTCGCAATGCACGACCGGGATCGGGCAGCCCCAGTAGCGCTGGCGGCTCAGGCCCCAGTCGCGCAGGCGGAACTTGGTCACGCCTTGGCCGATGCCGTTTTCCTCGCAGAAGGCGATCGCGGTTGCGACGCCCTCTTCGCCGGTCTGCACTTCGTCGCCCGCGAAGCCGCGGATATAGCGGACTTTTTCGGATTTGAGCGGAACGTATTCGGCCTCGGGGTAGTCACCCTCGACCGGCTCGAAGACGGGCGTGATCGGCAGCTCGTATTTCGTCGCGAATTCGAAGTCGCGCGCGTCATGCGCCGGGCAGCCGAAGATCGCGCCGGTGCCGTAATCCATCAGGATGAAGTTCGCGATATAGACCGGCAGTTCCCAGCTCGTGTCGAGCGGGTGACGGACCTTGATGCCGGTATCCATCCCCAGCTTCTCGGCGGTCTCGATGGCCTCTTCCGTCGTGCCGCCCGCGCGGCATTTCGCGACGAATTCCGCGACCTCGGGATCGTGCCGCTCCAGATGCTTGGCCAGCGGATGATCGGGCGAGATCGCCGCGAAGCTTGCACCGCGCAGCGTGTCGGGGCGGGTCGTGTAGACTTCCAGCCGGTCGAAGCCTTCCGGCGCATCGACGGTCGAGAAGGCGAATTGCAGACCGCGCGACTTGCCGATCCAGTTGGCCTGCATCAGGCGCACCTTCTCGGGCCAGTCCTTGAGGTTGTCGAGCGCGTCGAGCAATTCCTCGGCATAGTCGGAGATCTTGAAGAACCACTGCGTCAGCTCGCGGCGTTCGACTTCCGCACCCGAGCGCCAGCCCTTGCCGTCGATCACCTGCTCATTGGCGAGCACGGTCATATCGACCGGGTCCCAGTTCACCACCGCGTTCTTGCGATAGACCAGACCGGCCTCGAGCATGTCGATGAACATCGCCTGCTGCTGGCCGTAATAGTCCGGGTCGCAGGTGGCGAATTCGCGCGACCAGTCGATAGAGAGGCCGAGCGGCTTCATCTGGTCCTTCATCACGGCGATATTGCCGTAGGTCCAGTCCTTCGGGTGGCCGTTATTGTCCATTGCGGCGTTTTCGGCGGGCATCCCGAAGGCGTCCCAGCCCATCGGATGCAGCACGGAAAAGCCCTTGGCCATCTTATAGCGCGCGACGACGTCGCCCATCGTGTAGTTGCGCACGTGGCCCATATGGATGCGGCCCGACGGGTAAGGGAACATCTCGAGGACGTAATATTTCGGTTTGGCCGGATCACGGCGCGCGGCGAAGAGATCCGCCTTGTTCCAAGCCTCTTGCCATTTCGTCTCGCTCTGGCTCGGTTCGTAGCGTGCCATGTCGGGCCCCTCATCACGTCGAATTCTGCGCGAGCTTGCTACACTGGCCTTGGGGGCGAGGTCCAGCCGCCGCGCTCATTTGGACAGAAATATCCCCGCCGGAGGCTGGCTCGGGCGGGGATCTGAATGCGTCTTGCGGTCGCCTTGCGGGAATCAGAGTTGCGAGTCGCGGACCCGCAGCTGACGTGCGCGGGTGAGAATCGCGTTCTCCACGGCGCGCTGCGTATCGGCGGAAACCGCGCCGCCCCGGGTGCGGATCGACACTTTGAGCGAGCGGGCATCAAGCGCCGGATCGGTGACGTAAACCGTGGCCTTATAGGCGCGGCCGCCGCCCGGCGGGGTGCCGTAGCCGGTCACGATGACGCCGGAGAAGGGGTCAACCTCTTGAATCGGAAGGAAATCGAGCACTTCGAGCGAAGCCTGCCAGAGATACTTGTTCACCTCGACGGTGATGTTCGGGTCGCCCTTGTTGCCGAAGAGGTCCCAAACGGTGGATTTCTTTTGCGCCTGACGCGTCGGGCCGTCGATCACGGCTTCGTTCGAGCCGGACAGGTGGTCGAGCTGGTTGGCATCGCGCTGCGCGGGGGTGCCACCGCTACCCGAGAAGATGTTGCCGCTCGAGATACCCTTGCCGCAACCTGCGAGCACGAGGCACACGCCCAGAATTGCCGTGCGTTTCAAAAGGGTTCTGGAAGTCATGCGAAGCTGTCCCCGTCGGCCTGCGTCATTGATTGCCTTTTCTCTAGCCCATGGCCCTAGGCCCGACAAGGTTTTTCCCCTTTCACCCCAGTTTTCGCTCTTTGAGTGCGCGGGGATGCGTCGGTCTTATGCCGCTATACACGCACATGAGAGGTTTCGCGCGGCGATGGCAAGGAACGGCTGCGATGGCAGGCTGACGTTACTGTGACATGTCTGCACCATCAAACACCCTATTCGACCAGGGCGGGCGCTTTGAGTTGCAATAAAAGGGGTGGGGAGAGAAAACACCGTCATACCCAACTTCGGATTCCCCAGGTTGGGGGTTACCTGTAAGACAATGAGGGAAAACGATGAAAAAGGTTCTCTTCGCGACGACCGCGCTCGTGTTCTCGGCTGGCATCGCTGCCGCTGAGGTCTCGGTTGGCGGCGACGGCCGCATGGGTGTCGTGTACAACGGCTCCGACTGGAACTTCTCGAGCCGTGTCCGCGTCTCGTTCACCATGTCGGGCACCACCGACGGTGGCCTGGAATTCGGCGGCTCCATGCGCGCTGACCAAGCGACCGCCGCTACCGCTGGCACCGCTGCTTCGGTCTACATCTCCGGCGCATTCGGCAAGCTCTCGATGGGCGACGTTGTCGGCGCTTCGGAAGCTCTGTTCGGCGACTTCTACGAAGTTGGCTATCAAGACCTGTCCTCGAACAACACCGGCACCGGCACCGTCGGTACGCTGGGTCTCTCGAACGACATCCTGTACCTGACCGGCGACAACGGCGGTGTGGTTGGTTCGAACGCGACCACTCAAAACTCGGGTCCGAACCTGCTGTACACTGGCACCTTCGGTGCGTTCTCGGTCGCAGCGTCGATGTCGGACGGCAAAGCCGGCACCAGCTCGGTTGACCAGGAATACGCTCTTGCTGGCGCGTACACCTTCGGCAACTACACCGTTGGTCTCGGCTACGAAGCCGTTGACGGTCAGGGCACCAACATGGACATGGACATGGTCACCCTCGCCGGTGTGGCGCAGTTCGGTAACACTTCGGTCAAAGCTGCCGTCGCTCACCGCGGCAAAGACGTTGACATGGATTGGTACGGCATCGGTGCTTCGTCGGTCTTCGGCGCGACCACCGTTGGTGGCTACGTTCAGCACATCGAAGATAACAACGCAGCGGCTGGTACCGACGACAGCGTGACCTGGTACGGTCTCGGCGCTGAGTACGACCTCGGCGGCGGTGCGACCATCAAGGGTGGCGTTGCTGACAACGACATCTCGGGTTCGGACATGGTTGCCGACCTCGGCATCAAGTTCTCGTTCTAATCCTTCGGGACAGAACGATGGGAAGAGCGGGCCTTGCGCCCGCTCTTTTCTTTTTGGGCCCTTCGGTGTTTCTTGGGCGCGCTGACGACGGAGGGCCAGATGGGACTGAGCGAGATTCAGGCGCGGATCGCGAAAGCGGAATCAAAGAGCGGGCGCGATGCGGGATCGGTGAAGCTGATCGCTGTCTCGAAGGTTCAGCCCGCCGAGCGGGTCGAGGCGGTTCTGCGCGAAGGCCATCGGCTGTTCGGCGAAAACTACGTGCAGGAAGCGCAGGGCAAATGGCCCGCCTGGCGCGAGGAATTTCCCGGCTGTGAAGTCCATATGATCGGACCGCTACAATCCAACAAGGCGAAGCTCGCCGTGGAGCTGTTCGAGGCGATTCACACGCTCGACCGGCCCTCGCTGGGCAAGAAGCTGGCCAATCTGGCACAGGCGCGCGGCGCCTCACCCGATCTTTTCATTCAGGTCAATACCGGGTGCGAGCCGCAAAAGGCGGGCGTGCTACCCGATGATCTCGACGCTTTCGTGGCGGATATGCGCGGCAAAGACCTGCCGGTCGTCGGTCTGATGTGCATTCCCCCCGAATCCGAGGACCCCGCGCCGCATTTCGCGATGCTGGGTGAGATGGCCGCGCGCAACGGGCTCGACGGCCTGTCGATGGGGATGAGTTCCGATTTCGAGAAAGCGATCGCGGCCGGCGCGACCCATGTGCGTGTGGGCTCGGCGATCTTCGGCGCGCGCGACTATTCCTAAGCTTTGTCGCGGGCGTTGAGCGCCGGGGGCTTTCCACCCCCGGACCCCCGGAGGATATTTCCGCCAAGCCGAAGCGGAATCTCCAGCGGCTCGCCCGGTGCGATGCGCTGCGCGATCCAGATCAGGTGATCGCGGCGGAAGGCGAGGCAGCCCGCAGTCGGGTAGCCCGCGCGGCGGCGCTGATGCAGGAAGATGGCCGAGCCTTTGCCTGCCTCCGCGGTCGGATAGTTCCAATCGGTCACCAGAACGATGTCGTAGAGGGGATCGGCGCGCCGCATCGCCTCATGCGAGGCGGGGTAGGGGGCGCGGACCAGTTGGTTATAGGCCGAATCCCCGGACGCGTCGCACCACAGATCGCGTGGGCCGATCGGTTCGGCCCAGTCTTGCGGCGCCACGATCCGATCCGCGCGGTAGAACATCCGCAGGATATGCAGCCGCCCCGAAGGAGTCGCGCCATCTCCCTCCTGCTTGCGGCCGCTGACGCCGCCGCGGCCGATCTCGACCGGGAAGCGGCGGCCGCGGAACAGCAGGCCCGTGGGCGTGAGGCGCATCACAGGATATGCCCCGATTTCGCGGCCTTGGTGGCGAGGTAGTTCTCGTTATGGCGGCTCATGCCGACCTTCAGCGGCACGCGCTCGGTCACGTCGATGCCATTGGCCTCCAGCATCGCCACCTTGGCGGGGTTGTTGGTCAACAGCCGCACCTGCGAAAACCCGAGCTTGCGCAGCAGCGCCGCGCCGATGCGGAAATCGCGCTCGTCATCTTCGAAGCCGAGGCGGTGGTTCGCCTCCACCGTATCGAATCCCTGATCTTGCAGCGAATAGGCGCGCATCTTGTTGGCGAGCCCGATCCCGCGCCCTTCCTGATTGAGATAGAGCAGGATGCCCGCGCCCTCATGTCCCATCAGCGTCAGCGCTGCGTCCAGCTGCGGGCCGCAATCGCATTTCAGCGAGCCCAGCACGTCGCCGGTGAAGCAGGCCGAATGCAGACGTGCGAGGACAGGTTTGGAGCGATCCGGGCGACCGATCTCGATCGCGTAATGCTCCTCCGCGCCATTGTCGGGGCGGAAGATATGCAGCCGACCGGCTTCGGCGGCGCGCATCGGCACGCGGGCGGCGGAGACCGGCGCGAAAGCCTGCGGGATGTCGGCGGCGGCAAGCGCCTCTTCGGCGGTGATGCAGGTCAGCCCCGTCGGCGCAGGGTTGGGCGCTGCGACCATCAGCGCTGCGGGCAGAAGCTGCGCCGATTTCGCCAGCCGGATCGCGGCGCGGGCGAGGTCCGCATCGCCGCCGCGGAGCGCCTTGAGCGGGCCTTTCATCGGCACGCGCAGATCGTCTGCCGGATCGGCGAGCGCGCGCAGCCAGAGCAGATCGGCCTCAGCGGGCACCTCGATCCGGGCGATGTCGGCGTCATAGACGCGCGCTTTCAGCGTCTCGGCCCGGCGCGCGGTCAGGACCAGCGTCAGCGGCCCCAGCGCGCGCAACGCCGCCAGCCGCTCGGGCGAGAGCGTCTCGACCGCCACGGTGAGGTGATCGGACAGCAAAACGGGCAGCCCCATGCGCAGATCGGCGCGGGCGCGATTCAGTCGTTCAGCCGGGCTCGGCCCGAGGGAAAAATTGCCGGTCATGCGCTTTGAGATAGCCTCGACTGTAACAAATTGAAATATCTCCCGGTGATTCGACACGTCAGCGTGAGATAGGTTTCACCACCCTTGCCATCGCTGTGAAAGGGCAACAGCTATTCGTCGAACACATATGGAGGCTCAGGACATGGCATCATTGAAGAAGGTCCTTTTGGTTGACGATGACAACGATCTGCGCGAGGCGCTCGCCGAGCAGCTCGTCGCGACCGACGATTTCGAGGTCTTCGAGGCCAGCAATGGTCACGAAGCGGTAGATAAGGCGAAATCGACGCTTTACGACCTCGTCGTGCTGGATGTGGGCCTTCCCGATACCGATGGCCGCGAGCTGTGCAAGAAGCTGCGCAAGAGCGGCGTGAAATGCCCGGTCGTGATGCTGACCGGCCATGACACCGATGCCGACACGATCCTCGGCCTCGATTCCGGCGCCAACGACTACGTTACCAAACCCTTCAAGTTCCCGGTGCTTCTGGCCCGTCTGCGCGCCCAGCTGCGCACGCATGAACAGTCCGAAGACGCCGTCTTCCAGCTCGGCCCGTATACGTTCAAGCCCGCGATGAAGATGCTGGTGGACGACAAGGACCGCAAGGTGCGCCTGACCGAGAAGGAAACCAACATCCTCAAGTTCCTCTATCGTGCGACCGACGGCGTGGTGCCGCGCGATGTGCTGCTGCACGAGGTTTGGGGCTACAATGCGGGCGTCACCACCCACACGCTCGAGACGCATATCTATCGCCTGCGTCAGAAGATCGAGCCCGATCCCTCGAATGCGCGCCTGCTGGTGACGGAATCGGGCGGCTACCGTCTGGTGGCCTGATCCGAGGCGCTTTGCGCGGCATGGGCTGCGTGACGCGCGCCAAGGTTGGAAATGGGGAAGGCGGCTCCTGCGGGGGCCGCCTTTGTCGTTTGTCGTGTCCGGTGTGCGCCGCGCGGCTTAGACCGTGGGGTAGATGTCTTCCTCGGCCTCTTCGAGCGAGATGCCGAGCGCATTCAGCCCGTCTTCGAGATGATCGGCCAGCATCGGATTTCCCAGCAGGTAATCCTCGGTCGGCGCGGTGGCTTCAGCTTTGGCGGTGGCGATCGCCTCGTCCAGTTCCGACGCGTCATAGGTGTCGCGCCCGATCCACATCACCGCGGTCAGCGATGCCTTTTCATCCTCGTTCAGCGCAGCGATGAAGGCGCGCAGCTCGCGGGCCTGACCCGAGCCGGGCACGTCCGCGTCGAATTTGCGGGCGCGGATGATGACATGGGCGATTTTCGCCGGGCTGATGGTGAGCATGGCTGCCTCCGTTCTTGGGCACATCATCTCGCCATTGCACGGCCTGCGCAAGCGTTTGCGTGTCGCATCATAACTGCGCGGGGATCAGGCCGCGCAGGGAGTTGCCCATGAAGACCTCGCCTTGCGCCAGATCTTCGGGCCGCAGGACGGCTTCGCGGGCGGCCCCTGTCTCCAACATCTCCTCGCGCAGGATGCCCGGCAGCAAGCCGCAGGCGCACGGCGGGGTCAGATAGGTCCCGTCGCGTTTCAGGAAGAGATTGGTGATCGTGCCTTCGCAGAGCTCGCCGCGCTCGTTGAGCAGGATCGCCTCGTCCACGCCCTCGGGCAGGGCGGCGCGGGCAGCATCGTAGGGCGCGCGCGCCGTGGTCTTGAGGCGCAGCATCGGGTCGTTACTGTCGAGGGTGACGCCCGAGATATGGAGGCGCCACGCGGTTGTCGGGGTCAGCGGCGCAGTAGTGATCTCGAGCGCGCCCTTGGCGTCGAGGGTCAGGCGCACCCGCAGCGGGCTGTCGCCGGAAACTGTCGCGAGGGCCGCCGTCAGTTTCTCTCCGTCGAGCGGATAACCAAGCTGTTCGGCGCTGCGCGTCAGCCGGGCGACATGGCGGGCGCGGCGGCGGATGCCTTCGCCGGGATGCCAGCCGAAGGTCTCGATCAGCTTCAGATTTTCAGGAACCGGGTTTTCCAAAGCGCTTCCTCATATTCGCCATGGGCGGTGGAATCATAGACCAGCCCGCCGCCGACATTCACCCGCCATTGGCCGGGGCCGGTCTGCATCAGCGTGCGGATCGCGACGTTGAACTCCATCCGGCCATCGGGCGCGGCCCAGCCGATCGCGCCGCAATAGATGCCGCGCGGGTCGGGTTCCAGCTCGCGGATGATCTCCATCGCGCGGATCTTCGGCGCGCCGGTGACCGAACCGCAGGGGAACATCGCGCGCAAGATCTCGGGCAGATGTGTGCCGGAGACCAGTTCGCCCTCGATCTCCGAGATCATCTGGTGAACCGAGCGATAGGTCTCGACCTCGAAAAGGCGCGGCACCTTGACCGAGCCCGGCGTGCAGATGCGCGAGATATCGTTGCGCAGCAGATCGACGATCATCAGGTTCTCGGCGCGGTCTTTCTCGGCCCCCATCAGATCGGCTTTCAGCGCGGCGTCCTCTTCGGGCGTCGCGCCGCGCGGGCGGGTGCCCTTCATCGGCCGCGTGACGATCTTGCCACCCTCGACGCGGAAGAACAGCTCGGGCGAGCGCGACAGCAACCGCACCCCGGCCAGGGCGACATCGGCCCCATGCGGGACCTGGCCTGCGCTGGACAGGGCGGCGTAAAGCGCCTCGGGCGCGGCGTCGCTCGTCACGGGGATCGGGAAAGTCAGGTTCACCTGATAGCAATCACCCGCGCCGATATAATCGTGGACCGCCCGGAAGGCCTCGGCATAGCGCGCCTCCGACCAGAGCGGCTCGCCCAGCTCGATCTTCGGCGCGTTCTCCGAGATCGGCGGCGGGGCATCCTCGGGCGCGTCGAAAACCCCGAAGGCCAGAAGCGGCAAATCGCGGTTCTCGGGCAGGAGCGGTGCGAGGCGTTCGCTCAGACAATAGCCCAGCTCGTAGGACGCGAACCCCGCCAGCCATCGCCCCTCGGCCTGCGCGCGCGTGATCGCCGCGAAAGCTGCGGGCAGATCCTCCGGCGCGTCGGCGCGGATGACCTCATGGGGGTCGCGGAAGCGGCAGGGCCGATCGTCCGGCCCCCTGTCGAAACGGACCTCGTCACTCATGGGCGCACTCTATGCCAATCTCCGAAGGGGCGCGCAGCCGAAAAGCGACGCTTGGCGCCGCTTAGGCCTTCTTTTCGGCGGTCGAGACGAGCAGCGGCTGTGCGGCGGTATCGGGGGCCAGCTCCTCGAAATCGAAATTGTCGAGGCGACGCGCGCGTTTCCCGGCCTTCTCGGCAGAGATCTTGATCTCGGAAATGTCTTTCGCCGCCTGCCCGAAATGCCGGTCGAGGTTTTCGACACGGGTGCCGAGCCGGTCGACATCGGAATAAAGCGCGGCCAGCTCTTTTCGGATCGCGCCCGCCTGTTCGCGCATCCGGGCATCTTTCAGCACCGCGCGCATCGTGTTCAGCGTCGCCATGCAGGTCGTGGGCGAGACGATCCAGACCTTCGCGGCAAAGCCTTCGCGCACCAGTTCGGGGAAATTCGCGTGCAGCTCGGCATAGACCGCCTCGGAGGGCAGGAACATCAGCGCGCCGTCCGCCGTCTCGCCTTCGAGGATGTATTTCTCCGAGATCGCCTTGATATGGGCGCGCACCGCCGTTTTCATCGCGCGGCTGGCCTCCTGGCGCTCCCATTGCGTGTCGGCGCGGCGCAGCGCCTCATAGGCTTCCAGCGGGAATTTGCTATCGATCACGATGGGGCCGGGCGGGTTCGGCAGATGGATCAGGCAATCCGCGCGCTTCCCGTTCGAGAGCGTCGCCTGCATCGTGAAACTGTCCGAGGGCAGCGCCTTGCCGACGATATCGTGCAGCTGAATCTCTCCGAAAGCGCCACGGGTCTGCTTGTTCGAAAGGATGTCCTGCAGGCCCAGCACATTGCCGGAAAGCTTCTCGATATTGGCCTGCGCCTTGTCGATCGCCTCCAGTCGCTGATGCAGATCTCCCAGCGAGCGCGCTGTGCGGGTGGCGGTGCCGTGCAGGCTTTCCGACATGCCGCGCGAAACCTCGGCCAGGCGCTGTTCCATCAGAGCGAGTACCTTGGTCTGGCTCGCGGCCTGCGCCTCGGAGACGTGATGCAGCCCGCCGGACAACTGTTGCTGCCCGTCCGAGAGGCTTTGCACCCGCTGAGCGAGAAGGTTCATCTGGCCGACCATCGGGTCCATCGCACGGGTCTGACGGCCCGCAGCACGCAGCATGGCGACCATCAGGATCAGCAGGATAACAAGTGCCGCGCAGCCGAGCAGAAGGCCGAGCGTCAGCGGGTCGTTCAGGGTCAGGGTCATATCGCCAAGCTGGATCATGTGCGGCCAAACAGTCTTTCAATATCGCTGAGCTTCAATTCGACATAAGTCGGACGCCCATGGTTGCACTGGCCGGAATGGGGCGTGGCCTCCATCTGGCGCAGCAGCGCGTTCATCTCGTCGGCGCGCATCTGGCGGCCCGAGCGGATCGAGCCGTGGCAGGCCATGCGGCTGAGCACCGCTTCGATCTTGGCCTGCACCAACTGGCTGTCGCCCAGATCGGACAGCTCGTCGAGCACGTCGCGCAGCAGCCCTTCGGCATTGATCTCGCCCAGAACGGCGGGGGTCTCGCGCACCGCGATCGCGCTGCCGCCGAAGGGTTCGATGGTCAGGCCAAGGCGCGACAAAGCGTCGGCATGTTCCAAAAGCAGCGACGCGTCGCCCTGAGAAAGTTCCACGATCTCGGGGATCAGCAGCGCCTGTGCGGGCACCCCATTCTCGGCCATCTGGCCTTTCAGCTTTTCATAGACGAGCCGCTCATGCGCCGCATGCTGATCGACGATGACGATGCCGCGCTCGGTCTGGGCGATGATGTAGTTCTCATGCACCTGCGCACGCGCCGCGCCCAAGGGCTTCTCGGTCAGCGCGGGTTCGGCGGGTGCCGGGGCCTCGGCACGGGCCGAGGGCGCATAGTCGAAGCTGGGCGCAGGGGCCTCCTGGAAGGACGGCTGCTGGTAGGAGGGGGGCTGATAGCCCGGATCAGGCAGCGGCGCCTGCGCGGAGTAGGACGAGCGCATCGCGCCGAGGCTCGGGCGATCCATCTGATAGATGCGCGGCGGCTGATCGGCGGCTGGTTCGGGGCGCATCGCGCCGAGAGTCGCATCCGAGACGGTCGAGGACGCCCGGTGCCCCGCCTGCGCCAGCGCATGGCGCAGCCCGGTCACGATCAACCCGCGCACCGTCGCGGCCTCGCGGAAGCGGACCTCGGCCTTGGCGGGGTGGACGTTGACGTCGACGCGCTCGGGCTCGCAGGTCAGGAAGAGGCAGGCGGCGGGGTGACGCTCGCGGCTGAGGAAATCCATGTAGGCCGCGCGCAGCGCCCCGGTCAGCTGCTTGTCGCGCACGGGGCGGCCATTGACGAAGAGGAACTGCTCCACCGCCGCGCCGCGCGAATAGGTGGGCAGCGCGGCATAGCCGGTCAGGCGGATATCTTCGCGCTCGGCGTCGATCCGCACAGCGTTATCCGAGAAGGCGCGCCCGATCACCCGGGCGAGACGTTCCGAGAGCGCGTCGAACAGTTCTCCCTGCTCGCCATCCGCGCGGAAGATTTCGCGCGATTTGCCGTTCGAGACATCGGCGAGGGTGAAGCTGACATAGGGCTCCGCCATCGCCAGCCGCTTCATCACATCCGTGATCGCCTGCGCCTCGGCCCGGTCGGTGCGCATGAATTTCAGCCGCGCGGGCGTGGCGAAGAACAGGTCGCGCAGTTCGACCACGGTGCCCCGGTTCAGCGCCGCCGGTTTTACCGGTCCGATCTGGCCGCCCGCCACGCTGATCTGGCAGGCGTCGAGGCCATCGACGCGCGAGGTGATCGTCAGCCGTCCGACCGCGCCGAGCGAGGGCAGCGCCTCGCCGCGAAAGCCGAAAGTGTGGATGTTGAGAAGGTCCGAGCCGTCGATCTTCGAAGTGGCATGGCGCGAGAGCGCCAGCGGCAGATCCTCGGCGGTCATCCCGCAGCCGTCATCGGTCACGCGGATCAGAGTTTTGCCGCCATCGCAATATTCCACCGCGACCCGCGAGGCGCCCGCATCCAGCGCGTTCTCCACCAGCTCTTTCACCGCCGAGGCCGGACGTTCGACCACCTCGCCTGCCGCGATGCGGTTTGCCGCAGCGTCATCGAGCTGCCGGATCACGGGACGCTCGGTCGCGCCGATATTGCGGTTGTGCTGGTTCATTCCACTAGGGATAGCATGGCGCGGCGCTCATCTAAAGAGATTCGCGCCAGCTATCCCCAGCGAAATCAGTTCAGGCCCTGCGGGCGTCCGACCACGACGAAGGTCAGGTTGTCGGGGTTCAGGATACGCTTGGCCACGCGCTGGACATCGTCCTTCGTGACCGCGTTCACCTTGTCGTTGCGGGTGTCGATATAGCTCGGCGCCATGTCGTTGAGCTGCATCCCCGTCAGGATGCCCGCGATCGTGCCATTGCCGTCGAAACGCAGCGGATAGGCGCCGGTGAGGTAGGTCTTGGCGTCCTCCAGCTCCTTGTCGGTGACCTTGCCGGTCGCCGCCTTCTGCCACTGCTCTTTGACGACCGAGATCGCCTCGGCGACCTTCTCATTGGCGGAGGCGAAGCTGCCCTGCCACGTCTTCGCCAGATCCTTGTCGACGATATAGGAGGCGATGCCATAGGTCAGGCCGCGCTTCTCGCGCACCTCGTCCATCAGGCGGGACGAGAACCCGCCCGCGCCGACGATCTGGTTGAGCACATAGGCCGCGAAGAAATCGGGGTCTTTCAGGCCGATCCCCTTCTGGCCGAACATCACCACCGATTGCGGGCTGTCGAAATCGACCGTGGTCACGCCGCCCTTGAAGGTGGGGTCGGCGGGGGGCGGCATGTCGGCGCCCTTGGCGGGCAGATCGCCCAGCAGCTTGTCGAGCATCGGCCCGAGCTCTTCCGGGGTGATGTCGCCCACGGCGGAGACCACCATGTGATCGCGGCTCATCACGCGGTCCTTGGCTTCGAACAGATCCTCGCGCGTGAGGCCCTTCACGCTCTCGACCGTGCCGTTGAGCGAGCTGCCATAGGGATGATCGCCATAGGTGATCTCGCGGAATTTCTCGGCCGCGATGTCGTTGGGGTTTTGCTTGTCAGATGCGATCACGGCCAGCACCTGCTGGCGAACGCGTTCGATCGCGCTTTGATCGAAGCGCGGATTGACCAGCGCCTCGCGCAGCAGATCGACGGATTTGTCGCGGTTCTCGGTCAGCATCCGGGCCGAGATATCGAGCGAGTCGTCGCCCACGTCGAAGCCGAATTGCGCGGCCAGCGCTTCCTCGGCCTCGGCGAATTGCTGCGAGTTCTTCTCGCCCGCGCCCTCTTCGAGCGTGGCGGTCATCAGGTTGATCGCGCCGCGCTTGCCCTTTGCATCAAGGCTCGCGCCGCCGCGGAAGGCGATGTCGAGCGCGGTGAAGGGAATGTCGTGATTCTCCACCAGCCACGCCTTGATGCCGCCGGGCGAGGTGACCTGCTGAATGTCGATCGCACGGGCGGGCAGCGCCAGCACGAAGGCGAAGAGCGACGCCATCACGAGACGCGCTGTGATCGGGAAACGGGTGTGGATCATTGGGTGATCTCCTGCGCAGGCGCGGGCGGCGCAGCGGGGGCCGCAGCTTCGGTGGGGGCGTCATCGGGGCGCTTCGCGTAGCCCGTCACCGAGTCCTTGTTCTGGAACAGGTCTCGGGCGGCGGCCATCACGTCCTCTTCCGTCACCGAGGTCAGAACGTCCGGCCAATCCTCGACATCTTTCACCGAGAAGCCCGAGGCCAGCGCCTCGCCATAGCGCCGCGCGAGCCCTTGCGTGTTGTCGCGCGAATAGATTTCGGCGGCCTTCACCTGCGTCTTGATGCGGGCGAATTGCTCGGGGTCGATACCTTCCTTCAGGAATTGCTTCAGCGCCGTGTCGAGCGCCTTTTCGGCCTCGGGGAGGCTCACATCCTTGGCGGGCATCACCGAGAGGTTGAAGGTCGTCGCGTCGATCGACATGCCGTCGTAATAGCTCGACGCATAGATCGCGGTGCCGTCGCCATAGATCAGCTTGCGGCCCAGCACGGAGGTCGCCTGATTGCCGCCGAGAATCTCGGACAGCACGGTCAGGGCGGCGGCGCGCTTCTGGTCGCCCGGATTGCGTTCGGGGGCGAGGTAGCTGCGCACCAGATAGGGCTGGGCGATCTGCGGGTCCTCGAAGGTCAGGTGCCGGGAGGCGCGCTGCGGCGGCTCCTGCGGGCGGGCGCGGGGGCTGAGGTCCTCGGTCGGTTTCAGCTTGCCGTAATACTTCTCGGCCAGCGCCTTCACCTCGTCGGGCTTCACATCGCCCGCTACCACGAGGATCGCGTTATTGGGGGCGTAATATTCGTGATACCAGTCGAGCGCGTCCTGCCGGGTCAGCCCTTCCATCTCCTTGCGCCAGCCGATGACCGGCGTGCCGTAGGGCGAGTTGAGGAACTGGGCGGCGCGCTCCTGTTCGTTGAACAGCGCCCGCGGGTTGGAATCGGTGCGCTGCGCGCGTTCTTCGAGGATCACCTGCAGCTCGGTCTTCGCGTCGTCGGGCGAGATCCGCAGATTGCGCATCCGGTCCGCTTCCATCTTCATCACCAGCGGCAGCCGGTCGGCGGCGATGCGCTGGAAATAGGCGGTGTAGTCGTAGCTGGTGAAGGCGTTGTCGGAGCCGCCATTGGCCGCGACCGTCTTCGACAGCTCACCGGGCGCCATCGTGTCGGTGCCCTTGAACATCAGATGTTCGAGGTAATGGGCGATGCCGGATTTACCGCGCTTCTCGTCGGCCGATCCGGCTTTGTACCAGACCATATGGACCACGACCGGAGCGCGGTGATCCTCGATCACGACGCCTTTAAGGCCGTTTTCCAACTCGAAGGTAGAGACGTCACCGGCCACCGCCGGGCTCAGACCTGCCAATGTCAGCAGGGCGAACAGGAATGCACGCAATGCCCAACTCCTCACAAGACACAGTTTGGGCGAAGATAAGCACTCTCGCCCGACGTGCAAATGCCGGTGACGTTCTCGTGATGATTTTTCGGGTTACTTGACCGCCTGTTGCGCTGCACCCGAGGGCGGGGCGCCGGGGGTGACGACGCCGAGGCGGCGCCAACGCTCAAGCTCTGCCGACTGGTCGAGCTCCATCGGCTTGTAGGCTTTGTAATAGACCGAGACCTGGAACAGACGCTCGAGCAGGCGACCGTCGTGATCCTTGCGCCACTGGTAATCCTCGGCGGCGAGGGTCTGGCGGATGCCCGCTTGGCTGCCGTAACGCGATGCGGCGGAGACCAGCGCACGATCCGAGGTCGGGACCTGACCGGTCTCGTCGAGGCGGCGCGGATTGCCACCAAGAGCGGCGACGGCATCGGCCTCAGGCGTGGGATCGGTGATGTTCTTGCCGCCCGGCGTGGGCGGCGGCAGCGCAGCGAGATTCTCCGGCATCTCCAACGGCTTCGTCGGGATCACGCCGAATTCATCAGGGCCTTGATGCGAAGACCGCAGATTCATCAGGCTGGGGTCGCGGGAATTGCCGCAGGCAGCCAGCGTCAGTACCGCTGTAAACGCGAGTCCGAGCGTGCCGATCCGAGCCTGCATGAACCACTCCCTTGCCAGTTCCGCCCCCGTCTTAACGCAACATTGGAGCGTCGTCACCTGCGAAAAACAGGCTAGCCGTCGTTGGCGCGATGGTCCTTGCCGGTGAACAGCACCAGACCGACCGCGCCGAGGAAAATCGCCACATCGGCGACGTTGAAAGAATAGGGGTTCTGCCAGCCCGGCAGCGACATGTTCAGAAAGTCCGCCACCGCGCCATAGACGAGCCGGTCGACCACATTGCCAAGCGCGCCGCCGACCAACAGCCCGGCCGAGATATTCACCCGCGCCGAATGCGGCTCACGCGCGATCCAGACCCAGACCCAGAGCGAAATCACCAGCGCCACGATGATCAGCAGCCAGCGCATCCAGTCGGTTTCGCCGGAGAACAGGCCGAAATTGACGCCGCGATTCCACGCCATGCGAAAGTTGAGATAGGGCGGCACCACGTCGATCGCGCCGCGCTGATCGAGATGCATCCCTTGCACGACGATATATTTCGACACTTGGTCGAGGAGCAGGACGCCCGCTGTCACTTTCGCTGCTAGCCGCATCTGGCCCCCGTTTGTTTCTCGTCACGTCTTCATGCCAGAAGGCGCAGCCCGGCATCTACCGGGCTACGCAAAGATACCGGCAGATCAGTGGCGGAAATGGCGCATTCCGGTGAAGACCATCGCGAGGCCGCGCTCGTTCGCCGCGTCGATCACTTCCTGATCGCGCATCGAGCCGCCGGGCTGGATGATCGCGGTGGCGCCGGCTTCGGCCGCGGTGATCAGGCCGTCGGCGAAGGGGAAGAACGCGTCGGAGGCCACGACCGAACCTTTGGTGGGCGTCTCGGCCATGCCGCAGGCTTCCATCATGTCCTCGGCCTTGCGCGCCGCGATCCGGGTCGAGTCGACACGGCTCATCTGGCCCGCGCCCACGCCCACGGTCGCGCCGTCCTTGACGTAGATGATCGCGTTCGACTTGACGTGTTTCGCGACTTTCCACGCGAACAGAAGGTCCTTGAGCTCCTGCTCGGAGGGCTGGCGCTCGGTCACGACTTTCAGGTTGTCCAGAGTGATCACGCCATTGTCCTTGTCCTGCACGAGGAAGCCGCCCGCGACCTGACGATAGGTCGTGATCGGTGCGGTGATGTCGGGCAGGCCGCCGGTTTCCAGCAGGCGCACGTTCTTCTTCTTCGCGATGACTTCCTTGGCGGCTTCGTCCACCGAGGGCGCGATGATGACTTCCGAGAAGATCTTGGTGATCTCTTCGGCGGTCGCCGCATCCAGCGTCTGGTTCAGCGCGATGATGCCGCCGAAGGCCGAGGTGCGATCGCAGTCGAAGGCGCGCTTATAGGCCTCGATCACGGTCTCGCCGGTCGCCACGCCGCAGGGGTTGGCGTGCTTGATGATCGCGACGGCGGGCTTCTCGGTGCCGAACTCCGAGACCAGCTCATAGGCGGCATCGGTGTCGTTGATGTTGTTGTAGCTCAGTTCCTTGCCCTGAAGCTGCTTGGCGGTCGCGACGCCGGGGCGGTTCGTGCCGTCGAGATAGAAGGCCGCCTGCTGATGCGGGTTCTCGCCGTAGCGCAGGGTCTGCGCGATCGTGCCGGCGAAAGCGCGGCGGCGCGGGGTCTGCTCGCCGATGGCGCCGGCCATCCAGGTCGAGACGGCGGCGTCATAGGCCGCGGTGCGCGCATAGGCGATCTGGGCGAGGCGCTGGCGGAACGGGTAGGAGGTCGCGCCGTCATTCGCGTCGAGCTCTTCCAGAACGGCGGCGTAGTCCTCGACATCCACGACGGTCGAGACGAAGGCGTGGTTCTTCGCCGCAGCCCGGATCATCGCCGGGCCACCGATATCGATATTCTCGATGCAGGTGTCGTAATCGGCGCCTTTCGCCACGGTTTCCTCGAACGGGTAGAGGTTCACCACCAGCAGGTCGATCGCCTCGATCTGATGCGCTTCCATCGCGGCGAGATGTTCTTCGTTGTCGCGCAGCGCCAACAGGCCGCCATGGACTTTCGGATGCAGCGTCTTCACGCGGCCGTCCATCATCTCCGGGAAACCCGTCAGTTCGGCGACGTCGCGCACGCTGAGGCCGGCTTCGCGCAGGGTCTTGGCGGTGCCGCCGGTCGAGAGAAGTTCGACGCCGCGCGCGGCGAGCGCCTGGGCGAATTCGACCAGTCCGGTCTTGTCGGAAACGGAAATCAGCGCACGGGTCAGGGGGATCGGGCGGGTCACGGGCAGCTCCTCGCAAGGCTCAGGTCAGGGGCGCCCAGGGCCATCCTCGGGGATCTGCCCCAAGGTCAGGGCGCGTCGATGGCCGTGGAGTTATCGCGTGCTTGCGAAAAGGTCCAGCCAATCTGGCAAGCCCGGTCCAGAACCTTGCTGGAAAGCACGATCTGTTGCGCAGGACGCGGGCGAATGCGCCCTTTTTCGAGGTAAACCGAGGGTTCCAGCGCCAGATCGGCGACCCCGTCATGGCGGAAAATCCAGATTTCCCCGGTGCGCAGCGCAACCGAAACGGCGGTGCCGCCCAGATCGAGCGCCGCGTCGCAATCGGGATGCAGGTGGAAGCGGATGTCGAAGGGAATGCCGCGCAGGCCTTCACGCTCGAAGATCTGGTCGAAGCGCTCGATATCCTGAGGCGTCATCGCGCCCAGCGTGTCGCGCCCGCGCAATTCGCGCCCGTCGACGGACAGGTCCAGCTCGCGGATATGCGACATGCCATGGGTCTCGGCATAGCCGTCATGGCCGAAGATCATCCCGGTCTCGGACAGATCGTCGGGCTTGAACCAGACGTTTTTCGGCGTCTTGTCGAGATAGGCGCGCGGGGCCCGCCCGAACAGACGCTCGGGGCCGAGGCGGGAGGAGGAATAGCCGTAGATCGAGAGGGTCGAATGGCTGGCGGTGGCGCGGCCTGCGCGGTGCCAGTCAGAGCCGAACTGCGCGCCCGAGCCGCAATTGACGATCAGCGGGCGACGTCCCGAGGTCAGCTCGAAGGCCAGCGTCGAGGCATGGGCATTGGCCGAGGCCTCGCCCTGCGGCGGTCGCGCCGCGTCGATGATCAGCGAGCCGCGCCCGCCCTGCATCCGCACGAAGCCCATCGCGATCGGCTCGCGCCGGACGCTGCGGATGCCGGTCGCCGAGAGCGCCGCGTCGAGCCGCCCTTCGGGGCCGCGCCCACCACCGTGAAACCGCGCCAGCGCCCCATCGGCATGGCGCAGCGCGCGCAGGGTCGGCGCGATCCGCGCGATCGCATCGAGGATCGGACCGGGCGGCGTGCGCCCTGCCGTCTGCAACGCCTCCGCCGCCCAGTTCAGCAGCGTGAGAATTTCCAGAAGTTCCTCGGGGTTTCGGGTCGCGATCCCGCCCTCGGGGTCGATCTCCTGCGCACAATCGCGCGACAGGGCCTCCAGCGCGGGGTCGGCATGGCGCTCCATTCCGGTCAGCGCAAGGCCCGCATAGACAAGCCCGGTCAGCGCTTCGAAGCGAGGCAGTCCGCAGGCCGCGCCCGCCCAGCGTTTCGACAGGAAGATCGTCTGTTGGCCGAGCGCACGGAAGAAGCGGTCGGCATCCTCACGCTCGCGCGCGTTCAGCAGCAGGATTGCGTGGTTGATCCAGCGGATCAGGCGGCGGCCCGTCAGATCGGGCGTCCAGCCCGGCCCGCTGCCGTCGCCGAAGCGGTCGATCCAGCCGAAGACCCACTCCTGTCCACGGATGCGGGCCTCACGGGTGCCCAGCGCCGCGAGATCGTCGAGCCAGCCGCAGCCCTGCAGCGCATCCTCGAAAGCCAGGCCGGGTATCGGCAGGTCCCAGATGTTGACCCCCGGACCTTCGATCAGAGAGCCCGCAAACAGGAAATTGCCCTGAACGAGTTGCCGCCCCTTGGCGTAAGAGCCGATCGTGCGCGGCTCGGGCTGGCTGACGAAGCCGGTCGCGGTTTGCGCACGGCCTGCGCGCGCAGCGGCAAGGCGGTTCAGCGCCGTGCCCAGTTTTGCCGATGATCGGGTTCTGTCCTTGCCCATTCCGTAGCCGCTTGCATGCCCTTCTGTCGGGGAATGCGGTCACGTTACTGGGAGGCAGGCGCGCTGTCACCGCCTCGGCGGTCGGTTCACGCAGAGCGTTGCAGTCGCGCCATGTAGAACCCGTCCATCCCCCCGAGATCAGGCCAGAAATCGGGCCGTAGCCGCAGCCCGCCCTCCTCGGTGATCCAGCCGGGCTCGATGCCGGGCAGGTCGGGGCGGATTACGGTGAGGTCCGGATGCCGGGCAAGCGCCGCCTTGATCTGCGCCTCGCCCTCTTCGGGCAGAAGCGAGCAGGTCGCATAGACCAGCGTGCCGCCGGGTTTGAGCCATTGCAGCGCGCGGTCCAGAAGCTGTTCCTGCAGCGCGAAGAGCGGCTTGATCGAGGCGCCGTCCTTGATGAAGGGCAGGTCGGGATGGCGGCGGATCGTGCCGGTGGCCGAGCAGGGCGCATCGAGCAGGATAGCGTCGAATGGGGCGTCAGGCTCCCATTCGAGCGCGTCGGCCGCGACGATCTCGGCCTCCATCTGCGTCCGGTCGAGGTTTTCCGCCAGCCGTTCCAGCCGCGCCTCGGAGATATCGAGGGCGGTGACGTCGGCCCCCATCGCGGCGAGTTGCAGCGTCTTGCCGCCGGGGGCTGCGCACAGGTCGAGCACCCGTGCGCCCGCCTCAGGGGCCAGCAGCTTCGCGGGCAGCGCGGCGGCGGCATCCTGCACCCACCACGCGCCGTCTTCGAAACCGGCCAGCTCGGACACCTTGCCCGGATCGGTCAGCCGCAGCGATCCCGTCGGAAGAAGCGTCGCGCCCAGCGTCTCGGCCCAGCCCGCGGCATCGTCCTTCACGCTCAGATCGAGCGGCGCACCCGCCAGATGCGCAACCTCCATCGCCTGCGCGGCCTTCTTGCCGAAGGACGACATGACGCGCCCGCGCAGCCAGCCCGGCATTTCCGGCGCGGGCGTCGCGGCCCATTTCTCGCCCTCCTCGGAGACCTTGCGCAGCACGGCATTCACCAGCCCCGAGAAGCTTTGCAGCTTCGGCCCGGCCGATTTCACCAGCGTCACGGCGGCATCGACCACGCCATGCGGGGCTTGCTTTTCCTCCAGCAGCTCGACCGTGGCCAGCCGCAGGATCGCCATCACATCCGTTGGCGTGCGGCGGCGCAGATGCGGTTTGATGATCCGGTCGGCGCGGCCCAGATGGCGCAGCGTCGTCGTCGCGAGGCGCTGGGCGCGGGCACGCTGTGCAGGCTCCAGCCCGTCGAGCGCCTCCGCGCCGATCTGTTCGGCGAGGCTCTCGCGATCCTCGAGAACGCCCACGATCAGGCCAAGGGCTGCGCGGCGCGCGGGGTCGGGTCTGGACATGGGCTGCGGCTTCCTGGCTTGTTGCGGCTTAAGCACGGGCCTATATCATGCCCCGATCCACAGACAAGAAAGGACGCGCCATGTCCGATCAGCCCGAAGAGACCCGCGACCTGCCGCCCGCCGCGATCCGCGCGCTCGCCGAAGCAGAGGAGCGCCGCAAGAACGCACAGGCGGCCGAACTGCCGACCGAGCTTGGCGGTCGCGACGGACCCGAGCCCGTGCGCTACGGCGATTGGGAGAAGAAAGGCCTCGCGATCGATTTCTGATCGCGGCGCCGCTTGATGCCGGGGCAGGGGGCGTCGCCCCCTCGGCGCGTTGCGCCTCACCCCCAGGATATTTGAGCCAATCCGAAACTGCTGTGCGTCAGAGCCCCAGCACGTCGAGCATGTCGTATTCGCCGGGGCGCTTGTCCTGACCCCAGAGCGCGGCCTTGAGCGCGCCGCGCGCGAAGATGGCGCGATCGGTGGCGACATGGCGCAGGATGATCCGCTCGCCCATACCGGCGAACAGCACGTCATGCTCGCCGACGATATCGCCGCCACGAATGGCCGAGAAGCCGATCGCGCCGTGTTTGCGCGCGCCGGTGATGCCGTCGCGGCCCGACTCGCGATTGTCTTCGAGCGAGATGCCACGGCCTTCCGCCGCCGCCTCGCCCAGCATCAGTGCGGTGCCAGAGGGCGCGTCGACCTTCTTGTTGTGATGCGCTTCGATCACCTCGATATCCCAATCTGCATCGAGCGCCTGTGCAACTTTCTTCGTCAGCTGCGTGAGCAAGTTCACCCCGAGGCTCATGTTCCCAGCCCGCACGATCACGGCGTGCCGCGCGCAAGGCGCGAGCGCCGCGATGTCGTCCTCGTCCATGCCGGTCGTGCCAATCACATGGGTCAGGCGTGCCTGCGCCGCGATCTTGGCGAATTCGCGGGTGGCGGCGGGCGCGGTGAAGTCGATCACGGCCTGCGCGCCGGAAAACGCCTCGAGCGGATCGTCGGTCACGATCACCCCGTTCGACGCGCCGCCCATCGCCTCGCCCAGATCTTGGCCGACCCAGTCATGGCCCGTGCGTTCGACGGCGCCCACAAGGCGCGCCTTGTCGCTCTCGCTCACGGTGCGGATCAGCATCTGGCCCATCCGGCCCGACGCTCCGGTGATCACGATGCCCGGCAGGTCGCTCATGTCTTTCTCCTTCACGGTTTCGCGCTATCTAGCTTGAGCAGGCGGGCTTGGCAAAGCCCCCGTTGCGCAAAAGGCGCAGACGCCCTATGTGAGCGCCATGGCAAAGAACCGTTTCTCCTCGGGCGATGGCCCTTCGCAACGTCAGCTTCGCATGGGCGAGTTGATCCGACGCACGCTGTCGGACCTCCTGATGCGCGGCGATGTGCATGATCCCGACCTCAACCGCGTCTCGGTGACGGTGGGTGAGGTGCGCTGCTCTCCCGACCTGAAGGTCGCGACCGCCTATGTGACGCCCTTGGGCGGCGAAGGCGGCAAAGAGCTGATCGCGGCGCTTGCGCGCAACAAGGGTGAGCTGCGCCGCTTGCTCGGCAAGGAAATGACCGCGAAATACAGCCCCGATCTGCGCTTCCGGCTGGACGAGACCTATGACCGTCTCGATGAGACGCGTCGGATTTTCTCGGACGAGACGGTGCAGCGCGATATCGCTGCGCGCGACGATGACGAAGACGATGAAGACGATCGCGACTAATGCTGCCGCGCTGATGCTGCTGGCTACGCCTGCGCTGGCCGACTCACCTTGTGCGGATCGCAGCTTCGACGGCACGACCTACACGGTCTGCGAAGCCAGGCTCGGGCAGGATCTGAAGCTGTTCCTCGACGATCCCGACGGCAATCTGATCGGCACGCCCGAGCGGCTCTCGGAAGTCGTGCCGAAAGGCGACCGCGTCGTCTTCGCGATGAATGCGGGGATGTATCATCCCGATCGCAAGCCGGTGGGCCTGTTCATCGAGAACGGCAAGGAGCTGCATTCGATCGTCACCTCGGAGGGGCCGGGCAATTTCGGTTTGCTGCCCAACGGGGTCTTCTGCATCGGAGACAGGTTCTCGGTGACGGAATCGCGCGCCTTCGCCGCCGATCCGAAGGACTGCACCTATGCGACGCAATCGGGGCCGATGCTGGTGATCGACGGCGCGCTGCATCCGAAATTCCTCGCCGATGGCACCTCGAAGAATATCCGCAACGGGGTGGGGGTCTCGGCCGATGGTAAGACCGCCTATTTCGCGATCTCCGATGCGCCGGTGAGCTTTCACGAATTCGGTCGATTCTTCCGCGACGAGATGCAGGTGCCGAACGCGCTCTATCTCGACGGCAAGATCTCGCGGCTGACCGTGCCCGGTCAGGGGCGCGAGGATATGGGCCTGCCGATGGGGCCGATCGTCGCGCTGATCGCGCCTGCCGCCCCCACTGCTGGAGATTGACGGCTCGCGCAGCTTGGGCTAGCAGGCGCACCCTGTCGAATATGGAGGCCTCATGGCACGCAAGAAGGGTCGCGACATTTCCGGCTGGCTGATCGTGGACAAGCCCGCGGGCATCACCTCCACCTCGGTGGTGAACAAGGTGCGCTGGGCGCTGGGCGCCAAGAAGGCGGGCCATGCGGGCACGCTCGATCCGGCGGCGACCGGGGTTCTGGCGGTCGCGCTGGGCGAGGCCACCAAGACGGTGCCGTTCATCACCGATGCGCTGAAATGCTACCGGTTTCAGGTCCGGCTGGGCGCTGCGACCAAGACCGACGACGCCGAGGGCGAGGTGACCCGGACCTCCGATCTGCGCCCCACGGACGAAGAGATCGCCGCCGCGCTGCCTAGCTTCGAAGGCGATATCGAACAGGTGCCGCCGCAGTTTTCCGCCGTGAAGGTCGATGGCGAGCGGGCCTATGCGCTGGCGCGCGCGGGCGAGGAAATGGATCTCGCCGCGCGGCCTCTCTATGTCGAAAGCCTCGTGATGCTGGGCCGTCCCGATGCCGACACGGTCGAGCTGGAACTGGTCTGCGGCAAGGGCGGCTATGTGCGCTCCATCGCGCGCGATCTGGGGCAAAAGCTCGGCTGTCTCGGCCATGTGCTCTGGCTGCGCCGCGAATGGTCGGGGCCTTTCGAGGCGAGCGACGGGATCACGCTGGCCGAGATCGACGAACTGGCGAAGACGCCGGAGCTCGATGAAAAACTGCTGCCCGTGGAACTGGGGCTCGACGATCTGCCGCAGCTGAAAGCCACGCCCGAGGGCGCGGTGCGGCTGAAGAACGGCAATCCGGGCATGGTGCTGCCGGGCGAGGCCGAATGGGGCGAGGAAGTCTGGGTCAGCCATGAGGGCAAGCCGCTTGCCGTGGGCATTTACAAATCCGGCGAGGTCCATCCGAGCCGCGTCTTCAACCTTTGACGCGCCCCTTCGCCTTGGTCCAAATATCCCCGCCGGAGGCATCCGCCCTCTGTCACGCACATAACGGTCAGGACGAGAGATGATCACCCGCGAGCATATCAAAGGCGACGCCCCCTCCATCGCGGTCTATTCGGATTGCGAGAATTACCGCTATCTGCTCACGCGGGTCTGGGATGACAGCAAGCCGCGGGCTTTGTTCATCATGCTCAACCCCTCGACCGCGACCGAGGTGCAGAACGACCCGACCGTGGAGCGCTGCGAGCGCCGCGCGCGGGCGCTGGGCTTCGGGGCGTTCCGGGTGACCAATATCTTCGCCTATCGTGCGACCGATCCGAAGGTGATGCGGGCGCAGCCGGACCCGGTCGGGCCGGAAAACGATGCGGCGATCCGCGAGAGCCTCGACTGGGCGGGCGGTCCCGAGGACCGGATCATCTGCGCCTGGGGCGCGCATGGGGCGCATCTCGCGCGGGGCGCTGCGGTGGAAGACCTGCTGCGCGAAAGCGGGCGGGCGCTGCATCACCTCGGGTTGACCAAGGCGGGCGCGCCGAAACATCCGCTCTATATCGCCTATGAACATCAGCCCGAGCTGTGGTTCACCCCCGAAGGCTGAGCACGCCGTTAAGCATTTAACGCTTGTTTTCTAGGGTATCCGCGCCGGCAGCGGTAGATTTCTCGCGTCTTCACGGGGGTGAGAGAGATGTTGTTTCTGTCGGGTGTTCTGGGCCTGCTGATGGCGGGTGCCACGGCGGGTCTCATGGTGGTTTCCTCGGAACCCGAGGAGGAGACGCCGCCGGCCGATCTCGAGACCGCCGATGCCGAGGTTGGGGAGGTCTCTCTGCTGGCCGAGGTCAGAGCCGGAGAAATCGTACCCGCGCCGGTCGCGCCGTCCGAGCCGGGACCGGGCGATGACATCACTTGGGGCGATGCCTCCGACGATGCGATCGCCGGTGAGGCGGGTGACGATCAGATCAACGGCTATGACGGCGATGACAGCCTGTGGGGCGGGCTCGGCGCGGATCGAGTTTTCGGCGCGGCGGGGGACGATGTGCTGCACGGCAATGCCGGGGACGACACGTTGAGCGGTGGCGATGGCGCGGATGAACTTCGCGGCGGCGCGGGGGCGGACCATCTCTCGGGCGGGTTCGGCGCGGACCGGCTTTATGGCGAGGCCGGGCAGGACACGCTGATCGGCGGCGCGGAGAATGATACGCTCTCGGGCGGCGCCGACGACGACACATTGATCGGCGCGGACGGGGCAGATGTGCTGACCGGGGATGCCGGGCGCGACGAGTTGAACGGCGATGCCGGGGACGACCTGCTGCTCGGCGTCACGCCGGAGACGCGCGATGCGGGGGTGGCCGATGCCGACACGCTCAATGGCGGGGCAGGGGAGGACGTGCTGCTCGGCGGCTCGGGCGATTGGTTGCATGGCGGCGAGGAGGGCGACAGCTTCGCGCTGGGCGATTGGATCGACCCGGACGCGCCCGCGACGATCGCCGATTACACGGCCGGGCAGGACCGGTTGGCGGTCATCTACGATCCGCAGGGCCCGGCCATGCCGCAGATCAGCGTCGAGCCCTCCGAGGCGCATCCCGATGCGGCGTGGATCCTGCTCGACGGTATCCGGCTGGCCGAGGTGCTGGACGCGGCGGGGCTGAGCGCGCAGGACGTGGCGCTGCTCACGCCTGCGCAATTCGCGGCGCAGCAGGCCATGGCGCTTTGAAATAAGGCTTTTCAATACGACGATTCGCGTCTATACGCGCGCATCTGTCCCGATTGGGGCAGGTATATGGACCCTGCTGGACGACATCCCGGCTTGTGCCCGAACCCTCAACGTAAGGAGATCCCGATGTCGATCACCGTCGAAGACAAGAACGCGATCATCAAGGAATACGGCACCAAAGAAGGCGACACCGGTTCGCCCGAAGTTCAGGTCGCCATCCTGACGAAGCGCATCGCGAACCTGACCGAGCACTTCAAAGAGCACAAGAAAGACAACCACTCGCGTCGTGGTCTTCTGATGCTCGTCGCGCAGCGCCGTAAGCTGCTCGACTACCTGAAGGCGAAAGAAGTCGCACGTTACCAGTCGCTGATCCAGCGCCTCGGCCTGCGCCGCTAATCCGCCTCGGAGTGGAATTCGAAACGCCCGTGCCTTTGGCGCGGGCGTTTTCATTTGCGCTATTCCGACTGAATTGCACAAATCGGCAAAAACAGTCCTTCCGGCTGCTAATTTCAAAACTTTTGGGTGAATGGTCTTCCTATCGAAAAACTTTGGTCGGTTCGACTTCTTGTCCTCCTGTATCGTCCGCTCCAAACGGGACAACGCAAGCACCTGCCCTACCTTGCAGGTGCGTTAACAGGGAGGTTTTAGATATGCAGATCGGAGTCTGGATCAGCTTGGCACTGTATTTCGTGCTGATGCTGGCCATCGGGGTCTATGCGTGGCGCAAGTCCACGTCGAGCTCCGAGGAATATATGCTGGGCGGGCGTAACCTGCCGCCCGCGGTTGCCGCCCTGTCGGCAGGCGCATCGGACATGTCGGGCTGGCTGCTTCTGGGCCTGCCGGGCGCGCTCTTCGTGTCGGGCCTGACGCAAAGCTGGATCGGCATCGGCCTTTTCGTCGGCGCTTTCGTGAACTGGGTCATCGTGGCGCCGCGCCTGCGCGAGCAGACCGAGCGCTATGACAACGCGCTGACCATCCCCGGCTTCCTCGCCAATCGCTTCCCGAGCCACGCGACATTGCTGCGGATGGTTTCGGCGGTGATCATCGTGGTGTTCTTCGCGGTCTACACCGCGTCGGGCCTCGTCGGCGGCGGCAAGCTCTTCGCCAGCGCCTTCGGTGGCAGCTACATGACCGGCGTGATCCTGACGCTGGGTGTCGTGCTGGTCTACACCGTGATCGGCGGCTTCCTCGCCGTGTCGCTCACCGATTTCGTGCAGGGCTGCATCATGATGCTCGCGCTCGTCATCATGCCGATCGTGATCCTCACGACCGGTCAGGGCGACGGCGTGGACGCGGCTGCGAGCCGCCTGAGCGATATCGACCCGAATTTCCTGTCGATGACGAACGGGCTGACCTTCGCGGGCTGGCTGTCTGCAGTCGCCTGGGGTCTGGGCTATTTCGGCCAGCCGCATATCATCGTGCGCTTCATGGCCGTGCGCTCGGTCGCCGATGTGCCAAAAGCTCGGAATATCGGCATGGGCTGGATGGCGATCTCGCTGATCGGCGCGATCTCGGTCGGTATTTTCGGCCGCGCCTATGCGCAGCGTAACGGGCTCGACGTGCAGGATCCGGAGACGATCTTCATCATCCTGTCGAACCTGCTGTTCCATCCGCTGGTGACGGGCTTCCTTTATGCCGCGCTTCTGGCGGCGATCATGTCGACCGTGTCGAGCCAGCTTCTGGTGTCGTCCTCGTCGCTGACCGAAGACTTCTACAAGATCGTCTTCAACAAGGACGCCTCGGACCGCACGCTGGTGAATGTCGGCCGCCTTGCCGTGCTGGCCGTGGGTATCGCTGCGATCATCATCGCGTCGAACCCCGACAGCAAAGTGCTTGGCCTCGTGTCGAACGCATGGGCCGGGTTCGGTGCCGCCTTCGGTCCGCTGATCATCCTGTCGCTGACCTGGAAGCGAATGACGGGTCTGGGCGGCGTGGCTGGCCTCGTGGTCGGCGCGCTGACCGTGATCGTCTGGATTTCGCTGGGCTGGGGCTCGTTCCTCTACGAGATCATCCCGGGCTTCATCGCAGCCTTCGTCGCGATCATCGTGGTGAGCCTCGCGTCCGAAGACCGAGGCGAGTTCCGCCCGATCGAATGATCCGTGCGATTTGAGATGCGAAAGGCCCGTCCGATGTGGCGGGCCTTTTGCGTTAGTCCTTCGCGGCGCGTTTCGCGACCCAGCCGACGCTCAGCCCCTGCACCACGATGGAGAAGACCACGATCACGTAGGTCGCTGCGAGGATCGCGTCGGTCCAGTCCGATTCCGGCAGCGAGAGGGCGAGCGCGACCGAGATGCCGCCCTTCAGCCCGCCCCATGTCATCACCCGGATCACGCCGGGGCCGAAGTTGCGGAACGGGCGCAACGCGAGGATCGGCACCACGACCGCGACCAGCCGACCGATCAGCGCCAGCCCGATAGAGGCGATGGAGGTCGTCAGGATATCCGCGCCGAACTGGATCGCGAAGATCTCCACCCCGATCAGCAGAAACAGCACGGCGTTGAGGATCTCGTCGATCAGCATCCAGAAGGCGTCGACATATTTGCGCGTCTCCTCGGACATGCCGAACCGCGCGCCGACATCGCCGATCAGGAGCCCCGCGCAGACCGCAGCGATAGGGCCGGAGACATGCAGGAACAGCGCCAACTCATAGCCGCCGAAGGCGAGGCCGAGCGTGAGCAGAACTTCCAGCGACGGGTCGTCGATCAGCCGCATAACGCGAAACAGCCCCCAGCCCATCGCGAGGCCGAGCGCCGCGCCGCCCACCGCCTCGCGGAAGAACAGGGTGCCCGCCTCGGACAGGCTCGAGGCCTCGGTATGGCCGCTGGAGAAGGCGAGGCCCGAGAGGATCAGGAAGACTGTATAGCCGACGCCATCATTGAACAGGCTCTCGCCCGAGATCACGGTCTCCAGCGAACGGCGCAGATTGGCGGAGCGCAGCACGCCCAGCACCGCGACCGGATCGGTGGGCGAGATCAGCGCCCCGAAGGTCAGCGCGACCATGATCGGCGCCCCGGTCAGCCAGTGAAAACCAAGGCCCACGACGGCGGTCGACAGCACGACGCCAATCGTCGCCATGACCAGCACCGTCGGCCAGACCGCGCGCAGGTCCGACAGCTTCACATGCAGCGCGCCGGCAAACAGCATCAGCCCCAGCATCCCGTCGAGCAGCGCCTTGGAGAAATCGATGCTCTTGAGGTAGTCGCGCACCTGCTGCGCGAGCTGCAGCCCGAAGACGCGATCGACCACCATCAGCCCGATCGAGGTCATCAGGGCGACGATCAGAATCCCGATTGTCGGCGGCAGGCGCAGCACGAAATGGTTGATGACGCCGAACAGCCCGGCGAGCACGATAAGGGCGGCGGCGAATTGCAAAACGGTCATGGGGCGGCTCTCGGCGTGATTGCCCGGTTAAGGTAGCGCGGCGCGCATCAGGGCAAGCCGGAGCCAAGTGGTGGGTCAGTTCGCGGCGCGCTCCATCATCATCTCGTGAACGGCCTGCATCCCCCGTGCGGCCATGTCGGAAACTTCGCCTGCGTGTTTATGCAGTGCCGCGACCAATTCCGGATCCTCGGAGGTCTGGGTCACGATGATGCCGTCCTCGCCCATATCGATGTCGGTGGTTATCCCTTCGGCGCGGGCGAAGAAGATGTCGAGCGTTGGGCTCTGGATGAAAATCTGCGGATCGTCCTTGGCCTCGACGCGCGCGATCATGCCGGTAACATGGTTGATCAGGCTCTCCATCACCACCGGATTGCTGGAGCGGGTGACGGTGCGGATGCCGTTGGGCAGGGTGTCGACCTCGCGCGACAGTGTCGGGAAGTTTCGAAAGAGAACGGCAAGCTCGGCGCTTTCTTGCGGTGTGGCGTTGAGCCCGCGCAGCCCCGGCATGGTTACTTCGTCGTGGCCAGTGCCGTCGGCCCCGTGCATGTGCCCCATCCGGCCTCCTGCGAAGCCGCCGCCATGGCCCCCTCCGTGGCCGCCCTTCGGGCCCTGCATCATCTGCGCCGCCAGAGGCTGCGCCAGAAGGGCCAGCCCGAAGGCGAAGGCCAAACCGGAAATGCCGCGCATCTTTCTCTCCCTACTGGTCACGAGACGCGCTTCTCTGATGGCGCGTAGCCAGTGTAGATTAGCCCCCGCTTCGTTCTGAGGCAAAACCAATCACGCTGCATTCAGCACGCTTCCCTAAGGACTCTTCGCTTCCCAAACCCCTTCATTTCCTGTATTGACAGGCCCATCTGAGACGTGACGCCTCGAGCCCCCGGGCGCGTGCAACAGGATAAGGGGGCGGCGGCAATGGGGCCGCCATGCAAATCGGGAGACACGGGATACGCCTGTGAGAGCTCCCAGAAGGATACGCTGAATGTTCAACACCGTTAAAAAATCGATCCAGTGGGGCGAAGAAGAGCTCACGCTGGAGACCGGCAAGGTCGCACGTCAGGCTGACGGCTCGGTTATCGCCACGCTGGGCGAAACCTCCGTCATGGCCAACGTGACCTTTGCCAAGGAACCGAAGCCGGGTCAGGATTTCTTCCCGCTCACGGTTCATTACCAAGAGAAATACTATGCCGCCGGTAAAGTGCCGGGCGGCTTCTTCAAGCGCGAGGCTCGTCCGTCCGAGAAAGAGACGCTCACCGCGCGCCTGATCGACCGCCCGTGCCGTCCGCTCTTCGTGGAAGGCTTCAAGCACGAAGTGCTCGTGATGTGCACCGTGCTGAGCCACGACCTCGTCAACGAGCCCGACATCGTCGCGATGATCGCCGCTTCGGCCGCGCTGACGATCTCGGGCGTGCCGTTCATGGGCCCGATCGCCGCCGCGCGCGTCGGTTTCGCTGATGGCGAATACATCCTGAACCCCGAAGTCGACGACATGCAGAAGCTGCGGGAGAACCCCGAGCAGCGTCTGGACCTCGTCGTCGCGGGCACCAAGGACGCCGTGATGATGGTGGAATCGGAAGCTTACGAGCTGTCCGAAGCCGAGATGCTGGGCGCGGTCAAGTTCGGCCATGACGCGATGCAGCCGGTGATCGACATGATCATCGACCTCGCCGAAGCCGCCGCGAAAGAGCCCTTCGACTTCAAGGCGCCCGACTACTCGGCGATGCTCGAGACCGTCAAAGGTCTGGGCGAAGAGAAGATGCGTGCCGCTTACGCGATCTCGGACAAGCAAGAGCGCGTGGCCGCGGTCAACGCCGCCAAGGAAGAGATCAAGTCGCAGCTCACCGAAGAGCAGCTCGAAGATCCGACGCTGGGCACCGCGATGAAGAAGCTGGAATCGGCTGTTCTGCGTGGTGACGTCGTGAAGAACGGTCGCCGCATCGACGGTCGTGCGCTGGACGAGGTTCGCCCGATCGTGGCGGAAACCGGTCTGCTGCCGCGCACCCACGGGTCGTCGCTGTTCACCCGCGGCGAGACGCAGGCGCTGGTCGTGACCACGCTGGGCACCGGCGACGATGAGCAGATCATCGACGCGCTGCACGGCAACTCGCGCTCGAACTTCCTGCTGCACTACAACTTCCCGCCCTACTCGGTCGGCGAAGTGGGCCGCGTCGGTTCGCCCGGTCGTCGTGAGATCGGCCACGGCAAGCTCGCATGGCGCGCGCTGCAGGCGGTTCTGCCGGCTGCGACCGACTTCCCCTACACGATCCGCCTCGTCTCCGAGATCACCGAGTCCAACGGCTCGTCCTCGATGGCGTCGGTCTGCGGTGGCTCGCTGGCAATGATGGATGCGGGCGTTCCGCTGAAGTCGGCCGTGGCGGGTGTCGCGATGGGTCTGGTGCTGGAAGAGGATGGCTCCTGGGCCGTTCTGACCGACATCCTGGGCGACGAGGATCACCTCGGCGACATGGACTTCAAGGTCGCAGGCACCGAAGAGGGCATCACCTCGCTGCAGATGGACATCAAGGTCGCCGGCATCACCGCCGAGATCATGGAGAAAGCTCTGGAGCAGGCACGCGCTGGCCGCATGCACATCCTCGGCGAGATGAACAAGGCGCTCTCCGCGGGCCGCACGGAATTCTCCGCCCATGCTCCGCGCATCGAGACGATGACCGTTCCCACCGACAAGATCCGTGAAGTGATCGGTTCGGGCGGCAAGGTCATCCGCGAGATCGTGGAAGTCTCGGGTGCCAAGGTCGACATCAACGACGACGGCGTGATCAAGATCGCTTCGGCCAATGCCGAAGCCATCAAGAAAGCGCATGACATGATCCACGCCATCGTGGCTGAGCCCGAAGAAGGCCAGATCTACACCGGCAAGGTCGTGAAGCTCGTCGATTTCGGCGCCTTCGTGAACTTCTTCGGCAAGCGTGACGGTCTCGTCCACGTCTCCCAGATCGCCAACAAGCGCCTGAACCATCCGAGCGATCTGCTCAAGGAAGGTCAGGAAGTGAAGGTGAAACTTCTGGGCTTCGACGATCGCGGCAAGGTGCGCCTTGGCATGAAGATGGTCGATCAGGAAACCGGCGAAGAAATCGCGCCGGAAAAGCGTGAAGAGAAAGCCGACTGATCGGTTTGATCGAAAATCGCTGACAGACTAAGACTGAAGTGCCCGCATGTTGCGGGCACTTTTTCTTTTTAGAGGCGCCAAGATGTCCGCCCCCCGTCAGGATCGCAGGCTCAAGATAACCATCGCGACGCTGACGCGGCGCAGGCCCGAGATGCTGGCGAGGCTCATTGGGTCGCTGGGCGGCATCGACCTGCCGGCGAATGCAGATGTGCGCTGCTTGGTCGTCGAGAACGACAAAGAACCCCTTTCGCGCGCGCGTGTCGCCGAGATGAGTCCGCTTTCGAACGGGCTGACGGCTCACTACGTGCAGGAGGACAATCTAGGCATTGCCTTCGCGCGCAATCGGGCCGCGCGAGACGCGATTGCGGCGGCTTCGGATATTTTGGTTTTTGTCGATGACGACGAGGTTGTCACGCCGGAGTGGTTGGTCAAACTCGTCGCGGGCTATCGTTCCGGCGGTGCGCGGCTGCTTGGTGGCCCAGTCCTGGTCGCGCCCCCGCGCGAGGAACTGAGCGGCCTTCAAAGGGTGATCCATCAAGGCTTGGCAGAGCATTTCCGCGCAAAGCAGCTTGCCGGGTCCGGTTCCAGAACGATCGGCGATAGTGCTGGGACGATAATCGCAACAAGCAACTGGTTGGCGGAGACCGGCATATTCACGGACGCAAATATCTGGTTTGACGAGTCTCTCGGAAGCGCCGGTGGCGAGGACATGAAATTCTATCGAGAGGTGATCGCCGCCGGAATTCCGACAGGCTGGGTGGCTGACGCTCTCGTATATGAGGAACAACCGCCGGCGCGGCTGACGCTCGGATACCAATTCAGAAATGCGCGCGACAAGAGCGTTACGAATTTGTGGGACAAGGTCGAGCGCGGCGGGAAGTCGAGATGGCGTCTGCTTCCGAAGATCGTGCTGCGCAGTCTCAAAGTCGTTCTTCTCGCCATCGCGATCCCCTTCACGAAGGGAAAGACGTTGTTGCCGATGGTCATGCTGGCCGGGTCGGTCGCTGGTCAGGCCGGGCTGTTTTTCGGCTACCGGTCCCGGCAATACACCAATGTGACGGGGCGATAATATCAAGACGCCCGAAAGCATCTGAATTGCTTCCGGGCGCCTGATGCGATCAGGAAGGCTGAACGCGTTCGACCTTCCTGACGATGCGGGTAAGCTGGGCTCAGCCCTGCGACTTGACGGTGCGCAGGTAGGGCAGCTTGACGTCGACTTCGCCGAACTTCTCTTTCGCCTCGTCGGTCGAGACCGACAGCGCGACGATCACGTCCTGACCCGGCACCCAGTTCGCGGGGGTCGCGAAGGGCTTGCCGTCGGTCGCCTGAACGGCGTCGAGCGCACGGATGATCTCGGCGAAGTTGCGGCCGACCGACATCGGGTAGGACATGGTCAGGCGGACTTTCTTGTCCGGGCCGATGATGAAGACGGTGCGCACGGAGGCCGAATCCGCGGCGGTGCGGCCGTCGGGCATGTAGGCATCGGCGGGCAGCATGTCATAGAGCTTCGAGACGTTCAGCGAGGTGTCGTCGATGATCGGGAAGTTCGCGGGCGCGCCGGCGACCTGCTCGATATCCGATTTCCACTTCACGTGCTCTTCGACGCTGTCGACGGAGACGCCCATGACCTTGGTGTTGCGCTTCTCGAACTCGGGGGCGAGCTGCGCCACGGCGCCGAATTCGGTGGTGCAAACCGGGGTGAAGTCTTTCGGGTGCGAGAACAGGATGGCGTAGCTGTCGCCGATCCAGTCGTGGAACTTGATCTCGCCAGCGGTCGAGTCAGCGGTGAAATCGGGAGCGGTGTCATTGATACGCAGGCCCATGAAAAACCTCCTGTGTTTGCGTAAAATCAGGTCTTTCCGGGATATAAGCCCTCGCCGGGATCCATTCCAGCCAGTTTAGAACCTTTTTAAACTCGGAGCCTGCGACCTTTCGTCAGGCCTTGCGCAGGACGGGGAGTGGTGAAACGCTCGCGCGCAACATCTGTGTGCCGGAGGCTGATATGATCGAGAAACGGAATTTCTACATCGACGGGGCGTGGGTCGCTCCCAAGGCGGCGCGCGAGTACGAGGTGATCGACCCGTCCACTGAGGATCCCTGCGCGGTGATCTCGCTGGGTGACCAAGCCGATACGGATGCGGCAGTCGCGGCGGCGAAGGCCGCGCTGCCCGGCTGGAAGGCCACGGACCCGGCAGAGCGGATCGCGGCGGTCGAGCGGATCGCCAAGGTCTATGCCGAGCGCGCCGAGGATATGGCGCAGGCGATGAGCCTCGAGATGGGCGCGCCGATCGATCTCGCGCGCCGCAACCAGTGGGGCGCGGGTGCCTATCACATCAAGAATTTCATCGACGCGGCGAAGGCCTTCGACTGGGTGCATCCGCTGGGCGACGGCACGCCGGGCGCGATGATCGCCTATGAACCCGTGGGCGTCGTCGGGCTGATCACGCCGTGGAACTGGCCGATGAATCAGGTGACGCTGAAGGTGATCCCGGCGATCCTCGCAGGCTGCACGATGGTGCTGAAACCGTCCGAGGAAGCGCCGCTGTCCTCGCTGCTGTTCGCGGAAATCCTCGATGCTGCTGGGCTGCCCAAGGGCGTGTTCAACCTTGTGAACGGTGACGGCGTTGGCGTCGGCACACAGCTTTCGACCCATCCCGATGTCGAGATGATTTCCTTCACCGGCTCGACCCGCGCAGGGCGCGCGATCTCGAAGGCGGCGGCCGATACGCTCAAGCGGGTGACGCTGGAGCTGGGCGGCAAGGGCGCCAACCTGATCTTCGCCGATGCGGATGAGGATGCGGTCAAGCGCGGCGTGCGGCATTGCTTCCAGAACTCCGGCCAAAGCTGCAACGCGCCGACGCGGATGCTGGTCGAGCGTTCGGCCTATGACAAGGCCGTGGAAATCGCGCGCCAGACCGCCGAGGCCACGCAGGTGGCCAGCCCGCGCGAGGAAGGCAAGCATATCGGCCCGGTCGTGAACAAAACGCAGTTCGACAAGATTCAGGGCCTGATCGAGACCGGCATCGCGGAGGGCGCGAAGCTCGTCGCGGGTGGCCCCGGGCGGCCCGAGCATCTCAATCGCGGCTTCTATGTCCGTCCGACGGTCTTCGCCGATTGCGATCCCTCGATGACGATCATGAACGAGGAAATCTTCGGCCCCGTCCTGTCGATCATGCCCTTCGATAGCGAGGAGCAGGCGATCGAGGTGGCGAATGCCACGCCTTACGGTCTGACCAATTACCTGCAATCGGGCGATGGCGCGCGGCGCAACCGTCTGGCGCGGCAGCTACGCTCGGGGATGGTCGAGATGAACGGTCAGGACCGTGGCGCGGGCGCACCGTTCGGCGGCGTCGGCTCCTCTGGCCGGGCGCGCGAGGGTGGCCGTTGGGGCATCGAGGAATTCTGCGACGTGAAGTCGATCTCCGGCTGGGCGGAATAAGGGGCGCTGCCCCTCTTGGCCTCTCGGCCAATTCACCTGCGGATATTTCTATCGAGAAGAAGAGGGGCGGTTGCGCAAGCGGCCGCCCTTCGACATGATCGCGCGGCTTTTGGAACGGGAGAATGAGATGAGCTTCACGCTGGCGACCTGGAACATCAACTCGGTGCGGCTGCGCGAGGGGCTGGTGCGCAAGCTGATGGAGGAAGAGGCGCCCGACGTGCTCTGCCTGCAGGAGTGCAAGAGCCCGGTCGAGAAGATCCCGCTCGAGGGGTTCAAGGCACTGGGCTACACTCACATGGTTGCGCGCGGTCAGAAGGGCTATAACGGCGTCGCGATCTTCTCGAAAATCCCGATGGAAGAGAACAGCGCCCATGATTTCGCCGATCTCGGTCATGCACGCCATGTCGCGGGGACGCTCGAGAACGGGGTGACCATCCATAATTTCTACGTGCCCGCAGGCGGCGACGTGCCGGACCGCGAGGTGAATGAGAAGTTCGGGCAGAAGCTCGATTACCTCACCCAGATGCGCGATTACTTCAAAGCCGAAGCGCCGCAGAAATCGATCCTCGTGGGCGACCTGAATATCGCGCCGCGCGAGGATGACGTCTGGAGCCACAAGCAGCTTCTGAAGATCGTCAGCCACACGCCGATCGAGGTCGAACATCTGCACGACACGATGGAAGCGGGCAAATGGGTGGACATCACCCGGCAGGACATCCCCGAGGGGCTTTTGTATTCGTGGTGGTCCTATCGGGCGCGCGACTGGGATGCCGCCGACAAGGGCCGCAGGCTCGATCATATCTGGGCGACGCCGGATATCTCGAACGCGGCCCATGGCAGCCGTGTGCTGCGGGCGGCGCGCGGTTGGGAGAAGCCTTCCGATCACGCGCCGGTATTCGCAACCTTCGATCTGTAAACGCTTGCGGCAGCGCGCCGCGGTCAAACGGGTTTGCGTTCGGCCCCTGCGAGGCCATATAGGAAAGCAAATCCTCCGCAATTTCGGGAGACGGACATGCTGGAACTGGGTGGCGGCGCCAAGGCCGCAGGCAAGAGCGAATACGTCAAGGACGTGACCGAAGCCAACTTCATGGCCGAGGTGATCGAGAAATCGCAGACCGTGCCGGTCATCGTCGATTTCTGGGCGCCGTGGTGCGGCCCGTGCAAGCAGCTCGGCCCGGCGCTGGAAGCCGAGGTCGAAGCCGCGAAAGGCGCGGTCGTGATGGCCAAGGTCAATGTCGACGAAAACCAGATGATCGCAGGCCAGATGCGCGTGCAGTCGATCCCGACCGTCTACGCCTTCTGGCAGGGCCAGCCGATCGACGGTTTTCAGGGCGCGCTGCCGCCCTCCGAGATCAAGAGCTTCGTGGCCAAGCTGATCGAAGCGTCCGGCGGTGAGGCCGGCAACGGTCTGGGCGATGCGGTCGAGGCGGCGGAAGCGATGCTGGCCGAGGGCGCGGCGGAAGACGCAGCGGAGACCTTCGCGGCGATCCTCGAAGAAGATGGCGAGCTGGCGGAGGCCCATGGCGGCCTGATCCGCGCGCGCATCGCGCTGGACCAGCTGGACGCGGCAGGCGCGGCTTTGGCAGCCGTGCCCCCGAAACTGTCCGACAGCGCCCCGGTGGAGGCGGCGCGCGCGCAGCTCGATCTGGCGAAACAGGCGCAATCGGCCGGTCCGCTCGACGATCTCAAAGCCAAGGTCGAGGCCAATCCCGACGATCATCAGGCGCGCTTCGACTATGCGCAGGCGCTTTACGCAGCGGGCAATGTCGAGGAGGCCGTGGACCAGCTTCTCGAGCTGTTCCGCCGTGATCGCGCATGGGACAACGAGGCCGCGAAGACGCAGCTTTTCACCATTTTCGACGCGCTCAAGCCGAACGATCCGATCGTGGCAAAAGGCCGCCGCCGTCTGTCGTCGATGATATTTGCCTGAGGGCAGGGTCGCGCTAGTTTCATCAGCATGATGAAGAAAGGCGACTTGCCCGAAATCCTTCCGCTTTTTCCGCTGCCCGGTGCGCTGCTGCTGCCCCGGGCGCGGCTTCCGCTGCATATCTTCGAGCCGCGCTATCTGCAGATGATCGAAGATTGCATGAAGACCAAGTCTCGGCTGATCGGAATGATCCAGCCGATCAAGGGGCCGGAGGGGCAAAACCACCTCAATGCGATCGGCTGTGCGGGCCGTCTGACCGGGTTCTCCGAGACCGAGGACGGGCGCTACATGATCACCCTGTCGGGGATCTCGCGCTATCGCATCGTGAAACAGATCGAGGGCTTCACGCCCTATATTCGTGCCGAGGTCAGTTGGGCCGGGTTCGAACGCGATCTGGGCGCGGCCGAGCATGACACCGGTTTCGACCGCGACGAATTTCTCGACCTGCTGGCGAAGTTTTTCCACGCGCAGGGGCTGGATACCGATTGGGAAACGCTGAAAGATGCCGATGACGAGTTGCTGATCAACTCGCTCGGGATGCTGTTGCCGCTGGAGCCGGAGGACAAGCAGGCGCTGTTGGAAGCGCCCTGTCTGGCCACCCGGCGCGAGACCTTGGTGACCCTGATCGAATATGCGCTGCATGGCGGCGGAGAGGAGCGGTTGCAATGAGCGACGAGACTGAGAGCGAGACGGCCCGCGAGAAGCCGCTATTCGACCGGCACATGCTGGAGGCGCTCGTGTGCCCGCTGACCCATGCGGTGCTGAAATACGATGCCGAGAAGCAGGAACTGGTTTCGCAGCCCGCGAAGCTGGCCTTCCCGATCCGGGGCGGCATCCCGATCCTTCTCGCAGACGAGGCCCGCCGGATCGACGAATAAGGCGCGGCGTTTTAAAGCGCGCGGCCCTGCAACAGGCGGGGCAGGGGGCCTGACAGGCCCGCCGCTTGCTGCATGAACCCGCGCCGCAGCCCCGGGATCGCCTGCACCAGACCCATCCCCAGATCGCGCCCCGCTTTCAGCAGCGGATTGTCGTTCGAGAACAGCTTGTTCACGGTATCCATGCCGAGCGCGAGCGAGGTCGAGTCGAAGCGCCGCCAGCCCTGATAACGCTCCAGAACGTCCTCGGCGCCGATATCCTCGCCGCGCCGCATTGCCTCGACCACGATCTCCGCCAGCGCCGCGACATCGCGCAGCCCGAGGTTCAGGCCCTGGCCCGCGATCGGATGCACGCCATGCGCCGCATCGCCCACCAGCGCCACGCGCGGCGCGACATAGGCTTTCGCAAGCGTCAGGTTCAGCGGGTAAGAGAAGCGCGGACCCGCCAGTTTGATCTCGCCAAGGAAATCGCCGAAGCGCGGGCGCAGCACGGCGAGGAAATCCTCGTCATCCAGCGCCGAGATCGTCTTCGCGTTTTCCTCGGTCTCGCTCCAGACGATCGACGACCGGTTGCCCTTCAGCGGCAGGATCGCCAGCGGCCCGGTCGGCATGAAGAACTGCTGCGCGATGCCGTTATGGGGCTTCTCGTGCTCGACCGCAGCCACCAGCGCGGTCTGGCCGTAGCCCCAACCTTCGCGGGTGATCCCGGCGCGTTCGGCCACGCGTGAGCGGCGACCGTCCGCCCCGATCAGCAGCTTCGCGGTCAGGGTCTTGCCGGTGGACAGGCTCACCTCGACCCCGCCGGGCACGACCAGCTGGCCTGTCACCTGCGTCTCGTGCAACAGCGTGATCTTGTCGCTCGCCTCCATCGCATCGAGGAAGGCACGATAGAGGTAGCGATCCTCCAGCATGTAGCCGACCGGCGCCTGATCCAGCTCGCGCGCGTCGAAATGCAGGAAGAAAGGGGCCGCCCCTTCGCCTGCGTGACCGTCGGCGGCTTTCACTTCCATCATCGGCTGCGCCTGATCGGCCAGCCCGTCCCAGACGCCAATCGCGCGCAGCAGTTTCTGCGACGCGATCGCCATCGCATAGGCGCGGCCGTCGAACGTGTCGGTCGCGCGCTGGCGTGCCGGTGCGGCGTCGACAAGGGTCACGGAAAGGCCGGCGGAGGCCAGTGCAAGCGCCAAGGCGGGGCCGTTGAGCCCGCCGCCCGCGATGATGACATCTGAATCGTGTTTCATGGCGCTTACTATGGCGCTGGAAGCGGGATTGTCCATGCGCGGGACTGTCGCTAGCGTGGCGGAAAGAACGAAGGAGGCGGGCATGGAATGGCGGTTGGCAGGGGCTGCGGAACAAGGACGGGCGATTGCCGCCGGTCAGCTCGATCCGGTGGAGCAGACCGAGGCCTATCTGGAGGTGGCTGAAGCCTCGGAGGACATCTATGCGCGTCTCACGCCGCAGCGGGCGCGCGACGAGGCGATGGCCGCGCATCAACGCGCCAAGCAGGGAACCAGGCGCGGGATGCTCGACGGGGTCGCGCTGTCTTGGAAGGACCTGTTCGACACCGCCGGGGTCGCGACGGAGGCGGGTACGCGGCTGCTGGCGGGGCGTGTGCCTGAGCGCGATGCGGATGTGCTGATCGAAGCCACGCTGGGCGGCTCGGTCTGTCTGGGCAAGACGCATATGACGGAACTGGCCTTCTCGGGGCTGGGCGTGAACCCGATGACGGCGACGCCGCCGAATATTCATGACCCCGAACTCGCGCCGGGCGGTTCGTCCTCGGGCGCGGCGCTGTCGGTGGCGCGCGGATTGGCGGCGGCGGCGGTGGGCTCGGACACGGGCGGTTCGGTGCGTATTCCGGCCGCGTGGAACGATATCGTGGGGCTCAAGACGACTCATGGGCGGATCACGACGAAAGGCGTCGTGCCGCTCTGCCGGACCTTCGACACGGTCGGGCCGATCACGCGCAATGTCGAGGATGCCGCGCATGTGCTGGCGCTGCTGGAGCGGCGCGCCGCGCCGGATCTGCGCGAGACGAGCCTCAAGGGCAAACGGCTGCTGGTGCTGGAAGGGCTGCCGTTCGAGGGCACGCGCGAAAAGCCGGTGCAGGGCTTCGAGCGGGCCGTCGAGGCCTTCGCCAAGGCGGGCGCGGTGATCGAGCGGCGGGGCCTGCCGATGGTGCGCCCGGCGATGGACCTTTCGGGTGTTCTTTTCGCCCCCGAAGCCTATGGCGAATGGAAGCACGAGATCGAAGCTGCGCCCGAGAAGATGTTCGCGGCGATCCTAGAGCGGTTCCGCAGCGGGCGCGACGCGCTGGCCTCGGATTATGCGAAGGGCTGGCACGAACTGGCGGGCTACCGCGCCGCCTATCTGGAGGCGACCGCGGAATATGACGCCGTTCTGGTGCCGACCTCGCCGATCCTGCCGCCCGATGTGCGCCGCCTTCTCAGCGACAAGGCCTATTTCCAGGAAGAGAACGTGCTCGCGCTGCGCAACACCCGGATCGGCAACGTGCTGGGGCTATGCGCGCTCAACCTTCCGACGGGCATCCCAAGCTGCGGGATTTCGCTGATGGCGCCGCCGATGACGGAGGATCGGTTGCTGCGTTTGGGCATGGCCGCCGAATCGTCGCTGGCCTGAAAACCACATTTCTTGTGGTCAACCCGCTCTGGAGCTTGTCTTTTTCTGGACGAAACGGCGGAGCTTTTGTAACCTCGTCGGCAATAAGGGGCGACATAGACCCCATTCGATGAGGCACAGATGGACTTTCCCGAGCGGTTTTCGAACCTGCCCGAATACGCATTTCCGCGTTTACGCGCGCTGCTCGATTCGCATGAACCGGGCGGCGACGTCTTGGCTATGTCCATCGGTGAGCCGCGCCATCCGATGCCCGAGTTCGTCGGCGATGTGATCGCGCAAAGCCTTGGAGAATTTGGGAAATATCCCGCCAATGACGGGACGCCCGAATTGCTGGACGCGATCTCGGGCTGGCTGAAGCGGCGCTATTCGGTCGAGATCGGCCCCGAGCGGATCATGGCGCTCAACGGCACCCGCGAGGGGCTCTACAACGCCGCGATGGCGCTTTCGCCCGAGACGAAACGCGGCAAAACGCCCGTGATCGCGATCCCGAACCCGTTCTATCAGGTCTATGCGGTGGCGGCGGCAGCCGTCGGCGCGGAGCCGGTTTTCGTGCCCGCGGGCGCTGATACCGGGTTTTTGCCTAATTATGCGGCACTTGCGCCCGAGGTGCTGGACCGTATCACCGTGGCCTATCTGTGCTCGCCCTCGAACCCGCAGGGCGCAGTCGCGAGCCGCGAATATCTGGCCGATCTGCTGCATCTGGCCGAGAAGCACGATTTCATCGTTTTCGCCGACGAGTGCTATTCCGAGATCTGGCGCGAGGCCCCGCCGCCCGGTGCCGCACAGGTCGCCGCCGAGGAGGGCATCGACCCTGAGCGCGTGGTGATTTTCCATTCGCTCTCGAAGCGGTCGAACCTGCCGGGGCTGCGCTCGGGCTTCCTCGCTGCCGGGCCGCAAAGCATCAAACATATCCGTCGCCTGCGCGCCTATGCCGGTGCGCCGCTGCCGCAGCCGCTGCAGCGCGTGGCCGAGCGGGCTTGGGCGGATGAGGCCCATGTCACGGAAAATCGTCGCCTCTACGCCGAGAAATACGAGATCGCGGGACAGATCTTCGACGGCGTCGGTGGCTTCCAGCTGCCGCAGGGCGGCTTCTTCCTCTGGCTTCCCGTCGAAGACGGGGAGGCAGCGGCGCTCAAGCTTTGGACAGAGACCGGCATTCGCGTGCTGCCGGGCGCCTATCTCGCGCGCGAGGTGAACGGGGAAAACCCCGGCCAGAAATATATCAGAGTGGCTCTGGTCGCTCCAAAAGCAGAAACGCAGCGCGGGCTGATGCAGCTCCGCGACTGCCTTTACGGTTGAGGACGGTAGGTTATGGCATCTTATCAGGTTCGACAGCGCGATCCGCTTTTCGATCAGGACACGCAAGCCGTTCTGGAACGGCGTGGCAAGGAATTGGTGGGGGGGCTGCTGGTCGTCTTCGGCCTGCTCGCCGCGATGATGCTTTTCTCCTATCACCCCGAAGATCCAAGCTGGATGGCAGCCTCGGATGAGCCGGTGCAGAACTGGCTGGGCCGGATCGGTGCCGGGATCGCCTCGCCGCTCTTCGTGATCGTCGGGCACGGCGCGTGGCTGCTGCCCGCGGCGCTGGTGGCCTGGGGCCTGCGCATGATCACCCATCGCGGCGAAGAGCGCCTCGTGTCGCGGATGATCTTCTTCCCGATCGCCGTGGCCGTCGCCGCCGTTTACGCAGCGCTTCTGGTGCCGGGCGATCAATGGGGTCAGGCCTTCGGCCTCGGTGGCCATTTCGGCGACATGATTGCGGGCGCGATGCTGGGGATCGTTCCGATCTCGGGCGTGGTCGGGCTGAAGCTTCTGTCGCTGGTCCTTGCTGCTGCGACGCTGGCCATGGCGACCTTCGTTCTCGGCTTCACCAAGCCTGAGCTGCAAGCGATCACGCGCTTCATGTGGCTGGGCACGGTCGCGATCTATGTCGGCGCGATGAACCTTCTGGGCCGCGGGGCGTCGGCCTCGGTCACGGGGGCTCGCTCGGCCGCAGAGCGGGCGCGTCAGCGTCGCGCGGAAGCAGCCGAACGCGCCGCAGAGCTGGCGGCTTGGGAAGAGCAGCAGGCCTATGCCGCGCATGACTGGGCGCCCGAGGTCGAAGCGGCCCCGGCGGCACGCCCGTCCTTCCTGTCGCGTATCCGTCGTCCGGTGGAACCCGATTACGATCCCTATGATGCCTCGCCCGAACTGTTCGAGACCGAGCCCTATTGGGACGACCAGCCGCAGCCCGCAGCGCCGTCCGAGGATCGCATTCGCGCCCGGATCAGCCAGGCGGTGCAGAACCGCAAGGCGGCGCCGATCGTGGCCGATTACGCGCCCGAACCCGAAGCCCCGCTGCATCACGACATGCCCGAGACCTTCGCCGACCCCGAGCCGGAGGCGCCGCGTCCCTCGGCCTCGGTGCTGGCCGCCGTCGCCAAGCGCCTCGCACGCGCGCCGCGTCAGCCGCAGGTCGTGCATCAGGAACCGCCGCTGCGGGCCGAGCCGCAACTGCGCGCCGAACCGCCGCTCAAGGCCAAGCCGCGCTTCATGCCGGGCTTTGGCGCGCCTGCGGCTGCCGCCCCCGAGCATGCACCCGAAATGGCCTATGCCGGTGCCGACGAGCCGCATATGACGGCGGCGGAGCAGGTTGCGCAGGACTATGGTTATGCGGGCGACGACAGCCGCGACTGGACCCACCCGGATTACGAAGGCTTCGAGGCCGATCCCCGCGACATGCGCACCGAGCATTTCTACGCCGGCGAGCCGCACTCTTTCGACGAGACGGGCGCTGCGCAATGGATCGAGGAAGACGTGGTGCCGGAAATCCCGGCCTCCGCGCGCGGTCTCGACCGTCAGGTGATCAAGCAGCCCGAGCCGAAGCGCGTCGTGCAGCCTGCGGCGAAACCCGCCGCCCCCTCGCGTCGCGCGATCGAAGAGGCGCAGCCGAAGATGGCCTTCGAGAAGCCGAAAACCGCGCCCTTCGAGATGCCGCCGCTGTCGCTTCTGACCAACCCCACGACGATCCAGCGCCACCAGCTCTCGGATGAGGCGCTGGAAGAGAACGCGCGGATGCTCGAAACCGTGCTCGACGATTACGGCGTGAAGGGTGAGATCGTCTCGGTTCGCCCCGGTCCCGTCGTCACGATGTACGAACTCGAGCCCGCGCCGGGTCTGAAAGCCAGCCGCGTGATCGGTCTGGCCGACGATATCGCCCGCTCGATGTCGGCGCTGTCGGCACGTGTCTCGACCGTGCCGGGCCGCTCGGTGATCGGGATCGAACTGCCGAACGACCACCGCGAGAAGGTCGTGCTGCGCGAGATCCTCTCGGCGCGCGATTTCGACGACAAGAACATCAAGCTGCCGCTGGCTCTGGGCAAGACCATCGGCGGCGAGCCGATCGTGACCAACCTCGCCAAGATGCCCCACCTGCTGATCGCGGGGACGACCGGCTCGGGTAAGTCGGTGGCGATCAACACGATGATCCTGTCGCTGCTCTACCGTCTGACGCCGGAAGAGTGCCGCCTGATCATGATCGACCCGAAGATGCTCGAACTCTCCGTCTATGACGGCATCCCGCATCTGCTGTCGCCGGTTGTGACCGATCCGAAGAAGGCGGTCGTTGCGCTGAAATGGGTCGTCTCGGAGATGGAAGAGCGCTATCGCAAGATGTCCAAGATGGGCGTGCGCAACATCGAGGGCTACAACGGCCGCGTGAAGGAAAGCCTTGAGAAAGGCGAGATGTTCAAGCGCACCGTGCAGACCGGCTTCGACGAGGAGACCGGCGAGCCGATCTTCGAGACGGACGAATTCCAGCCCGAGCCCTTCCCCTATATCGTCGTCATCGTCGACGAGATGGCCGACCTGATGATGGTCGCCGGCAAGGAGATCGAGGCCTGTATCCAGCGTCTGGCGCAGATGGCGCGGGCCTCGGGCATCCACCTGATCATGGCCACGCAGCGCCCCTCGGTCGATGTCATCACCGGCACGATCAAGGCGAACTTCCCGACCCGGATCTCCTTCCAGGTTACGTCGAAGATCGACAGCCGCACCATTCTGGGCGAGCAGGGCGCCGAGCAGCTTCTGGGCATGGGCGACATGCTTTACATGGCAGGCGGCGGCAAGATCACCCGTTGCCACGGGCCGTTCGTCTCCGACGAGGAAGTCGAGGAAATCGTTAACCACCTCAAGAGCTTCGGTCCGCCGGAATACATGTCGGGCGTGGTCGAAGGCCCCGACGACGACACGGCGAGCGATATCGACGCGGTGCTCGGCCTCAACACTGGCGGCAATACCGGCGGCGAGGATGCGCTCTACGATCAGGCGGTGGGCATCGTGATAAAGGATCGCAAATGCTCGACCTCCTATATCCAGCGCAAGCTGGGCATCGGCTATAACAAGGCCGCGCGCCTCGTGGAGCAGATGGAAGATCAGGGCATCGTGTCCTCGGCCAACCATGTCGGCAAGCGCGAAATCCTCGTGCCCGAACAGCAATAAAGCGGTCACTGAGCTATGCGACGCGCCCCGGGGGAGACCTCGGGGCGTTTTGCATTTCAACGGGCGCCGTGTCCGCCCCAAATGCTGCCGGACGTCATCCGATACGTAGGCGCTGTTATTGAATGACATCCCCTGTTAGGCGCAAATGCGCTCAAGACGGACCCGCAGCGCGACTGGCGCGTTACGGCGGGACTTCCGCTTTCGCAAGGAGTGCCTAAATCTATGGTCATGAAACAGATCCGCATCCTGCTCGCCGCGATCTTCACGCTGGCGCTCGCCCTTCCGGCCTCGGCCGGGAAAGTGTCGCTGAATGAAATCTCGGCCTATCTGAACGCGCTGTCCTCCGCCTCGGCGGATTTCACGCAGGTCAATTCGGACGGGTCGATCTCGACCGGCAAGCTGTTCATCAAGCGCCCCGGCCGGGCGCGCTTCCAATACAATAACGACAAGACGCTGGTGCTGGCCTCGGCCAACCGGGTTGCGGTGTTCGATCCCAAATCGAACCAGCCGCCGGAGCAATATCCGCTGGTGAAGACGCCGCTGAACCTGATCCTGGGGCGGAATATCGACCTGAATCGCAACGGCATGGTCGTGGGCTACACGACGGATGGGCCGAAGACGATCGTCACTGCGCAGGACCCGGAGCATCCCGAATACGGGAATATTCAGCTGATCTTTACCGACGGGCCGGTCGAGCTGCGCCAGTGGGTGATCACCAACCAGTCGGGCGAGAAGACCACGACGATCCTGAACAACCTGCAGAAGGGCGGCAACTTCGCCACGTCGATGTTCTCCATCGATCAGGCACTGGCCCAGCGGCGCTGATTGCTCAGCGCCGACAGGATTGCAGCTGAATCTGATACATCTGCGCGCGGGATGCGACACGGTTGGCGACGGCGAGAAGCCAGGATTTCGACCGGTGTGACCCGCGCGAATAGCCGCCGCGCCCTTCGTGATAGGCCAGATACTGGTTGCGCGCGTCGGCCTTGGAAATGCCGAGCTGCTTCTGCGTGCCGTCCATGTACCAGCCCATGAAGTCGGTCGCGTCGGCGATGCGGTTGCGCCTTGCGCCGAAGCGATGGGTGTCTTCGCGATACTCGTCCCAGGTGCCATCCAGCGCTTGGCTGTAGCCATAGGCGGAACTTTGACGGCCCAGCGGGATGATCCCGAGCGCGAAGCGCTGCGGCGTCTTCGCATTGCCGTCGAACTTGCTTTCCTGGTGGATCGTGGCCATCTGCACGGCGACCGGCACGCCCCAGCGGGCCTCCGTCCGGCGCATGGCGTTGAAATATTGCGGGCGTTCTTTGATGATCGCGCAGGCGTCATCAAGATTGCGCGGGGGCTTGGACGGTCCGCCTCCGCAGGCGGCCACCGCAAGCACTACGCCGAGGGCGAGGTATTTCTTCATAGCTGCTCTTCTTTGCTCTGACGGCCTTGTTTTTTGCAAGTCTATGCGTAATTGGCCCGTTCGAAAACCGGGAAACGCACAGGGTCAGCGGACTGTCGCGACGAATCGGACAATCTGTTTCCGGCGGAAATGAGGCGAAAACGTGGACCTGAGCGGTTTCACGATTTAGAATTAAGGTATGAGGATAGATATGCATACCACGCACGCGAAATATCACATCGGCCAAGTGGTGCGGCATCGCAACCACCCGTTCCGCGGGGTGGTGTTCGATGTCGATGCGATCTTCTCCAACTCGCAGGAGTGGTATGACGCGATTCCCGAGGAGTCGCGCCCGTCCAAGGATCAGCCCTATTACCACCTGCTCGCAGAGAACGACGAGAGCTATTACGTGGCCTATGTGTCCGAGCAGAACCTCGTTGCGGATTTCTCCGGCGAACCGGTGAGCCATCCCGATCTCGAGGATCTCTTCGGCGAATTCGGCAATGGCTCCTACCGGCTGCAATTCCAACTGAACTGAACCGCGCCGCCCATGGTGCAAAGCCGCGGGTCGGGCAGGGGGCTTATCCCGCCTGTCGCATCTCGATCGGGTCTAGCGGCATGCGGAAGGCGAGCAGATTGCGCCCTTCCTCGCGGTGATAGCCCAGATCGGTCGCAAGATCGCGGATCAGGAACCAGCCGAAACCACCTTCGGGCAGGCTGGTGGGGTCGGGCCGCTCCGGGTCGCGGTCTTCCAGATCGAGGCAGGCCGGGGGCAGCGCGACCCCATCGTCGCTGACCGAGCAGGTGAGCCCCTTACCGTCGCGCGCGATGGAGAGAGAGATCGTGCCTTTGCCGCTATCGCCGTAGCCATGCTCGACGATGTTGTTGAGGATTTCCGCGAGAATCAATTCGAGCGTCCCAGCCTCTTCCTCGGTCATCAGACGGATGAAACGCGCCACGGCGGCCCGCAGCGCGTCGCGCACCGCGATCGGTGTCGCCGCGAAGCTGAGGTTGAAGACCCGCACTTCCGTCTGCTGCGGGTGCGGGCTTGGGCGCGCGGTGCTGGGGGGCGATTTCGGTCTCACACGCTCACGCATATTTCCGGCCCTCCCCCAGCGCGGCTTCGATGTCGGCGTGGATTGGCAGCACCGAATCCATGCGGGTCAGGCGAAAAACCTTCGCGACATTCGGCGTCAGCCCGCAAAGCTCGAGCTGCCGGTTTGGCGCGAGCGATTTCATCACCGCCACCACCGCGCCCAGCCCGGAACTGTCGAGAAATTCCACCTTCGAGAGGTCCAGCAGCACCCGCGCCGCCGGTTGCACGGTCACATCGCGCATTCTTTCCTTGAACCGGATCGCGATGGCAGCGTCCAGCCGCGCCTCGGCCAGATGGACGACGAGCGCGCCTTCCAGCGCTTCGGCAGTGAGGTTCATGTCCGACTCCCACGGTTGATCTGACGGGAAGGCTAGACGGCAATGCTTACCATTCGGTATCCGTGGGACAGAATTTTGGAGGGTATCATGGAAAACGTGGTGATCGTCGGAGCCTCGCGCACGCCGATGGGCGGAATGCAGGGCGTCTTTGCAGCTGTGCCTGCGTCGGAACTGGGCGGGACCGCCATCAAGGCGGCGATGGACGGAGCGGGCGTCGCGCCTGCGCGGATCGAGGAAGTGCTGATGGGCTGCGTGCTGCCCGCAGGTCAGGGGCAGGCGCCCGCGCGACAGGCAGGCTTCGCTGCGGGTCTTGGCGAAGAGGTGCCCGCGACGACGCTGAACAAGATGTGCGGCTCGGGCATGAAAGCGGCGATGGTGGCCTATGACCAGATCGCGCTCGGCCAGACCGGGGTGATGGTCGCGGGCGGCATGGAGAGCATGACCAACGCGCCCTACATGCTGCCGAAGATGCGCGCAGGGGCGCGGTTGGGCCATGCTCAGGCGCTCGATCACATGTTCCTCGACGGGCTCGAGGACGCCTATGACAAGGGGCGTCTGATGGGCACCTTTGCCGAGGATTGCGCGCAGGCGTTCCAATTCACCCGTGAGGCGCAGGACGATTACGCGGTGGCCTCGCTGAACCGCGCCGTTGCGGCGGAGAAATCCGGGGCCTTCGCCGATGAGATCGCGCCGGTGACGGTGAAGACCCGCAAGGGCGAGACGGTGGTTTCCATCGACGAGCAACCGGGCAATGCGCGCCCCGACAAGATCCCGCATCTCAAACCCGCCTTCCGCAAGGACGGCACGGTGACGGCGGCGAATTCGTCCTCGATCTCGGACGGAGCGGCGGCGCTGGTGCTGGCCTCGGAGGCTGCGGCGACGGCCGAGGGGCTGCCGATCCGCGCCCGCATTCTGGGCCATGCGAGCCATGCGCAGGCGCCGGCCGATTTCCCGACGGCGCCGGTGCCGGCGGCGGAGAAACTCCTGAAGAAGCTCGGCTGGACGGTCGATGACGTCGATCTGTGGGAGGTCAACGAGGCCTTCGCGGTCGTGCCGATGGCCTTCATGCACAAGCTGGGCATCTCGCATGACAAGGTGAACGTGAATGGCGGCGCCTGCGCGCTTGGCCATCCGATCGGGGCGTCGGGTGCGCGGATCATCGTGACGCTGCTCAACGCGCTGGAAAAGGCCGATCTCAAGCGCGGCGTGGCGGCGATCTGTATCGGTGGGGGCGAGGGCACGGCCATCGCGATCGAACGGGTATGAGCGTGGATTACGACGATCTGGCGAAACGCATCGCCGCGCTGACCGAAGGCGAGACCGACGAGGTTGCGCTGATGGCGACGCTGGCCTGCGAAATCCATCATGCGGATGACCGCTTCGACTGGACCGGGTTCTACCGGGTCACCGAACCGGAACTGCTGAAGATCGGCCCCTATCAGGGTGGGCATGGCTGTCTCGTGATCCCGTTTTCGCGCGGGGTCTGCGGGGCGGCTGCCCGCGAGGGGCGCACCCAGCTGGTGCCCGACGTCGAGGCCTTCCCCGGCCATATCGCCTGCGCCAGCTCCACCCGCTCGGAACTGGTGATCCCGGTCTATGCGCAGCGGGGCCTCATCGCGGTGCTCGACATCGACAGCGATCAGCCCGACGCCTTCACCGAAGCGGATGCCGCGGCGCTGGAAGCGATCCTGAAAGACGTGTTCGGCGCGCTCTGACTTGACCGCCGCGCGGGGGCGGTGCATCCCCCGCGCATGAGTTACGTCTATGACCCGCCGCAGGAGACCCCGCGCATCCTTCATGCCGATCACGAAATCCTCGTGGTCGACAAACAGGCGGGACTGCTCTCGGTGCCCGGCAAGGGGCCGGACAAGGCCGACTGCCTGATTGCGCGGCTGCGGGGGATTTACCCCGAGGTGCTGCTGGTGCACCGGCTCGATACCGATACTTCGGGCGTGATGGTCTTCGCTCTGACGCCCCATGCGCAGCGCCATCTCGGCCTGCAATTCGAGAAGCGCCAGACGAAGAAAGCCTATCAGGCGCGGCTCTGGGGCGAGCTGGCCGAGAAGGAAGGCCGGGTCGATCTGCCGCTTTGTGTCGATTGGCCGAACCGCCCGCGCCAACATGTCGATCACGAGAACGGCCGCCCCGCCCAGACCGACTGGCGGGTGATGCGCCATGAGGACGGCACGACGCGGGTGCGGCTGATGCCGATCACCGGGCGCAGCCACCAGCTGCGGGTGCATATGGCGGAGCTTGGCCATCCGATCCTCGGCGATCCGCTTTATGCCGAAGGCCCGGCGCAGGCGTTCGAGCGTCTGATGCTCCATGCCGAGACCCTGCGCTTTCGGCATCCCGATGGCGGGATGCATATGACCTTCACCGCGCCGGTCCCGTTCTGAAACCGATACAATCGCAGGTCTTTTCCCCGCCTGCGCGCGCAGGCATACTCCTGCGAGACTTATTGCGGAGAGCCCGATGCCCAAACCTTTGCGCCTTGGTGTGAATATCGATCACGTGGCCACCGTGCGGAATGCCCGCGGCTCGGCCTATCCCGACCCGCTGCGCGCCGCGCGTCTGGCCGAGCAGGCCGGGGCCGACGGGATCACCGCGCATCTGCGCGAAGACCGCCGTCATATCCGCGACGCGGATATCGACGCGCTGCGCAGCGGCATCGACATCCCGCTGAATTTCGAGATGGCCGCGACGCCCGAGATGCAGGAGATCGCGCTGCGCCATCTGCCCCATGCGTGCTGCATCGTGCCGGAAAAGCGCGAAGAGGTGACGACCGAAGGCGGTCTCGACGTCGCGGGCGATCTGTCGCGGTTGACCGATTACGTGGGGCCGCTCGTCGAGGCGGGCATCCGCGTGTCGATGTTCATTGGTCATGACCCGGCGCAGATCGAAGCCTCCGCCAAGATCGGCGCGCAGGTGATCGAGCTGCATACCGGCCATTTCTGCGACATGCATTACGCGGGCGATTTCGCCGCCCGCGATGCCGAGCTGGAGGCGCTGAAAGCGGGCGCTGCCTATGCCGACAGTCTCGGGCTGGAGGTTCATGCGGGCCACGGTCTGACCTATGAGACGGTCGAGCCGATCGCAGAGATGAAGCAGATCCGCGAGTTGAACATCGGCCATTTCCTGATCTCCGAGGCGATCTTCGTGGGGCTCGGTCCCGCGATCGTGCATATGCGCAAGCTGATGGATGCGGCGCGGGGCTGAGGCGGCATGATCCTCGGCATCGGCACCGATCTCGCGAATATCGAGCGGATCGAGCGCACGCTCGAGCGCTTCGGCGACCGCTTCCGCAATCGCGTCTTCACCGAGACCGAGCAGCGCAAGGCCGAGCGCCGCAAGGATGTGGCGGGCACCTATGCCAAGCGCTGGGCGGCGAAGGAAGCCTGTTCCAAAGCGCTTGGGACCGGGTTGCGCATGGGCATCGCATGGAAGGATATGGCGGTCACGAATCTGCCAACGGGACAGCCGGTGATGCAGGTCACGGGCTGGGCGGCGGACCGGCTTAAGGAAATGACACCAGAGGGTTACGAGGCCGTCATCCATGTGACGCTGACCGATGACCACCCCTGGGCGCAGGCCTTCGTCGTGATCGAGGCCCGCAAGCTTTCTTGACTTGGGCGCGAGGCCGCGTATTGAGGCCAAGGAATTTTGAGGCAGGGTAAGAGATAATGGCGAAGAACAAGGCCGAGGGCGGTATCCTCGACACGATCAAGACGATTGTCTGGGCACTGGTGATCGCGGGGGTGTTCCGCACGCTGTTCTTCCAGCCCTTCTGGATTCCCTCCGGCTCGATGAAGGACACGCTGCTGATCGGCGACTTCCTCTTCGTGAACAAGATGGCCTATGGCTATTCGCGTTACTCCTGCCCGTTCTCGGCCTGCCCCTTCGACGGGCGCCTGCTGGCCAGCGACCCCGAACGCGGCGACGTCGTGGTGTTCCGTCACCCGACCAAGAACGTCGATTTCATCAAGCGTCTGATCGGCCTGCCGGGCGACAAGATCCAGATGATCAACGGCGTGCTGCAGATCAACGGCAAGGCGGTCGAGATGAAGCCCGAGCCCGATTTCGAGGAAGTCATGCAACCGCAGGGTCCGCAGGGGCTGCTGCCGCGCTGCTCGAACTCGCCGGTGGGCATGGGCGATACCTGCATCAAGAAACGCTATGCCGAGACGCTGCCCAATGGCGTCACGCATGACATTCTGCAGATCAACAATGACGGCCCCGTGGACAACACGCCCGTCTACACCGTGCCCGAGGGCATGTATTTCTTCATGGGCGACAACCGCGACAACTCCGAAGACAGCCGCTTCCCGCAATCGGTGGGCGGTCTCGGCTTCGTCCCGAAAGAGAACCTGATCGGCCGGGCCGACCGGGTGATGTTCTCCTCGGCGGGTCGCTCGCTGTTCTACTTCTGGACCTGGCGTCCGGATCGGTTCTTCAAGGCGATCAATTGAAGCTAAGCGCGGAGATCAAGGCATTCGAGCAGCGCCTCGGGCATAAGTTCAAACGGCCCGAGCTGCTGGCGCGCGCGCTGACGCATAGTTCGATCTCCACGCCGACCCGGCCCGACAACCAGCGGCTGGAATTTCTGGGCGACCGCGTTTTGGGTCTCGTGATGGCCGAAGCGCTGTTCCTGGGCGACCGCGCCGCTTCCGAGGGCCAGATGGCGCCGCGCTTCAACGCGCTCGTGCGCAAGGAAGCCTGCGCCGATATCGCCCGCAAGATCGACCTCGGTGCGGTGCTGAAGTTGGGCCGGTCCGAGATGATGACCGGCGGGCGGCGTAAGCTGGCGCTGCTGGGCGACGCGATGGAGGCGGTGATCGCCGCGGTCTATCTCGATGGTGGGTTCGACGCGGCGAAGGTGCTGATCCTGCGGCTTTGGGAAGACCGGCTCGACAGTGTCGAGGAAGACGCGCGCGACCCTAAAACCGCGCTGCAGGAATGGGCGCAGGCACGCGGTCTGCCGCCGCCGCGCTACGAGATCATCCATCGCGACGGTCCCGATCACGCCCCCAATTTCACCATCGAGGTGCGTCTGGAAAACGGCGCGCGCGAAACGGCGAAGGCCGGATCGAAGCGTCAGGGCGAGATGACGGCGGCGAAGACGCTGCTGAAACGTCTGGAAGAGGGCGCCGAGGGCTGAGCCAAGGCCCGGATCAGCCGCTAAGCGGCCCGGGCAGCGCCCGACCGCCCCCCCGGGCGGGCGCTTTCGACACCACCGCGCGCGGATAGCTCTTACGGATTTTGTCCGATTAAGCGCAGACCACGAAGGTATCACGCCCACCCGGCGGTCAGCCGCTCCCCTCCGCCACATGACAAGATGACTGGCAACGCGGGCCGTTATAAGCTACCCCGCGCCCCGTATCGCTTCGCGTATCGCCAAAAAGGAACACCCATGACCACACGCGCCGGTTTCGTCGCCCTGATCGGAGAGCCCAATGCGGGCAAATCCACGCTGCTCAACGCGATGGTTGGCGCGAAGGTCTCGATCGTCACCCATAAGGTGCAGACCACCCGCGCCCGCATCCGTGGCGTCGCGATGGAAGGCCAGAGCCAGATCGTCTTCGTCGACACGCCCGGCATCTTCCGCCCGCGCCGTCGTCTGGACCGCGCGATGGTCAACGCGGCTTGGGGCGGGGCGGCCGATGCCGACATGATCGTGCTGCTGGTCGAGGCGCATCGTGGCCTCACCCCGGGTGTCGAGAGCATCCTCGAAGCCCTGCGCGAACGTGACGGCTCGCAGCCGGTCGCGCTTGCGATCAACAAGATCGACAAGGTGAAATCCGAGGAGCTTCTGGGCCTGACCGCGAAGCTCAACGAGGCGTTCGAATTCACCAAGACCTTCATGATCTCCGCAGAGCGCGGCTATGGTGTGCAGGATCTCAAGGACTGGCTGGCAGGCGAGATGCCCGAGGGGCCGTGGCTTTATCCCGAAGACCAGATCGCCGATCTGCCGATGCGCATGATCGCGTCGGAGATCACCCGCGAGAAGCTGACGCTGCGCCTGCATGAAGAACTGCCCTACCAGCTGACCGTCGAGACCGAGAGCTGGGAAGAGCGCAAGGACGGCTCTGCGCGGATCGATCAGGTCATCTATGTCGCGCGCGACGGTCACAAGGGAATCATCCTCGGCAAGGGCGGCGAGACGATCAAAGCGATCTCCAAGGCCGCGCGCGAAGAACTTATCGAGTTTCTCGACCGGCCCGTGCATCTGTTCCTGCAGGTGAAGGTGCGCCCGAACTGGCTGGAAGAGGCCGAGCGCTATTCCGAGATGGGTCTCGATTTCAAGGACTCGAAGTGATGAGCGAGGCGCGTCTGACCACGGATTTCTGGGTCCGCGCCTATCTCAAGCGGCTGGAGCTGGCGAACATCCCGGCCTATGTCACCGCGCATGGGCAGGCGTCTTCGGGTGCCGTTCTGGTGAAATGCGCGCGGCTCGACGGGACCGCGCAAAGCTACGAGCGGCGCGCGGACCTGATGACCGGAGAGAGCGCGTGGATGCTGTTGCATGACGGTCCCGAGGCCGAGGTCGATGCCAGCATCCGCAAGCAACGCAGTTTCGACCCCGACCTTTGGGTGATCGAAATCGAGAGCCGCGACGGGCGCACGATGCTGGACGAGGATGGCCTCAGCGGCTGATCCCGAGCCGGTTTAGCCCGCGGCCCAAGGTCACGATCACCAGCCCGCCGATCCAGAAGGCCACGAGGAACTTCACGCACCACAGGCCAAGCCCGCCCCATCCGAGCTTGTCGAGGTTGAGGAAGAAATACGGGTAGAACCCGGTCTCCAGCCCGCGGATCACAGCATAGACCAGATAGACGAGTGGCCAGGCGAGCCAGATCACCGCGTGGTGGCTCGTCAGCCCGCCTTTCGGCGCGAAGGCCAGCCACCAGACCGGCACGAGGATCGGGGCTGCGGTGTGGTAGAGCAGGTTCGAGACGTAATCGAGCCCATGCAGCGGCGTGTCGCCGGCCAGCAGCAGGTGATAGACCACGCCGACGATCAGGATCCACAGCACCAGCGCCGCGAGGAATGGTTTGGCCAGCGCCCGTTTGCGCCATGCCATCCAGCCGAAGGCGAGGCCCACGAGCGTATTCGTCCAGATCGTGAAATAGCGAAACATCAGCCACAGGATGCCCAGCGGCACGGTGGCGTGGGGATGCTCGGCCATGTTGTTGAGGAAGCTCGCACCGAAGGCCGCCAATTCGACGAGGGCGATCAGGGCGGCGAAAAGGATCGAGGCGCGTGTCATGGCGATGACGCTAGTGCGGCGCGGGTCGCTCGCGCAACTCACGAAGCTGCTTGCGCCGCAACGTCACGGAAAGGATAGTCGCAGCCATGGACTGGCAAGACCTCGGCACGATCCTCTCGGCACGACCCCATGGCGAAAGCTCGATGATCGTCGAGCTGTTCACCTCGGCGCATGGGCGTCACGCGGGCGTGGTGCGCGGGGGCGCGTCGCGGAAGATGACGGGGATCTTGCAGCCGGGAAACCGGGTCACGGCGACGTGGCGCGCGCGGCTGGAAGATCACCTTGGCAGTTACACGATCGAGCCTTTGCAGAGCCGCGCGGTGATCCTGTCGGACCGGCAGGCGCTGGCCGGGCTGAACGCGGCGACGGCTTTGCTGCGGTTCACGCTGCCCGAGCGCGAGGCGCATGATGCGCTGTTCCTGGCCTCCGAGGCGCTGTTCGACGCGATGGCCGAGGGCGGCGACTGGGTGCCGACCTATCTGCGCTGGGAGCTGGGACTTTTGGAGGAGATGGGCTACGGGCTCGACCTGTCCTCCTGCGCGGTGACCGGATCGCGCGACGATCTGGCCTATGTCAGCCCGCGCTCGGGGCGTGCGGTGAGCCGTCAGGGCGCCGGGGAATGGGCGCCGCGACTGCTGCCGCTGCCGCTATGCCTGCTAGGGCAGGGGCCCGCGAGCCTTGGCGAGATCGTGCAAGGGCTGCGGCTGACCGGGTTCTTCCTTGGCGAGCGGATGGCACCGGATCTGGGGGATCGGCCCTTGCCCGAGGCGCGGCAGCGGTTCGTGGATTTGCTGGGGCGGAGTGCGCGGTAGCTCATAAAGCCTGGCGCGGGGCGACCAGCCCCGGGCCGCGCCCGACCCTCCCCCCGGGAGGGCGCATTGGCGATGCCGTCGCAGGCACGTGAGGCATGCGGGCTTGCGAGATAAAGCGCCAAGCCACAGGCGGAGCACAGCGCCCACCCAAGGGTCGGGCGCGTCCCTTACCTCAGGCTCAAGGCCGCTCGCGATCGTCCAGCAACAGCGTCAGCAACGCCAGATCCAGCCAGCGCCCGAACTTCTTGCCGACCTGCGGCATCAAGCCGACCTGCGTGAAGCCCAGCCGCTCGTGTAGCCGGATCGAGCCCTCATTCGCGGCGTCGATCGCGCCGACCATGACGTGAAACCCGCCCTCTTTGGCGCGTTCGATCAGCGCTTCCATCAGCTTCGCGCCCTTGCCGCCCGCGCGGTGCTCGCGGTGGACGTATACGGAATGTTCGACGCTCAGGTGATAGCCGTCATGGGGGCGGAACGGGCCGAAGCTCGCATAGCCCACGGCACGCCCGTCTTCCTCCCAGACCAGCACCGGATAACCCGCCGCCTGCCGATCCGCGATATAGGCGCGGCGGTTCTCGGGGCCGACCTCGACCTCGTTCCAGATCGCGGTCGTGTTGCGCACCGCGTCATTGTAAATCTCGGTGATCGCCTCTGCGTCTTGCGGTCTTGCGTCGCGGATCATCTGCGCCCCTCCAGTCTGTCGCGCAAGATTTGGCCGCGAAACCGGGCGAGCGCAACGCTATTTCTGCACGACGAAATGTCCGGTGCGGCGCACGGCCTCGGCGGCGGACACGAACTCCACCCCAAGATCGCGGGTTGCGGCCGCGTGGCTCAGGTGCATCTTCATCCCGAGCATCGGCTTGATCAGCGCGATCTGCTCGTCGAACAGCGCGAGGATCGAGACGATCCAGTTCGGCGCCTTCCGCGTCGGGATCTTGCGGTCGGGAAATTCCGCTTTCAGCACCCGCGCCATCTCGAGGAAGGACATGAAGCTTTCCGCGCAGACATAGCGACGGCCGATGCTCTCGGACCGGTCGAGCGCCGCGACATGGCAGGCGGAGACATCGGCCACATCGACCACCGGGATGTCGAATTCCGGCGCCATCGGGTCCTTGCCCGCCATCAGCCGCTCGATCACCGCGACGGACGAGCCGGTATGGCGATCCATCGGCGTGCCGCAGACGAGGCCCGGATTGATCACGGTCAGCCGCATCTCGTGATGATCCTCGATGAATTCCCACGCGGCTTCCTCGGCGAATATCTTCGAGCGCGTATAGGGGCTGCAGGTCGGCGCGCGCGGGTTCGACCAGTCGACCTCCGTGATCGGGTCGGAGGTTACGCCATGCATCACCGCCTCCATCGAGGAGGTCTGGATCACGCGGGTCACACCGGCGGCCTGCGCAGCGCTCAGCACCCGCTTGGTGCCCTCGACCGCAGGCTGGATCACCTCGGCCTCGTTCTTGGGCTTGCTGAGCGGGAAGGGGGAGGCGGTGTGGATCACGGCATCGACCCCCGCCATCGCCGCGTCCCAGCCCTTATCCGCCATCAGATCCGCCTCGACGAAGCTCAGCCGCTCCAGCGCTTCGGGGCTAAGGTCGCTCAAGGCGGCTTTCACCTCCTCGCCGCGGCTGGCCTTGCGCAGCGTACCGCGCACGATCTCGCCCTGCGCCAGAAGGTCATAGGCAATGCGTTTGGCGATGAAGCCGGTGATGCCTGTGACCAGAATTGTGCGAGCCATGCGCCCTCCATTGTGCTGAACCTCGTCGTTCAACTTGCGGGGGCGTTGGGCGGGTGTCAAATCAGAACGGGGCGATGCGAGATTTGCCCGCATCGCCCCGTATTTTTCAGTCTGGTTCCGGCGCCGCGACGCGCGGCGCGGCACTCACCCAAGCAGTCTGCGCGCGATCACCTGCGCCTGAATCTCGGCGGCACCCTCGAAGATGTTCAGGATGCGCGCATCGCAGAGGATGCGGCTGATCTGGTATTCCAGCGCGAAGCCGTTGCCGCCATGGATCTGCAGCGCGTTGTCGGCCGCAGCCCACGCCACCCGCGCACCCAGCAGTTTCGCCATGCCGGCTTCCAGATCGCAGCGATGGCCGTGATCCTTTTCCCAGGCCGAGAAATAGGTCAGCTGGCGGGCGATCATCGTCTCCACCGCCATCATCGCGAGTTTCGACGACACGCGCGGGAATTCGATCAGCGACTTGCCGAATTGCTTGCGGTCGATCGCGTATTGCATCCCGATCTCCAGCGCCGATTGCGCCACGCCAACGGCGCGGGCGGCAGTCTGGATGCGGGCGGATTCGAACGTCTCCATGAGCTGCTTGAAGCCCTTGCCCTCTTCGCCGCCCAGAAGGTTCTCGCCCTTCACGCGGAAATTGTCGAAGCCGAGCTCGTATTCCTTCATGCCGCGATAGCCGAGCACTTCGATCTCGCCGCCGGTCATGCCCTCGGTGGGGAAGGGGTTGTCATCGGTGCCCGGCGTCTTCTCGGCCAGGAACATCGACAGACCTTTGTAATTGTCGGTCGCGGGATCGGTGCGCGCGAGCAGCGTCATCACATGGGTGCGCTGCGCATGGGTGATCCACGTCTTGTTGCCGGTCACCAGCCAGTCGTCGCCATCCTTGACGGCGCGGGTACGAAGCGAGCCCAGATCCGAGCCGGTATTGGGTTCGGTGAACACGGCGGTCGACAGGATTTCGCCCGTCGAGAGACCCGGAAGCCATTTCTGCTTCTGCTCTTCGGTGCCGCCGCAGATGATCAGTTCGGCGGCGATCTCGGACCGGGTGCCGAGCGAGCCCACGCCGATATAGCCGCGCGAGAGTTCCTCGGTCACGACGACCATCGAGGCTTTCGACAGGCCCAGCCCGCCATATTCTTCCGGAATGGTCAGGCCGAAAACGCCCAGTTCGGCCAGTTCCTCAATGATCTCCATCGGGATCAGCTCGTCCTTGAGGTGCCATTCATGCGCGTTCGGCTTCACGCGGTCTTCGGCGTAGCGGTAGAACTGCTCGCGGATCATCTCGAGGTCTTCGTCGAGACCCGACTGCCCGAAGATCGAGCGGCCCTGAACGTCGCGCATCAGCTCGACCAGACGCATCCGGGCGGCGTTGGAATTGCCTTGCGCGATCAGTTTCGCGGCGGCCTCGGAAGGGGTCCAGCTGACGTCCATATCGGCCAGGCGCACCATCTCGCCCTGGTTCATCTGGATGCCGCCCGCGATCTGCGCGAGGTATTCGCCGAAGCCGATCTGCACGATCAGCTTCTCCATCTCGCCCAGCTTGCCTTCCTCGGCCAGACGTGTGGCCCAGCCGTGCAGCTGCTTGAGCGACTGCTGATAGGTGGTCAGCCAGGCAAGGCCATGGGCGCGGTATTGGTTCGCCTCGAGCGCGGCGCCGGAAATGCGGCCGTCTTTCTCGGTCGCGGCGCGCAGGCTCGCGGTCGCGTCGGAGACCAGCGTCTCCAGTTCGGGCAGGCTCGCTTCCGCAAGGCCCATCAGGTCGTCCAGAATGATCGTCGTCGGCATATCGGCCCCGTCATGTGCCATGAGTCGGCTCCTTATTCTGCAGTTGCAGCCTGTCTAGTTACTTCGCAACCGCAGCGCAATAAAAATTCGCCAGTAGTGACGATTGCGACGGATAATGTCGCAGGGGTTGTCGACGCGGTCGGATATCCGCCTGATTTCACGTCGCTTCACGGCTGCATCCCGCCGCGTAACCCGCTAGAAGCGACGCGGGACACAGAAGGGAACGCGCATGTTCGGGATGGAAGTTTGGCAAATATTCGCGGCGCTTGGCGTCACGCTTTTCGCAGGTTTCGTGAAAGGTGCGGTCGGTTTCGCGATGCCGATGATCATGCTCTCGAGCTTCGCCTCCTTCCTGCCGCCGCATCAGGCGCTGGCGCTTTTGATCCTGCCGACGCTGGTGACCAACGTGATGCAGGCCTTCCGTCAGGGTGTCGGCGCGGCTGTGGGGTCGATCAAGAACTACCGGTTGTTCATCGCGATGATCATCGTCTTCATCCCGATCAGCGCGACCCTCGTCGACGTGATCCCGCAGCCGGTGATGTACGCGCTTTTGGGCGGGCCGATCGTCGCTTTCTCGATCTGGCAGATCTCGGGGCGGCAGATCCCGATGCCCACGCGCCACCGGGCGGTGACCGAGACGGGGCTGGGCATCGTCGCGGGGCTCTATGGCGGGATTTCCGGGATCTGGGGGCCGCCGCTGATCATCTACCTGATCTCGATCGACGCGCCGAAACAGGAGGCCGTGCGCATCCTTGGCGTCGTCTTCCTCACCGGCGCGATCATCCTCACCGGCTCGCATCTCGTCTCGGGCGTGCTGAACGCACAGACGATCCCGCTGTCGCTTCTGATGATCCTGCCCGCGCTGGCGGGGATGAAGCTGGGCTTCAAGGCGCAGGACCGGCTCGATCCGGTGCGGTTCCGGTGGTGGACACTGATCCTGCTGGGCGTGGCCGGGCTGAACCTGCTGCGCCGTGCGCTGATGGGTTAAGCCACGAAGGGGCGCAGCCCCTGACGGCGGGCGGAGGCCAGCGTCTTCGCCTCATAGCCCGAGACGATCTTGCGCACCGGCTTGCGATGGAGCGGCACCCCGCCTTCGCGCACCAGCCCCGCAAAGGCCGTGGTCGCCGCCAGAAGCGGTTGCCGGGCGAGCCGCCCGATATGCAGGCTCTCCAGCTTGCAGCCATCCGCCATCAGCAGGTGATGGCCGCCTAGCAGCAGCCCGTGCCACTCCAGCACGCCGGGGCAATCGGGTTGCAGCGCGGCGCAGCCATCGGCCAGCGACCGCGCCTCGATCAGCACCTCGTCCTCGCCGAAGATGAAATCCACCGACGGCCCGCTGAGCGCCACGCGGTGCTGCGGCATGACCCACAGATCCTGCCGCGCCGAGAAGACCGGCGCACAGAGTTTCACCGGCCGCAGATGCCCGATCGCAGGCAGGCTGATCCGCCCCGACCACAGCACCGGCTGCGGCCCGGCATCGACGGTCTCGACCAGATCGCCCGCGCGCAGCCGCGCCGCCGGTACCACGCCCTCCGGCGTCTGGATCGGCGTCGCGGGGGCGAAACAGCCCGCCGGTCCCATCGGCTGCAGATGATCTCCAAGCGCCAGCCAGTCGACGCGCGGCCCGATCCGCGCGGGCCCCGCCGGATCGAGGAGGGCTGCGGCCTCGTCACGGGTCAGCGGCAGCGGCGCCACGCCCGCCTGCTGCCGGATCGTGCGCTGATCGAGCGCCTCCAGCGTCAGCAGGCTCTCGCGTCCCGGCCCGTCCCAGCGCCAGGTGAGCCGCATCCGCCCACCGGTCAGCCGCTCCTGCGTGGCGTCGATCGAGATCGCATGGACCGCCGAGCCGCGCCGCTGCGCCAGCACGATGCGCCCGTCGACATCGAGATTGAGCGAGAGGAAATTCCGCCACCCTTCGCGCTGATGCAGATGGATCAGCGGCAGGGGTGACTGCTCGCCGCGCATCAGGGTGAATTCCAGCATCAGGCTGCCGCGTGCGAGCAGCTCCGGCAATCTGCGCTCGTCGAACCTGACCGCGCCGCGATGTGCGATCTGCGCACCGATCCAGCCCTGTTGCGCCCTCATCCGCGACGCTCCGAATGCTGCCTTGATCCCATGCCTGTCTCCGCGCCCGGGGAAGCCGACACGGAAAACGCACGCCGCCTGAATGGGCCGCGCGTGGGTTTGTTGCGTCTGACTCCGGGCTTTGCCCTGCTCGATACGCCCGATTTCGGGCTTTTGCTTTTGACATATCATGACACCGCGACCTGCCTTTGGGTAGCCCCTGTCTCCGCGTCACTTGCGCCCGGTGTCGAGCCTGCAACAGCCATTGCCCCGAGGGCTTCGGCGCTCTAAGCCTGTAGCGCTGAAAAGGAGTGCCCATGACGACCGATCCCATCCGCCTGAGCGCCGATCTGATCCGCTGCCCCTCGGTGACCCCGGAGGAGGGCGGCGCGCTGGTCTTGCTGGAAGGCCTGCTGAGCGGGGCAGGCTTCACCTGCACGCGCGTCGATCGCAACGGAACGCCGAACCTCTACGCGCGTTGGGGCGCGAAGGGGGCGGCGAAAAGCTTCGGCTTCAACGGGCATACCGATGTGGTGCCGGTGGGCGATGCCGCCGCCTGGACGCATGATCCCTTCGGCGCCGAGATCGTCGACGGCGTGATGTGGGGGCGCGGGGCGACCGACATGAAGACCGCCGTGGCGGCCTTTGCAGCGGCGGCGGTGGATTTCGTGACCGAGACGCCGCCCGACGGTGCGGTGATCCTCGCCATCACCGGCGACGAGGAAGGGCCGGGCCGCGACGGCACGCGGGCGCTTCTGGATTGGATGAAAGCCGAGGGCGAGGCGATGTCGGTCTGCCTCGTGGGCGAGCCGACCTGCCCAAACGAGATGGGTGAGATGATGAAGATCGGGCGGCGCGGCTCGCTCAGCTTCTATATCGAAGCCGAGGGCGTGCAGGGCCATGCCGCTTATCCGCATCGCGCGAAGAACCCGCTGCATGCGCTGGTCGATCTGCTGGGCCGGATGACCGCAGAGCCGCTCGATAACGGGACCGATCATTTCCAGCCCTCGAGCCTGCAGATCACCACCATCGATTGCGGCAACCCGGCCAATAACGTGATCCCGGCCAAGGCCCGCGCGACCGTGAATATCCGCTTCAACGACGCCCATACCGGCGAGGGGCTGATCGCCTGGGCCGAGGCGATGGCCTCCGAGATCGCCGCCGAGACCGGCATCCGCATCGCGCTCAACCCCGATATCTCGGGGGAAAGCTTCGTCACGCCGCCCGGTCCCTTCGTCGATCTCGTCGCGAAATCGGTCGAGGCGGAAACGGGTCGCGCGCCGGAGCTATCCACCTCGGGCGGCACCTCGGATGCGCGCTTCGTGAAGGATCACTGCCCGGTCGTGGAATTCGGCCTCGTCGGCGCGACGATGCATCAGGTCGACGAGCGTGTGCCGCTGGATCAGATCGAAGCCCTCACGCGCGTCTATGCCCGCATATTGAGAGACTATTTCGCATGATCAAGATCGAGCCGGTCACCGATTACACGCCCTGCCACGCGCTGCGCCGGGCGGTGTTCATCGAAGAACAGGGCATCCCGGAGCCCGAGGAATGGGACGATCTCGACGATCAGGCGGTCCATCTGCTTGCCAGCGAGGATGGCACGCCGCTCGGCACCGCGCGGCTGATCCGCAAGGGGGAGACCGGCAAGATCGGTCGCATCTGCGTGGCGAAATCCGCGCGTGGCACCGGGCTTGGCGCGGCGCTGGTGCGCGACGCCTGCGAACGGTTCAAGGAGATGGGCTGCACCCGCGCCTATCTCTCGGCGCAGAGCTACGCGATCCCGTTCTACGAAAAGCTCGGCTTCGTGCCCTACGGCGCGGATTACGACGACGCGGGCATCCCGCATCGCGATATGGAAAAGCCGCTTTAGCTTCCTCTTGGCGAAAATATCTCGGGGGGCGCGTCAGCGCGGGGGCAGAGCCCCCTCCGCCTAAGCCATGCGCGCCTGCGCGCGCGGGGGCAGCGCCCCCTCGACACCCAGAATTAGCGTCCCACTCTTTGAGTGACGCCCCTCACGCCCCATGTTAGGCAAACCCATGAGCAAACCCGCCCCCATTCCCTCGCGCCAGCAAATCCTCGACTGGCTGAACGACAATCCCGACCAAGGGGCCAAGCGCGATATCGCGCGGGCCTTCGGTGTGAAGGGGCAGGCGAAGATCGAGCTGAAGCGCATTCTCAAGGACATGGCCGAGGAAGGCCTGATCGAGAAGCGCCGCCGCAATTTCCGCGATCCCAATGTGCTGCCGCCGGTGTCCGTGCTGCGTGTGATGCGCGAGGATAGTCAGGGCGACCAATGGGCCGAGCCTGCGGAATGGACTGGCGACGGGCCTGCGCCTTTGGTTCTCTTCGTTCCGAAGGACGGCGATCCCACGCTGGCCGAGGGCGACCGTATCCTCGGTCGCCTGACCCCGGTCGAAGACGAGGATTACGGCTACGAGGCGCGGCTGATCCGCAAGATCGGGCAGGCCTCGCATCGCATCGTCGGCATCTTCCGCAAGAATGCCGAGGGCGGGCGGATCATGCCGATCGACAAGGGGGTCGGCAATGAATGGCAAGTGCCGGCGGCGGTCACGCAGGGCGCCAAGGATGGCGAGCTGGTCGAGGCCGAACAGACCGGGCCGCGCGGCCGCATGGGCCTACCCAAGGCGCGCGTGATCGAGGTGCTGGGCGATCCGTCCGCGCCGAAGGCGGTCTCGCTCATCGCGATCCACCAGCATGGCATCCCGGACGATTTCCCCGATGCGGTCGTGGCCGAGGCCGATGCCGCAGAGCCTGCGCCTCTTGGCGAGCGTGAAGACCTGCGCAAGCTGTCTTTCGTCACGATCGACCCGGCGGATGCGCGCGACCGCGACGATGCGGTGCTGGTGATCCGCGACGACGATCCGAAGAACGAGGGCGGCTTCCTGATCTGGGTCGCGATCGCCGATGTGGCGCATTACGTCACGCCGGGCTCCGAGCTGGACCGCGAGGCCCGCAAGCGCGGCAACTCCACCTATTTCCCCGACCGCGTCGTGCCGATGCTGCCGGATCGTCTGTCGGGCGACCTGTGCTCGCTGCACGAGAACGTGGACCGCGCGGTGCTGGCGGTGCGGATGAAGATCGACGCGCAGGGGCGCAAGGTTAGCCACCGCTTCACGCGCGGGATGATCCGTTCGGTCGGCTCGCTGGAATACGGGCAGGTGCAATCGGCGCGCGACGGCAACCCGGACGAGAAGACCGAAGATATGGTCGAGGAGATCATCGACCCGATCTACGAGGCTTACGAGGCGCTCAAGCACGCCCGCGCGATCCGTCAGCCGCTGGAGCTGGACCTGCCCGAGCGGCAGATCGTGATCGGCGACGATGGCCATGTCGCCTCGATCCGGTTCAAGGAGCGGCTCGACGCGCATAAGCTGATCGAGGAGTTCATGGTGCTGGCCAATGTGGCCGCCGCCGAGGAACTGGAGAAGCTGCGCCGTCCGCTGCTGTATCGTGTCCACGAGGAACCCAGCCTCGAGAAGATCGAAAGCTTGCGCGAAGTGGCGCAGGCGTCGGGCTTCACGCTGGCGAAGGGGCAGGTGCTGCAGACCGCGCATCTGAACAACCTGCTGAGCCAGTCCGAGGGCTCCGAGTTCGACGAGCTGATCAATATCTCGACGCTGCGCTCGATGACGCAGGCTTATTATGCGCCGACGAATTACGGGCATTTCGGCCTCGCGCTGCGCTCCTACGCGCATTTCACTTCGCCGATCCGGCGCTATTCCGACCTGATCGTGCACCGCGCGCTGATCCTCGGCCATGGCTGGGGCAAGGACGGGCTGAGCGCGTGGGATATCGAGAACCTCGACGACACGGCGAAGCAGATTTCCGACACCGAGCGCCGCTCGATGGTGGCCGAACGCGACACGACCGACCGCTATCTGGCGGCTTACCTGTCGGATCGCGTGGGCAGCGAGTTCACGGGCCGCATCTCGGGCGTGCAGAAATTCGGCGCTTTCGTGAAGCTCGACGAGACCGGCGCGGACGGGCTGATCCCGATCCGTGAGATCGGACGCGAATTCTTCCATTTCGACCGCGAGGCGCAGGAGCTGGTGGGCTCGGATACCGGGATGGTCATCACCATCGGGCAGCGCGTCCGGGTGCGGCTGTCCGAGGCCGTGCCGATCACCGGCGGGTTGATGCTGGAGCTGCTGGAAGTCGAAGGGCAGGGGATGCCCTCGGGCGACGGCAAGCGCCGCAAGGGCCGCCGCCCCGGCACGCGTCCGCCGCGCAAAGGGCCCGGCAAGGGGCCGCGCAAACCGGCCCGCGACGCCGCCAAGAAGAAGGCGGTCGCGCGCAAGGTGAAACGCACGCGCAAGAGCTGAGCCTTACAGCATCCACTCGATCGGCAGGCGCTGCGCAATCCATAGGAAGATGCGATGCGAGAAGGGCACGCCCGGCTCGCGCTTGCGCACGCCATGCCCGGGCCGCGACCAGCGCAATTGCTGGGCGCGGGTGAGGCGCAGCCGCCATGCGCGGGCGGGGATGAATTCCTTGAAGGCCTCGGAGATTTCCGTCGCGATTTCGGGCGCGTCGATCACGATGCCCAGCTCGGTATTCAGGCGCATCGAGCGCGGATCGAAGTTGAACGAACCGATGAAGACCCGCGCGCGATCGACCGCGAAGACCTTGGCGTGCAGTTTGTTGCGCGAGAAGGGCGAGGTGCCGCGAATGTCGGAGCCCAGCAGCCGCTCGCGCCGGTTGCGCTCGCTCGGGCGGCGCTCTTCGGCGTCGGCGGCGTATTCGTAAAGCTCGATGCCCGCGCGCAACAGACCCTTGCGGCGATGCGCGTAGCCGGAATGGACCAGCGCCACATCGGTCGCGGCATAGGAATTCGTCAGCACCTTGATGGTCGCCCCCGATTGCGCGATCCGCTTGAGATACCGCACCCCCGTCCGCGTCGGGACGAGGTAGGGCGTCACCAGCACCAGTTCTTCCAGCGGTTGCCCCAAGGCGCGCACCAGATATTGCCAGAGCAGTTTGCGCCCCTGCAAAAGCCCGTGGATTTTCGACGGGTGGTCGTAGATCAACTGCGCCTCGGCGAAGATCACCCGCGCCTTGCCCGACAGCAGCCGCGACGTCCGGTCGGGATGCTGAAGGTCGTCGGCATAGCGCTTCGCCTCGGGCTCCGAGAGGCGGAGCTCTTCGGTCTTGATGATGGTCTCGGCCTCTTTCGCCTCGCAGCTTCCCAGCATCTTTTCCGCCGGGATCGCAGGGGGCGCGTTCCAGTAGAGGTCGAACTGCTTGCCGATCTGCGCCAGAACCGGACCCGCGACGGCGACGTCGAGATCCATGTAGAGCCCGCTCTCGGAGAGGCTGTTGAAATAGTCGTCGCCGATATTGCGCCCGCCGAGGATCGCCATCCGCCCATCCGCGATCATCGCCTTGTTGTGCATCCGGCGGTTCAGACGGCGGAAGTCGGACAGGTAGCCCAGGAAGCGCGCGGTGCGGATCGGGAAGGGGTTGAACAGGCGCACGTCGACATTGGGCAACTGGTCGAGCGCGGCCAGCGTGCGGTCCATCCCCGCCGTGCCGTTGTCGTCGATCAGCAGCCGGACACGGACCCCGCGTTTGGCCGCCTTGCGCAGAGCGCCGAGCATGATCGCGCCCGCCGTGTCGTTCTGCCAGATGTAATATTGCAGATCGAGCGAGACCTCCGCCGCGTCGATCAGTTCCAGCCGCGCCGCCAGCGCGTCGAGTGGATCGGCAAGCAGCTGGACCGCGCTCTTTGTCTCAATTCCCGCGAGCCGGTCCTGCAGCGCGGTCGCGAAGCGCCCGGTTTCGGGGGCGAGCTGCATATGGGACTTGGGGAACGGGCCCTTCGGGCGCCGATGCGACAGCCTTGCGACGATCAGCGTCAGACCGGCCAGCGCGATGAGGCCAGCGATCAGGGCGAGGCCCAGAATATGAAGCAGTTCCAGTTCCATGGCTGGCATCATGTAGGCGGTTCAAGGGTTTAGGAAAGTGGGCTTCGCGCATGAAAAAGGCCGACGTGATCGCCGGCCCTTTCCAAAATTCGTGATTTTCGATCAGTCAGGCTGATCACCCGATCGCGGCGGCTTTCACGTCGTCGTCGATATAGGGCACGTATTGCGCGAAGTTGTCCGAGAACATCTCCACCAGTTTCTGCGCCTGCGCATCATAGGCCGCCGCGTCGTCCCAGGTGCGGCGCGGGTCCAGAAGCACGTCCGAGACATTCGGGACCGAGACCGGAACCTCGAAGCCGAAGTTGGGATCCTTGCGGAACTGCACGTCGTGCAGCGAGCCGTCGAGCGCGGCTTTCAGCAGCGCACGGGTCGCCCGGATCGGCATCCGCGACCCGGTGCCGAAGGCGCCGCCGGTCCAGCCAGTATTCACCAGCCAGCAGGACGCGCCGGTGTCGTGGATCTTCTCCTGCAGCAGCTTGCCATAGACCTCGGGGCGACGCGGCATGAAGGGCGCGCCGAAGCAGGTCGAGAAGGTCGGGAGCGGCTCGACCACGCCAACCTCGGTGCCCGGGGTCTTCGAAGTGAAGCCCGACAGGAAGTGATACATCGCCTGCGCCGGGGTGAGCCGCGCGATGGGCGGCAGGACACCGAAAGCGTCGCAGGTCAGCATGATCACGTTCTTGGGCTGGCCCGCCATCGCGGTATCCGAGGCGTTCGGAATGTAGTGCAGCGGATAGGCGCAGCGCATGTTGTCGGTGATCGAGTTGTCGTTGAAGTCCAGCTCCAGCGTCTCCTCGTCGAACACCATGTTCTCGACCACGGTGCCGAACATCGAGCAGGTGTTGTAGATCTCCGGCTCGGCTTCTTTCGACAGGTTGATCGTCTTGGCGTAGCAGCCGCCTTCGAAGTTGAAGATGCCGTTATGCGACCAGCCATGCTCGTCATCGCCCACCAGAATGCGCGAGGGATCGGCCGAGAGCGTCGTCTTGCCGGTGCCCGAGAGGCCGAAGAAGACCGCCGCGTCATCGGGGTTGTCGATCGCGTGGTTGGCCGAGCAGTGCATCGCCATGATGCCTTCGCCGGGCAGGATGTAGTTGAGAAGGGTGAAGACGCCCTTCTTGTTCTCACCCGCATAGGCGGTGTTGCCGATCAGGATCGTCTTCTTCTCGAAGTTCAGCGCGATCACGGTCTCCGAGCGGCAGCCGTGCTTCTCGGGATCGGCCTTGAAGCTCGGGCAGTTGATGATCGTCCATTCCGGGTTGAACGTGTCGAGTTCCTCGCGCTCGGGGCGGCGCAGCATGGTGCGCAGGAACAGCCCGTGCCAGGCCATTTCCGCCACGAGGCGCACGTCGAGCCGATGCTCGGGATCGGCGCCGCCGAAGAGGTCCTCGACGAAGTAATCCTTGCCCTTCATATGCTCCAGCATGTCGGCATGGAGGCGGTCGAAGGCGTCGGGCTCCATCGGGGAGTTGTTCTCCCACCAGATGCTGTCTTCGACCGAGGCGGTGCGCACGACGAACTTGTCTTTGGGCGACCGGCCCGTGTGTTTCCCGGTGGTGCAGTAGAAGGCGCCACCCTTGCCGAGCGTACCTTCGTCGCGCTTGATCGCTTCTTGGATCAGCGCCGGTTCCAGCAGGTTGTAATAGACATTCCCGAGACCTTTGATGCCTTGATCTTCCAGTCGTTTCGCGGGGTTAACGCGTCCAATGTCCATCTGATGCTCCCGATGCCGTCGCGCGGCGTTACAGGGTTATTCCCGGCGCCTCGGGGCCTCGAAGCGCCGATCCGAGTAACAATGTTACCCGGATGGGTCGCCTATAGCATGACAATTTTGCGAAGGAACAGAATGCATAGGGGTAGTTAGCGCAACCATTTCTAGGTTTAGCGCAATCACCACGAAATGTTGCGGAAAGGTGAGGCAAATTAGTCAAAGGTTCGGAAATTCTGGCTCTGATGATTCGCGAAACCTTGGTGATTCGCAGCTTTTTGTTGATTTGAAGGCAACGAACGCGGAATATGCGTGTAATAACTATAAAGTAGCAGTGAAGGGATATTCCGACATGTCGAGAATCGCGCTGGTCGACGACGACCGCAATATTCTGACCTCTGTCTCGATGACGCTCGAGGCGGAAGGTTACGATGTCGAAACGTATAACGACGGACAGGCTGCATTCGACGCGTTCACCAAGCGTCTCCCGGACATGGCGGTTCTGGATATAAAGATGCCGCGGATGGACGGCATGGAGCTGCTGCAGCGGCTTCGCCAGAAGACCGCGATTCCGGTGATCTTCCTGACCTCCAAAGACGACGAAATCGACGAAGTTCTGGGCCTGCGCATGGGCGCGGACGACTACGTCAAGAAGCCGTTCTCGCAGCGTCTTCTGGTCGAACGCATCCGCGCGCTGCTGCGCCGGCAGGAAGCGATCTCGACCGGCGAGGTCGCCTCGACCGAAGACACCAAGGTCATGGTGCGCGGCTCGCTCGAGATGGATCCGCTGCGCCACGCGGTGACCTGGAAGAGCAAGGACGTCACGCTGACCGTGACCGAATTCCTGCTGCTTCAAGCACTCGCTCAGCGGCCCGGTTTCGTGAAATCGCGCGATCAGCTGATGGACGTGGCTTACGACGATCAGGTCTATGTCGACGACCGCACGATCGACAGCCACATCAAGCGCCTGCGCAAGAAGATGCGCAGCGTCGATGATGATTTCACGGCGATCGAGACACTCTACGGCATCGGATACCGGTATAACGAAGAGTGATGCTACGTCGATGAGTATTGCCGGGAAGATCGGATTGGCTCGAAAGCGCTCCTCAGACTTCGCCCGTCACGCGCCGGAAACGGAAGTCGTGCTCGGTGAGGATTGGGTCGGCCCGGCCGATATCGTCGACGACGATCTGCGCAAGGGTCGGGCGCGGCGGTCGATGTTCTCGCTCAACCGCTCGCCACTGGCGCGCAAGATCATCACCTTCAACCTGTTGGCGATGATCGTGCTGGTGACCGGCGTGCTCTATCTCAACCCGTTTCGCGACAGCCTTGTGCTGCAGCGCGAGAGCGGTCTGGTGAACGAGGCGCAACTGGCCGCCGACGTGTTCGAGGCGCAGCTTCCGGCGGGGGCTCCGGTCAATCTGGCGGCGGGAGACGGGCTCGACCCGCTCGCGACGATCCGCGGGATGGAGTTGCCCGAGGGCGCCGATCTCTACCTGTTCGATCCCAGTGCGGCGCTGCTTGGCACCACCACCACGGGCGACCGCGCGCCGGTCGAAGAGGTCGACGGGCTGAATTTCGACAAGCGCTCCACCGTGCTGAGCGATTTCCTCGGCCAGATCTGGGACTCGGTCGCGGGTCTGTTCGAGCGCGGTGGCGGCACCGCCGCCGATAGCGCGCTCGACATGGTGCGCGATCTGGTGCCCTCGGCGTTGGACGGCCGCACCAAGATCGCCTCGCAGAAGAACGCCGCCGGCGAGACCATCTTCGCCGTCGCCACCCCGATCCGGCAGGGCGATCGCGTCGTGGGCGTGGTCGGGCTGATCTCCGTCGCGGGGCAGATCGACGCGCTGGTCCGCGTCGAGCGCGAGCAGGTGCTGCAGATGTTCGTGATCGCGATCATCGTCTCGATCGGGCTGTCGCTGGTGCTGGCCTCGACCATCGCCAACCCGCTTTCCGATCTTGCCGCCGCCGCCGAAATCGGGCGCGACAAGAACGCACGCAAGATGGCGCCCGCCCGGGTGCGCATCCCCGACCTGACCGCGCGACCTGACGAGATCGGGCGGCTGTCGGGCGCGATGCGCGGCATGGTCGGCGCGCTTTACGAACGTATCGACGCGAACGAACAGTTCGCCGCCGACGTCGCCCATGAGATCAAGAACCCGCTGGCCAGTCTGCGCTCTGCCGTGGCCTCGCTGCATATGGTCAAGAAAGACGAACAGCGCACCCGTCTTCTCGAGGTCATCGATCACGACGTGCGCAGATTGGATCGTCTGGTGAGTGACATTTCCAATGCATCGCGGCTCGATTCCGAGCTGGTGAAAGAAGAGGAAGAGCAATTCGACCTGATCAAGATGGTGTCGAATCTCAGCGAATTCCTCGGGCAGCAGGCGCGCGAGAAGGGCGTCGATTTCATCACCGATCTGCCGTCGCAATCCGTGGTCATCTCGGGGCTGGAAGCGCGTCTGGCGCAGGTCTTCGTGAACCTGATCACCAACGCGACCTCGTTCTGCGAAGAGGGCGACGCGGTGCGGGTCTGGGCACGCCAGCGCGACAATCGCGTGCTGGTCGTGGTCGAGGATACCGGGCCGGGCATTCCCGAAGAGGCGCTGACCAAGGTCTTCAAGCGGTTCTATTCGGAACGCCCCGAGGGGCAGTTCGGCGACCACTCGGGTCTCGGTCTCGCGATTTCCAAGCAGATCGTCGAAGCCCATGGCGGCGTGATCTGGGCCGAGAATATTCGCCCCACCGATGCCGACCGGACCTCCGATCCTCTGGGCGCGCGTTTCGTCGTGGGCCTGCCGGTCAGCTGAATGACCGGGTCGGACGACCTCTCGACCAATCTCCATGCCAGTGCCGTCGCGCTCGACCCCGAGCGCGGCGTTCTCATTCGTGGCGCCTCGGGCAGCGGCAAATCGCTTCTCGCGTTGCGGTTGATGGCGATGGGGGCGTCACTCGTCGCCGATGACCGGGTCGACCTTCGCGCCGAAGACGGGGCGCTGATCGCAAGCGCACCGGAGGCGATCGCGGGCCGGATCGAGGCGCGCGGCGTGGGTATCCTGCGCGCCGATCACCTGTCGCAAGCCCGCATCACTTTGCTGGTCGATCTCGATAGAGAAGAGGTTGAACGCTTGCCAACCTGTCGAAAAGACAGGGTGTTGGGCGTCAATCTGCCCCTTGTGCTGCGCGTGCAGCATGGTCATCTTGATGTGGCAATCTTGCAATGGCTGAAAGGGGGCCGATGGGCGTGACGCGATCCGATCCGGTATGGGCACAGGCTGGCCAGCGCGTCGTGCTGGTGACCGGCCCGTCAGGTGCGGGCCGCACGACTGCCATCGGCGCTTTGGAGGATCTGGGCTACGAGCCGATCGTCAACCTGCCGCTGAGTCTCGTTCCGCGCCTTCTCAAGGGGCATCTGACCGGCCCAGTCGCGCTTGGCGTCGATGTACGCGGGCGCGATTTCTCGGCCGCGGCGCTGATCGAACTGGTCGACATGCTGACCAAGCGCCCGGATCTGCATCTCGACCTGCTCTATCTCGATGCGCGCCCCGATGTGCTCGAACGGCGCTATTCCGAGACCCGCCGCCGCCATCCGCTATCGCCCGAGGAAGACCCCGGCGCAGGCATCGCGCAGGAGATGGACCTGCTCTCGCCGATCCGCATGCGCGCCGATGTCCTTATCGACAGCTCCGAGATGAGCCCGCATGATCTGCGCGCCGAGGTCGGGCGCTTCTTCGACACGGGCCGCACCGAGGCGCTCTCGGTCACGGTGAATTCCTTCAGCTACAAGCGCGGGGTGCAGCGCGGGCTCGATCTGATGTTCGATTGCCGCTTCCTCGCCAATCCCCATTGGGAGCCGGAGCTGCGCGCGCTTGACGGGCGCGACGCGGCGGTCGCGGATTATGTCGCCGCCGATCCGCGCTTTGCGGAGTTCCACCAGCGCGTCCTCGATCTTTTGTTGTTCCTGCTTCCCGCCTATGTCGCGGAGGGCAAGGCCTACCTCTCGGTCGGCTTCGGGTGTACCGGGGGGCAACACCGCTCGGTCGCAATGACCGAGAGCATCGCCAAAGCGCTTGCGGAAGCAGGGTGGCGCGTGTCTAAACGTCATAGGGAATTGGAGCGTCTCGGCCATGCCGAGAACGAAGAAACGAAGGTGAGGTCGGGCGCGTGATCGGTATCGTGATCGTGGCACATGGTGGTCTGGCGCGCGAATATCTCGCCGCTATAGAGCATGTCGTGGGCCCGCAGCGCGGCATTCGTGCCATCACGATCGAGGACGATCACGACCGCGCGGGCAAGCAGGCGGAGATTCGCGCCGCCGCCGATGCGGTCGATGACGGAACAGGTGTCGTGGTTGTGACCGACATGTTCGGCGGCTCTCCGTCCAACCTGTCGCTGATGGCCTGCGAGGCGCGAGACCGCGAAATCATCTACGGTGCGAACCTGCCGCTGCTGATCAAGCTGGCGAAATCGCGCAGCCTCGCGGTCCATGCCGCGGTCGAGGCCGCGCTCGATGCGGGGCGAAAATATATCAATAGTTACAATGCCCAAGCGGGAGTGGTGAAATGTCCGTGACCCGCGAGTTGGAGATCGTGAACGAGAAGGGCCTGCATGCCCGCGCCTCCGCTCGTTTCGTCGAGGTTGTCGAGGATCATGACGCCCGCGCCACGGTGGCGAAGGATGGCCAGTCGGTCTCGGGCGACTCGATCATGGGGCTTTTGATGTTGGCAGCTTCGCGTGGAACCACTATTGAAGTGACGACAAGCGGGGCCGAGGCAGAAAAGCTCGCCGATGCGCTTCAGGCATTGGTGGCCGACAAGTTCGGCGAAGGTATGTGACGCTCCGCACCCAGCGAGAGGGTTCGCCCAATGAACCAAGAGAGCGACATCGCAATCGACGCCGCGCAAGCGGTATCGCGACCCTATGACAAGCGCCGTCTGTCCTATGCGGGTACGTTTTCCAATCCCTTCAAGGTCGGCACGATCCGCACCCTGGAATGGCTGACCGCGAAGGCGCAGCTTCTCCATTTGATCCGCAAGTTCGAGAAACGCGGCGCCCCGGTCGGGGCCGAGTTCTGGCCGCAGGCGCTCGACGTGATGGGGATCGATGTCACCACGCCGCCCGAACAGATCGCCCATATCCCGAAAGAGGGCCCGTTGGTGGTCGTAGCCAACCACCCGCACGGGCTGGTGGACGGGATGGTGCTGGCCTACCTGATCGGGCAGGTGCGAGACGATTTCCTGATCCTCACCCGCTCTTTGCTGACCGGTATTCCCGAGGTCGAGCAATACATGCTGCCCGTGCCTTTCCCGCACGAGCCCAATGCCCGCGAGGACAGCCTCAAGATGCGCGCCGCCTGCATGGCCCAGCTCAAGCGCGGCGGCGTGGTGGTTCTGTTCCCGGCGGGGCAGGTGGCCCATTCCGAGACGCTGATGGGGCCGGTGATCGAGCAGGAATGGAACCCCTTCACCGCGAAAATGCTCGCCCGGTCGAACGCCTCGGTGCTGCCGATCCACTTCCCGGGCCAGAATTCGCGCGCCTATCAGATTGCCAACACGCTCAGCGCGACCGTGCGGCAGGGGCTCCTGCTCTATGAGATCAAACGGGCGCTGAACAAGCCCCAGAATCCCGCGATCGGTCCGGCGAAGGGGCCCGAAGAGATCGCCGAGGCGCTGCAGAACCCGCGCAAGTTCCTCGCGGACCTGCGGGCGGAAACGCTGGCGCTGTAGGGCGTTGGCGGAGGGGGCTCTGCCCCCGCGGTTTCACCGCCCTCCGGGATATTTCGAAAGAGCGAAGCCGCTTACTCGGTCTTAACGAAACTCGGCGCAGTCTGTCTTTGCGGGACAGGCGGGGACGCCGATGGCCGCAAGAGCGAAGACACCCGGTTCCCCCGCAATCGCGGCCCGAGCCGGGTGTCGATCCGTCTTGTTTTCGCTCTTGGAAAATATCCCGGGGTGAGCGGCGAAGCCGCGAGGGGCAGCGCCCCTCTACCCCGTCGCCTCAGCGCGTCGGCACCGGCTCCTCGCCGCGATAGTCGTAGAAGCCGCGCCCGGTCTTGCGGCCGAGCCAGCCGGCTTCGACATATTTCGTCAGAAGCGGGCAGGGGCGATACTTGGTATCGGCGAGCCCGTCATGCAGCACGTTCATGATCGCGAGGCAGGTGTCGAGCCCGATGAAGTCGGCCAGCTCCAGCGGCCCCATTGGATGGTTCGCGCCGAGCTTCATCGACTCGTCGATCGAGCGCACGTTCCCCACGCCTTCATAGAGCGTATAGACCGCCTCGTTGATCATCGGCATCAGGATGCGGTTCACGATGAAGGCCGGGAAGTCCTCGGCCGAAGCCGCGGTTTTACCGAGCTTTTCCACCACCTCGTGCAGCGTCTTGTAGGTCTCCTGATCGGTCGCGATGCCGCGGATCAGTTCGACCAGCTGCATCACCGGCACCGGGTTCATGAAGTGGAAGCCCATGAACTTCTCGGGCCGGTCCGTGCGCGAGGCGAGCCGCGTGATCGAGATCGACGAGGTGTTCGAGGTCAGGATCGTCGTCGGCTTGAGATGCGGAAGCAGGTCTTCGAAGATCGCCTGCTTGACCGTCTCGCGCTCGGTCGCGGCCTCGATCACCAGATCGGTCGGGCCGAGATCGCTCAGTTTCGTCGTCGTGGTGATCCGCTTCAGCGCGGTAGCTTTCTCGTCCTCCGAGATCTTGCCGCGCGACACCTGCCGATCGAGGTTCTTGGTGACCGTGGAGAGCGCTTTCGTCAGCGCCTCGTCGCTGATGTCATTCAGCAGAACGTCATATCCGGCCAGCGCGAAGACATGGGCGATCCCGTTGCCCATCTGCCCTGCACCCACGATGCCCACTTTCTCGATCGCCATAATTTTCCCTCTCACGCTTTGCGCCCTGACCATAGTTCTCCGCTCGGTCCATGCAAGCGAAACGCAGGGCTGAGATCATTTTAACATTAGCCGTTTGGCAAGATTTTGGGCGCAATCTGGCCTCGGGTGAGTCGAACTCAGACTGAGGTGGGAAAATGGCATTCGAATATACGGGCGATGGTGCCCTCGATTACTTCCCGTGCAGATACGGGAAATCCAAACTGCTGTTCCGCGGGCCGCGCCGTGCGCTGCAGGGGGATTTCATCGCCGCGATGGGCGGGACGGAGACCTACGGCAAGTTCGTGGAGCATCCCTGGCCCGCGCTGCTCGAAGCGCGACTGGAGATGCCGGTGGTGAATTTCGGCTATCTCAACGCGGGGATCGACGTGTTCCTGCACGAGCCGCAACTGGCCGCCGCATCAGAGGCCGCGAAGGTCACGGTGATCCAGTTGCTCGGCGCGCAGAACATGTCGAACCGCTTCTATGCGGTGCATCCGCGGCGCAATGACCGCTTCCTGCGCGCGTCGAGCCTGATGCGCTCGATCTTCCGCGGCGTGGATTTCACCGAATTCAATTTCACGCGTCACATGCTGAGCGCATTGAAAGAACGCGAGCCCGAGAAATTCGCACTGCTCGAGGTCGAATTGCAGGAGGCGTGGCTGCAGCGGATGACCGCGCTTCTGGCCAAGATCAAGGGACGCAAGCTGCTGCTTTGGCTGGGCGAATTCCACGATCCGGCCCATAGCGACACGCTCGGGCACGAGCCGCTGATGGTGACGGAGGCGATGGTGGAGACGCTGCGACCGCTCGTGGCCGATATCGTTCGGGTCGAGCCCTCGGTGACGGCGCGCAGCGCGGGCACGACGGGAATGCATTTCTCCCCGCTGGAAGAGCCTGCGGCGGAAATGGTCCCCGGGCCGCTGGTGCATGAGGAGATTGCCGCCGCCCTCTCGCCTACGCTGCGGCCATTTCTCTAACAGGAAAGGGCGGGGAAATTCCCCGCCCTTTCGACTTGGTTCAACTCTCCCGGGGGGCAGCGCCCCTTCCGTGGATCAGAGCTTTTCGGTCAGCGCCGGAACAGCGTCGAAGAGGTCCGCGACCAGACCGTAATCGGCGACCTGGAAGATCGGCGCTTCTTCGTCCTTGTTGATCGCGACGATGATCTTCGAGTCCTTCATGCCGGCGAGGTGCTGGATAGCACCCGAGATGCCGCAGGCGATGTAGAGCTCGGGGGCCACGACCTTACCGGTCTGACCGACCTGCCAGTCGTTCGGCGCGAAGCCCGAGTCGACGGCGGCGCGCGAGGCACCCACAGCAGCGCCAAGCTTGTCGGCCAGCGCTTCGATCACCTTGAAGTCCTCTTCCGAGCCGACGCCACGGCCGCCCGACACGACGATCTTCGCCGAGGTCAGCTCCGGACGATCGCTCTCGGCGACCTTGTCTTCGATCCAGCTCGACAGAGCGGGCGCGTCCGACATGGCGACGGTCTCGACCGAAGCCGAACCGCCTTCGCCGGCGGCGTCGAAGGTCGAGGTGCGGAAGGTGATGACCTTCTTCTCGTCCTTCGATTTCACGGTCTGGATCGCGTTACCCGCGTAGATCGGGCGCTCGAACGTGTCGGCATCGACGACGCCGGAGACATCCGAGATCACCATCACGTCGAGAAGCGCGGCGACGCGCGGCATCACGTTCTTCGCATCGGTCGTGGCCGGGGCCACGATATGCGAGTAATCGCCCGCGAGCGACACGATCAGTGCGGCGGTCGGCTCCGCCAGACGGTGGCTCAGCGAGGGATCCTCGGCCACGAGAACCTTCGCGACACCGTCGATCTTGGCGGCGGCTTCACCCGCGGCAGCAGCCGACGCACCCGCGCAGAGCACGGTCACATCGCCCAGCGATTTTGCAGCGGAGACGGCCTTGGCGGTCGCGTCGACCGACAGTTCGCCATCATTCACTTCACCCAGCAGCAGAACGGCCATCACACGACCCCCTTCTCTTTGAGTTTCGCAACCAGCGTGTCGACGTCCGGCACCATTTCGCCAGCCTGACGCGCTTCGGGCTCGGTGGTCTTCACCACTTCGAGGCGCGGCGAGACGTCGACGCCGTAGTCGTCGGCGGTCTTCTCGTCGAGCGGCTTCTTCTTCGCCTTCATGATGTTCGGCAGCGACGCATAGCGCGGCTCGTTCAGACGAAGGTCGGTGGTGACGATCGCGGGCAGCTTGACCTCGATGGTCTGCAGGCCGCCGTCGACTTCACGGGTGACCTTCGCGGCCTCGCCCTCGACCACGACTTCCGAGGCGAAGGTCGCCTGACCCCAGCCAAGAAGCGCCGCCAGCATCTGGCCGGTCGCGTTCATGTCGTTGTCGATCGCCTGCTTGCCGAGGATCACCATGCCGGGCTGCTCTTCCTCGACGACCTTGGCGAGGATTTTGGCGACGGCCAGCGGCTCGATATCGGTCTGCACGTCATCGGCGGCGACCACGAGAATCGCACGATCCGCACCCATCGCGAGCGCGGTGCGCAGGGTTTCCTGCGCCTGCTTCACGCCGATGGAGACCGCGATGATCTCTTCGACGGCGCCCTTCTCCTTCAGACGGATCGCCTCTTCGACAGCGATTTCGTCGAACGGGTTCATCGACATTTTGACATTGGCGAGATCGACACCGCTTCCGTCCGCTTTCACGCGAGCTTTCACGTTATAGTCGATCACGCGCTTCACAGGCACGAGAACCTTCATGGCGTGTCTCCCTTGTGTAGTCCGCCAAATTGCGGCGAACGGATTCATTCGGCAATTTTGTTACAAGAGCAAAGGGCGAAGGGACAGGGGGAAAACGCCTCGTTTTGGCCCTGAAACGTCACGTCTTTTCGACTGTTTGCGCTAGCGGTGCGTGCGAATTGCCCTAGCGTCGCGCTGTGTCCGCGATCCGCCCATGAAAAAGGCCGCCCGAAGGCGGCCTTTCGCGTTCGTCTGCCGGGCAAGGTCAGTCGTCCTTGCACTCACCGGCGATCTTGCAGTCGTTCTGCATCTCGAGCCACATCGCGTTGGCGACGGCGACCAGAGCGGCCAGCGGAAGCCCGAGGATCCATGCGAAATACCACATCTGTCTGTCTCCTTAGTAAACGGTATGGCTGTCGCGCTCGACATCTTCGACCGTCACCTTGCCCCACAGGACCTTATAGACCCATGCGGTATAGGCGAGGATGAGCGGCATGAAGATGAGCGCGCAGACGAGCATGATGAACAGCGTCTGGTGCGAGGACGAAGCGTCCCAGACCGTCAGCGAGGCGTCGGGCATTTTCGAGCTCGGCAGGATGAAGGGGAACATCGTCAGGCCGACCGAGGAGATCACGCCGAAGATGCCCAGTTTCGACCAGAGCAGCGTCGAGACTTCGCGCCCGGCGCGCAGCCCCCGCACCGCCATGGCGATACCCGCGAGGCCAAGGATCGGCGCAATCGCGATCCAGGGGCGGTCCGCATAGGCCTGCATCCAGCTCCCGCTATGCTCGACCGTCGAGAAGAGCGGGT